>JBEKUI010000316.1:0-4607 GCA_049515175.1 Terriglobia bacterium
TTTTTCCCCAAAGCGCGCTAATTTCTCGATGCACTGTTCTGTTCCTCCGTAGATTTTGTTTAACCAACTTCAATCTATCGGATTACAACGGAACAGTGCATCCTAATTTGTGAATTCGGGTTTAAGGGCCTGTGAAGCTCGCGTGAATTTGCCGTTAATTTCTGGGGATCAAAGAGAGTATTGAGGTGAATTCCGGACAAGTTGGCTTACATCGCGGATGGGCTCAGCATGGGTAGGGACTTCAGGAATCCAGCCCGGTTCCTGTCTCAGCGTCTGGGATTTCACTAATGAACCTGTAGCCAGCCCCTCGGACAGTCTGAACGTATTCGGGGCTGTCGGGCTGCAGCTCGATCTTCTCCCGCAGTCGCCGGATATGAACATCCACTGTGCGTGGAGTTACGAAGCGGTCGCGTCCCCAAACCTCATCCAGCAGTTGGTCGCGCGCAAAGATCCGGCGGGGGTGCGAGGCCAGAAAATGCAGCAACTTGAACTCCAGATTGCTCAGCTCGATGTCCTTTCCACGAATGACCAGTTCGTGCGTGGCCGCATCGAGCTTCAGATTGCGCGTCTCAATCACCTCCAACCTTCCGAGCGTAGGCGCTTGCCGCCTCAACATCCCTTTCACGCGTGCCACCAACTCACGCGGGCTGAACGGCTTCACCACGTAGTCGTCGGCGCCGATTTCCAGTCCCAGAACGCGGTCGATTTCTTCCCCTTTTGCAGTAAGGAAAATAATCGGTAACGCCCTCAACCGCTCTTCGGCGCGCAGCCACCTGCAAATTTCGAAGCCGTCCATATCCGGCAAAAGGATGTCAAGAAGCACCAAGTCCGGAGGGTTGCGCCGCACGGCTTCCAACCCTTCGCGGCCCGCTCCAAAGCTGGATACTTCAAACCCTTCCTTGCGGAAGTTATACCGGACGAGGTCAACGATGTCTTTTTCGTCTTCAATGATTACGATTTTTGATCTCATAGTAGTGATTTACCTCCTGAACTCGAATTCCCGTATGGGCGGTCACTGCGGGTGCTACCCGAAAGTGAGTGCGTCTGCCCCACTCAACTCCCACTGGCGGGGCTTCCCCATACCGGTAGCTTCGCCTGCCAGGAACGTTAAGAAATCCCCCTTAGAATTCGGGGCGTAACCCACCACACGAGCTGGCCAAATGATGTTGGCGGGACTTCGGAAAGACTGATCAAACAACATCCTCCCTTCTTGAGAGAGAAGCGCGCTACTGCATCGGACCCGATGAGACGCGCAGCCAGTTGGCTCAAATCCGGTTCATGGCCGACCGCCAGCACTTTCCTCCGTTTCGGGTGATCAGCCAGATGCGGGACGAAGCCTTCCGCCGAGCAACCGGGGCGCAGCGAGTCTGAGGTGCTTACAGGGAAAGCCGGGCTGAGGATCGTCGCGAGGATGTCCGCTGTCTGTAGAGACCGAACGAGGGGGCTGGTCACGATCCAGTCGGGCTTCACCCCCAGGCGCTTCAGACCCGCGCCAATTTTGCGAACCTTTTCGGCCCCTTCGGCAGTTAATGGGCGCCGGAAATCTTGGCCAAATGTATCCCCGACAGGTTTTCCGGCGCTGCCATGCCGCATGAGGTAGAGCTCGAGTTCTGATTGCGTGAGTTCCTCGTCGTCGGCTTGGGCTTTCCTTGGCATAGTTGCAAAGCGGGTATCGAAGTGGGGAAACAAGACGTCTACCCGGAACTGCCCGCTAGGTGCGGCTCAATTCCCTCAGCCCACAACTCCTCGAATTCCCGGCGATGCGCCTGAATCAATGAGGGCTCTCTCAGGATGAGCAGATTGTCGTAGTTCTTCTCCTCCGAAGCATAGGTCCAGTTGTAGCTTCCCGTAAGGACTGCCCACTCATCCAGAACGATGAACTTGTGATGCATCTTCGAGGATTCTCCATGTCGACCCTGCGCCAGCCGAAACGGGTAAGGAGCTTTTGCCAGGAGTTCCTGAGTGGCTCGACTGCCATCGTATCGGCCATTGTCGATGACAAGACAGACCCGAATTCCCTTTCTGTGCGCCTCGCCCAGTGCCCGGGCTATCCGTCGGCTGTTGAAGCGGTAGACCGCCGCGCGGATGGAATGGTTGGCGGAGCGAATGTGGTCTTCGACCACTTCAGCAAGCGAGTCCTCACGTGAAAAGACTGCCTCGATCGTTGCCACTTCTCTGATCGGAGTTAGCATACATCTCAGTCCGTCTACCCCGCTCCGGAAGCGACTGCGCCACAAAGCGTCCTCCTTCGCGGGTCGTCCTGACCGAACTTATGCAGGACTGCTCAAACAAACGCCACCACAGCAGATTTTCTTTTCTTCACAAGTCCCTGCAAAAACTCAGGTATTTCGAAGACGGCACGGTTTCTGAATGCCGCTGCATTCGAGCGATAGTGGCTGAAGTTTTCAGAGCTCAGGAGTTCATTTACCGCGGCGGCTATGCCAGTGAACCTGCCCACCACGATGCCAACTTGCTGCGCCCGAATCCAATCGGCGTTGTAGCGCTCCTGGGGTAACGTCCGAGCGTCCTTTTGAACGATGACCGGCAAGTTCATTGCCAGCGCCTCGCTGATACTCCCCGGACCGGGCTTGCCGATAAAGAAATCGGACAAGGACATGTAATAGGGGACCTCAGTCGTAAATCCCAAGATCAATCGCGGGCGGCGGCTGGCGATGTTCTTCAGTTCTACCGCCAGTTTCTCATTGCGCCCGCATATGAAGATCAATTGAACATCCCGCGCCGCCTCATCCAATATGCGGCCGATTTCTGGCATCGCTTTTGATCCCTGCCCGCCGAACATCACGAGGCCCGTTGGCATGGCAGGATCCAATCCGAGCCGGCTCCGTTCCACCCTGACATCAATTTCAATGGGCTCGTAAAATCGGGGATGGACGATCATCCCCGAGGTCTGGAAGATCCGGTCTTGGGAAATGCCTATTGCGCGAGCCTGTTCGACCGCCTTCTCTGTGCCACAGATGAAGAATTGTTCCTGGCGCTCAATCCAAAAATGCGGCGGATAATCTGCCAGGTCTGTGAGGATGGTCACGAACGGCGTACCGGGCGCTGCTGCAGCGATAGCTTCCCGCAAGGCGCGATTGAAGTGGGAGACCAGCGAAACGGCGAGATCCGGTGGATCCTTTCTCCAGAAGTCGCGCAGGAGCCGTACCTCATCGTCATGATAGGAGCGGATGACACCCTGAAGAACCCGCAGCAAGTAAGGGCTGCCCAGCGTCCAACCTTTCCTCAGAATCGCGTTGTAAAGGTCCTGCAACCTGGTCCCGGTGATTCGACGCCACAAATCGATGGGATCCAGGATCTCCTGCAAGTTCACCCTCCGAACCTCCCAGGAGCCTCTTTCCCGCTCAAGAACCCCACTCAGCGCTGTTGCGGCGCTGCGGTGCCCGCCTCCGGCGTCGAAGAAAACAAGATCGATTCGATGCATCCCACCTTATGCTCACACAGCCCTGTTACAGGAGTATTACGTTAGTGTGTAACAGACATTTACAGTGCGTGTAATTATTTCTTAACTGGTGTTTATTAACCTGGCCTGTGCGATGCGATCTGCATGTCCACACGATTCACTCCGGAATGTGCACGATCCCCCTTTTACGGAGTGTGTGCCGCGAGTGCTATAGCGAACCACAAGCGGTCTACCAAAAGCTCAAGTGGGTGGGGATGGATCTGGTCACGGTGACCGACCATGACTCCATTGAGGCGGTGGAAGAGCTCGGGCGGTATGAGGACTTCTTTCTCAGCGAAGAAGTCACTTGCCGGATGCCGACCGGGACCGAGATTCATGTAGGTGTGTATGACATCGATGAACGGCAGCACGTAGAAATCCAGCGGCGGCGCGACGATCTTTCTTCCCTGCTGGCCTACCTAAACGAGCAAGAAATCTTCTTCAGCCTCAATCACGCCTTTTCCCATCTCACGGGCCGGCGAGAAATGGACGACTTCGATCTCATTGAAGCGGCCTTCCCCGTGTTCGAGGTCCTGAACGGTCACATTCTGCCGGGAAACAACCGTCTGGCCAGGCAAATGGCGGAACTGACGAACAAGGCGATGATAGGCGGCAGCGATGGCCACACGCTGCACTCCGCAGGCGCCGCCTTCACTGAAGTGCCCCGCGCGCGCAACCGTGCTGAGTTCCTCGAAGGGCTCAGGCTCGGCAAGAGCATTGTTTCCGGCTCGGAAGGAAACTACTGGAAGTTGACGCGGGATGTCCTTTCTATCTCGGCGGCCATGATGGTGGACAATCCGCTAGCCTCGATCCTTTTGCCTCTGATGCCTTTGGTTCCCGCTGTCACCTTGCTGAATTACATCCTGGAAATCAGCTTTGCCCGTCGTTGGAGGAGGCGCGTCATGAGCAAGCTTGCGGCGCGCAACGAAACTGCCGTTCTGGGCTGTCCTCTCACTCCGGAGGAGGTGGGTGTATGACCATGTCGAGCGCCATCTCGGCGCTTCCGGGCAGTATCCTCAATTTCATCTGTCACTCGCCACTATTCCATCCGATTGTGAAATCAATGACATGAAAGCCCGGATGAGAATCCGATCTGCTATAACTTTGCCACTATGCTCGACCTTTTCCGGATCTGGTTCGGAGCCGC
>JBEKUI010000317.1:0-4585 GCA_049515175.1 Terriglobia bacterium
TTTGCTCATAACCTCATCCTACAACCATTCCTCATCCTGTCAATAAGAACAAGCCCCTGTCTCGGAACAATCTTCAGCCTTACCTCCGTAGGAGTCGAAATCTATCTCCGACAGGCTCCTAGGTTGCGTGCGATCCGGGCGGAGTTATCCTCGCGCTTGATTCCCTCAAGGAACCGCGCAAGGTACTTCCGCACAAGCGCATTCACTCTTTTCCTAAGGTTTGGGAGGCGCAGAAGGAAATGAATGTAGCTGGCGGTAACTCCGGGGTAGTCCTTGCAGCGAGCCAGGCACCGGCCCCCACGCTTCGTGTCCAAGGGCCGCTTGGGGACATTCACAATGAGGGAACGCGCGATCACCGAAGCATGGCCGGCAGGCAGGTCCTCACCCGTCGTCAGCAGTAACCCACGGACGTAATAGTCTTTGCGGGATTGGATCTCTGAGGTCAGCCGACTTCGCGCGTAGAAATCCGCATAGTTTTGCAGGAAGCGAATGACCTCACCGGGGTTGTGGATCATAACCGGCTTATAGTCATCAATTAGGTACACGCAATCCTTGAAGTAGTAGCCCATGAACTGAAGGCTGTTCGGCGTGGAAGCCCAACTGACCGGGCGTCCTTCGGCCATAAAGTCCCCGTAAAAGCACTGGATCAGCTTGGCGATAAAGCTCTTCCCCGTACCCGATAGGCCGACAAGCCAAAGGGCGTACCTGGTTGTGTCTTCCATGAAATGCATCAATGGAGCGGCACCAAGGAACGCTAGCAACGTGTAGGTGATCCGGTGCGGATGCAGCTCAAGCAGATCATCGCGGATATGCTTCAACAAATATGCGACCTCCTCAGAACTCAGTCTTTTCAGGTCTAGGAAACGCGCGTGCTCAATCCCTTTGAGGTCCACTATCCCTTCAGTTGCAGGGTTTACCCCGTCAACCGTGACCAGCAGGGACTGAGTAACGAACCGACTGTCGTCTTGAAACCCGAAATCCATGCACGTGACGATTTGGCGGGGACTTGAGAGCAGAAAGCTGGCCCGCCGGATGTTCCCTGCGTCGTGCTCGCTCAACGAGATTTTTGTGCCTGCTGCCAGGATCAACGCCTCATAGAATTGGGGATTTGAGCACAACTCATCGTTTGAAAGACGGATCGGAATCTGCTCTCCCTCGGCCGTCACCAAATTGCCCTTGAACACCCGATCCTCAAGCCGAATCTTGTCGCTTACCCGGTTCTCCTCCCCCCAGTCCAGAATGAAGTCTGTAATCCGTCGCTTCTCCCATTTTCCGGCCCGCCGCTTCCACATGAAGTACCCGCCGTTCTCAATGGCCAGTGCGTTGTGTTCCTGTAAGCGAGCTACCTTGGGGCAAAGGTTTGTCTCGATTCCTCGCATCAAGCAGAAAGAAAGGGCACTCCCCGACCTGCCGCAGCCGAAGCAATGCCAGACACCATCCGTCACCCGTAGTGACCAGGAAGGCCGGTGGTCGTCGTGGAAAGGGCATAGGCCCATCGCCTGCATTTCGCCGGTCGCACGCAGGTCTTTCACATGTTTGCTGAAGAATTCGAAGTAGTCTTCAGTGCCGCTCTGTTCGAGATGCACGCCATCGCCCGCCTGGATACCGAATAACTGCTTGAGCTTCGAAAGCCGGTAGCGCCGCTTCCTGCTGAGGGCCAGAACGCGGCATTCACTCGGCTTCTTCTCGTTTCTCCAGTTCACAGTCCCCGGCAGCCTGAGAACTCGGGCTGGCTCAGCAGACTGCAAGTCCGCACGCAACGCTTTCGCCAAGGCACGGAGAAGCGTCTTCGCTTTGATTGCTTCAATCCGAGTCGGCTTCTTAAGTAAGAAATAGATGTGGACCCCGTGACCAGACTTCACGATAAGGGAGGGCCTGGGTTTGAAGGCACGGATGCGGGTCAGTACCTCGATAAGCCTCTCATTCTGTTTTCCGGGGCCAACATCGATGTCCGCCCATAGACAAGTAAGCAACAAAGGTTGTGGCAGCTTATGGCCAGCTTTCGGGTCGCGGGGAATCGCGCCGAAATAGATGTCGTAATGCTGCTCGTTCAACCTGAGAATTTCGGGCCAATTCTTCCTAAGGTCAGCAGCGCTCCGGTAAAAGCGCCTGACCACCTGACTGTCGCTGTGGCGGATACAACGGAGTTCGAGTTCTAAGCTTGCATCCCCGAGGGCACCTGTGAAAAGTGCTCCTAGGAATTGTGAGGGGAAGCCCCCCTTGCACGTATCAACGGCCGGCATCATTCAACACCTCCTTGGATTTGGGCGACCGGTCGCGTTTTGGCCTGTGGGCCTTCGTCCCTTCCGGTGGGAACCTGTTGTCGATCCTTTTTCAAATCGTGTCCACCGGAAGTGCGACAGCGCCGCCTTGATTACGACGCCCATTCTCCAAGAAGACGAGGAGAAGCGAAACCAGGGAGAATTGGGTTCCAATTAAATGAGTCAAAAGGCGGTCGGACTACGTGGAAGGCTGTAAACGCCGACTGAGCTTCTTCTGAAGGGAATTTCCTCGAAGAATGTATTCCTGGTACAAGGTGTACGGGCCGAATCGTGTCAGAGGGTTCCTTGCTTTTTCTTCGCACAACAGAATTCCAACTGCAAGTTCACGGTCCATCCAATCTAGACTAGTCAGCGACCGTGACACCTTCATACGGGTGCTGAAATCCACCAAGTGGTCAAATGCCGTTCCACTCGTGACGTATTGAACCCAGTCAGCGCGGAACATTTTCCTGATGACCTTCCTCAAAGCAGCTTCATCCATTACACCGGCAGTTTTGCGCTCATTGATGACTTGCCGTAGTCTCGCCACTTCTTCTTTCAAGAACTCATACCGTTTGGCGCACCTGACTGCCATCTCGTCTCGTTGTTTTGCCCGTGCACTTCGTTGGCTGGGAGACGTACGGGGGCCTGGCTTCCGCTTTACATGTGTTGCGAGATTCTTAATCGTTCGCCTCTTCCACGGACCATACCTTGAACCCATCAGTGTGGCCGTTTCTTCAATCCAGACTCCAATTGCTCGTGTAAGCACCTTGTAAAGCCACTTTTCGAACTGCTGGTCTACCGGCTTTTTCCCAACCTGAACTTGCGCATACGCTGTCTTTATTGCTCCGGCCCAACCCTTCCCCTTTAGGTAGCCGAGCGCTCCCAACACCTTTCGCTGATGGCGTCCCAACTTGCGAAGTGATCGCGGCAGGCGGAATATGAACTCTATCCCGCGCTTGCCGGTGCGGATAGCCAACTTCGGCCGTGGCCATATCCGTTTCACCAGCACGCCTGTTTCCTTGCCTCGGGGGAGACGCGGAGAATACCTCCGAGAGCCGTCTCTAGACACAGTTAAAGTGGCTTCGGTCGCCATAGGAGTCCTTCACTTCCTAAGATGTCACAGAACATACCCAATTCCGCGAATGCTGTCGAGTTCCCACAATCTTGATACAAACGCGTCCGAAACCCGGGACCACCCGGAGAGCTAATTATTCGTGTTGCTCCCTCTCTTCCTCAGCAATGCTTCACCCGTGGTGAGCCAAAACCACAAAACGGCAACCCCTAAAGGGAAGTGCCGTTTTGCGGTTTTGCCAGTCCGTTGGCAGGAACGCCACGCGCCTCTATAGGCTCTATATCTCTATACCTTCTTATTCCCAGCTATAGAGTAGCCGGGAAGGAAACCTATATAGAGTATAGGTTTCCATTAATAGAGGCATTCTGCAGAAAGAGAAAACAAGTACCACTGCGAAGGAGTTGGATGGATTGTCGTACTGAAGAAACCAGAAGGAGCCGCGCCCTCGGGGCGACCCAAAGCAGCCTTGAACTCTGAAGATGCTGAGCCCTCCCTACCAAACGTCAAAAGTAAATTCACTTAGGGTGTAGCGGCCCCGAAGCGCCCGGCAGTTTAATCCACCCTCCGTGGTTCTGCCACGCTGCGGGGCCACTGCCCCAAAACCACGGAGGAAATCATGACATCACAAACTCTCAAGCTGCGCCTGTCCCCTGACGGACAGATCCTGACTGTAGCTCGCTTGAATCGCAACGGGATTGCGGGCACCAAAACACTTTGGAGAATCAGAGGAACAAGCCTTTTGCCGCAGTCCGTGTTCTTCATAATACCGACCTTCGTTCGCCAGGGAATCAAGAACTGCGGGGAGAAAAATGACTATCCGCCCGCAAGGAAGGCGGTGCTGCGGGCGCTGGGTGAAGCTGGCGCAGCCTGTGGCTGCAAGGTGCGCATTGGGCAAGACGGAGCCGACGTACTATGGGTCCTGAAGGGGACACCGCTGCTGGCAATCCAACTACACGAACAAAACGTGAAAATGGGACGGCTGAATGAACTGCTCCTGAGTGAAGCGATCCTTCGTTGGACGCTCGCCATTCGGAAAGGTGGGTACTTTCGCATCGAGCCCAGAAAAACCAACTTGGACAACTGACTCAAGAGCCAGTTTGGGAATTGCTCCAGGCGCGGGTGGTTGGTCATAGGTGCGCGGTACTTCTGGCTGATGCTGGCAGATGGTCCTCTGCCAGCGCGGCGCTTGCGATGACCCTCGGATTGGGGTATAGCCTTGATGACCGCGCTACGCGGCCCCCACCACGGC
>JBEKUI010000318.1:0-4570 GCA_049515175.1 Terriglobia bacterium
TCTGAATTCTGAATTCCTTCTTCTGACTCCCCACTTCTAACTCCTGACTTCTGTTCTCCTGAATCCTGAATCCTGACTTCTGACTCCGGTCCTTGCAGGATCTCGGTCACCAGATGTTTGTGGGAGTTTCCGACGACCCACGCGACGCCCGGCAGCTTGGCGATTTCCTCCGGGGCGCGCTGGGCGTAACAGCCGGTCACGAGAATCCGGCAGGCCGGGTTGGCACGGCGGATGCGGCGGATAATCTGGCGGACTTCCGCGTCGGCGGTAGCGGTAACGGTGCAGGTATTGAGGACGGCAATTTCGCTCTCGGCGTAACCCGCCCCTTCTTGAAACCCCGCCTCGAGCAGTTGCCGTTTGAGCGCCGCGCCGTCGGCCTGGCTGGCCCGGCAGCCGAAATTGGTAAGATGGAACTTTGTCATGCTGGCTTATCGATTCTAGCTCAGGTCGTCGCGCCCTGGCCAGTTCGCCTCCCGCGAACTCGCAATCAGCTCGGGCCAACGCGCAGGATGGCAGGGGAGAGGAAGAATTTCTTTTTGAGAAATCTTTCCGATCGGGAGAGGAAATGAAGAGCTGCAGACGGGCCCAACACCAGCCCTCCATCAGGCAGGCGCCGCCTAAGGGTCGAATGCCAGCGGGTCGCGCGGCCAACCGCTTGCACTACCTACGCCGGGGCCGCGGCGGTGTTGCGTCGCTGCTGGAAGCATTCGCGGCAGTAAACCGGCCGTCCCTGGGTCGGTCGGAACGGGACGGTCGTCTCCTTGCCGCACTGCGAGCACACCGTGGTAGTTTCCGAACGCGTATGTCCCTGGCCGTGGTTCTGCCCGCGTTGGGACTTGCAATTCTTGCAGCGTTTGGGCTCGTTCCTGAAGCCCTTGTCCGCGTAAAAGATCTGCTCGCCGGCGGTGAAGACGAAGTCAGTCCCACAGTCGACGCACTTCAACACCTTATCCCGGTATTCCATGCACGGCTCCCTTGTTCGAACGGGCCCCACCTGCCCTTCGGACTGGCGGGGGGATGTGCATGCTGTACGCCCCCCGCCCATTCGGGAGCAGGTTTAATCCTGTTCGTGTCTGGCTTTCTTGCGACTGCGTTTACGTGCTAAAGCCTGCTTGACCCGCCGCTTTTCTCCGGGTTTCAAGTAAAAGGAGTGTTTCTTGATCTCCTTGATGATGTCTTCCTGCTGCACCTTGCGCTTGAAACGGCGCAGCGCGTTCTCGAGAGATTCGCCTTCCTGAAGTCTGACTTCAGCCAAACTGCAAACACCCCCATTTCCGGTGATAAAGTTATGAATGCCCACCTGAAAATGTGAGGGAATTCTCCCCGATTCGACCAACTCAAGTCAAGGACAATCTTGCCCTAGGTCACAATATTGCCCTTGGCAATGGACCGCCCCCCTGTTCCGCTTGACCGGCTTCCGCGCTTATGTTACGGTCTGCCCCACGCCCGATTCAGCACCGGCCATCAGGCCCCGCGCGACCGGCCCCAGGCTGGTGGCACCCAAGGGTGCTGTTCATTGAGCTGCCTGCAGGGGAAAGGCGTGTTTCCCACTGCCCTCCGCGACCCTGCAATGTCACTAGGCAGCCATCATGGCGATTCGATGGCCAAGATTCTTAAAGTTGATCCCACGCAACTAGAGCAAATTCTGGACGCCGCCACCCGATTGATTCTCGGTGGAAAGGTGGTGGCGGTTCCGACCGACACGCTCTATGGACTGGCCGCTGACCCGTTCAACCTGGCGGCGGTAAGTGAGATCGGCCGCATCAAGCGTCGCACCGTCGATAAGCCGCTGCCGCTGCTGGTCGATTCCGTTGACCAAGCGGCCGAAATCTCGCAGGACCCGCCACCGCTCTTCTACACCCTGGCAGAGAAATTCTGGCCGGGGGCGCTCACCCTGGTGGTTCCGGCGGCCCGCCGGCTTCCCTTTAAGGTGACGGGGAACACCGGAAAGATTGGCCTGCGCTGGCCGAAGGCGCCCATTGTCGTGGCGCTGGTCGCCGCTTGCGGCCGCCCTCTCATCGGCACCAGCGCCAACCACACCGACCAGCCTCCCAGCACGACCGCCGACGAGGTGGCGCTGCAAATCGGCGATGCAGTGCCGTTGATCATTGACGGCGGGCCCACGCCAGCACACGTTCCCTCCACCGTGATAGAGATCACGGGCGACCGCGGGCGCATTATCCGCCCGGGCGGCGTCCCCGAGTCCGATTTGAAGGAGTACCTGGGCTGATTGTTTCGCGCGCGTCACTTGCTTTTGGTAGGATTCCTGCTGTTACTGGCCGGGGCGGGTGCGGCTGAGTATTGCCTCTATCAAGCCGTGCGGCGGCAGGCCGAGCTCGACGATGCCCGACCCGCTGAGGCCATCGTGGTCTTCGGCGCGGCGCAATACAACGGCGCTCCCTCCCCCGTCTTCAAAGCCCGCCTCGACCATGCCTTTGACCTGGAAGATCGCGGTCTCGCTCCGCTGATCATCACCACGGGCGGCGCGGGCGGCGACTCCCACTTTACGGAAGGCGGCGTGGGCCGCGACTACCTGATCCAGCGCGGCGTGGCCGCATCTAAGATCGTCGCGGAGACGCAGAGCCAGACCACTAATGAGAACGTCCGGGCCGCGGCCCAAATCCTCCGCCAGCGTGGCGCGCACACTTGCATTGCCGTCAGCGACGGATTCCACCTCTACCGCATCCGATTGATGCTCGCCACCGAAGGCATCACCGCTTTTCCCTCCCCCGCCCCTTTGAGTCCCCTGGAAGCTGACTCTTTCCAGCGCACCCTCCGTTCCCTGCGCGAAGCTCTCATCTGCGGGTTGTGGTATTTGCACATTCGCGGGTAGGGGAGGCCGCCGGCCGCCCTCGACAGGGTAGAGCACTCCCCTACGGTCGTACCAGTTTGCCGAGGATCACCGGCCGGTGGGCGCCGGTGACGCTGGGGAGGTTTCCCGGCAGGCCATGCATGGTGCGGTCGGCAAGGACGGCGAAGGCGATCGCTTCCTTGGCATCCACCGGAAGGCCGTGAAGGTCGGAGAGTTCAACTTTCAATCGCGGCAGGAGCGCGCCGAGGCGTTTCATGAGGAACTTGTTGCGCGCGCCACCGCCGGAAACGATCAGGCGATGGACATTCACCCGCGGGAAGACAAAGCGTTCGACCGCATCGGCAATGGTTCGCGCCGTCAACTCGGTCGCCGTGCGCACGGCGCCTTCGAAGACCATGCGGCGGCGGGCGAGGAAATGGGTTTTCACGAATGACTCGCCAAACTGCTCGCGCCCCGCGCTCTTGGGAGGCTGGCGCTGAAAGAAAGGATCGGCGAGAGCCTCGGCGAGGACTGATTCATCGATCTTGCCGCGCGACGCAACCCGTCCGCCAGCGTCGTACGACTGTCGCCCTTTCGTGAAGTGGCGCACGAGTGCGTCCATCACCATGTTTCCCGGGCCGGTGTCGAAACCGAATACGTCTTCCGGCTTGGCACGCGCCGCAATCACGGTGAAGTTGGCGATGCCGCCGATGTTGAGCGCCACGCGGCCCTCACGCGCATCGCGCAGCAGGAGGTAATCCACCATCGGGACGAGCGGCGCGCCCTGTCCACCCGCCGCCATGTCCGCGGTGCGAAAGTCCGCAACAACGGGTACGCCGGCCCTCTCCGCGATCACTGCCGGTTCCGCAATCTGCAATGTGCTTGCGATCTCCCGCCCCGCCTCGCGTGAGTGAGTCCCCTGATGGTAGATCGTTTGCCCGTGCGACCCGATGACGGACAGGCTTTGCGGGGAGACCCCGCCGCGCCGGCACACGGCCAATGCCGCGTCGGCGAAGTGTTCGCCAAGCCAGAAATTCAATTGGCTGATGACGCTTGCCCCCGCCGGACCGCCGGAAGCGACGTGCGCAATTGCCTCTCGCTCGGCGGGCCGGTAAGGCTTCGTGAGGAAAGCGAGCAAGCGCACGCGTGGCTTTTCCGGCGGTCCACTGATGCGCACCAGCACGGCGTCGATGCCGTCCATCGAGGTTCCTGACATCAACCCGACGGCCAAGCGTGATTTCTCCCTCTTCCGATTATGCTTCAATCTCGCCTCCCGTCCTGAACAGTCGGCCAAATTCTTCGAACTCGTGTGCAAGCCGGGCAAATCGGCGCGCTGAGAGCTTCCCGCTCGGGCGCCTCAATCCCTTTTGACTGACTCGAATTCGTCTCATCGCGTTTTCAATCCGTTGGGGGAGCAGCTTGCCGGTTTCGAGAGCGGCTTCGAGCGCCCGGCAGCCAACTTCCATCGACTCTTCCTGATTCACTACGAGCAAGTCACAGCCCGCGTTCATCGCTGCAATCACGGCTTCACCGAAGTCGGGTCCCCCGCGTACCTCTGGCGATTCGAGATCATACGCCAACGCGAGTCCGCGAAAGCCGAGCTTGACCCGAAGCAACCCGGTGACCACGGGTGCAGAGAGCGAGGCGGGTTGCGCGTGGTCAAAGTCATAAGCTTTGTACGCGGCGTTGCCGATCAAGGTCATCGGCAACTGCGGCAAGAGCTCGCGAAAAGGCACGAGGTCTTCGCGCCACAGATCCGCCATGGGTTTGCCGCTGACG
>JBEKUI010000319.1:0-4540 GCA_049515175.1 Terriglobia bacterium
GAAGTACCAGTAAGCAGATCAGAGAAACCACCGCCAATTGCCGGCGCTGCGAGACGCTCCACGCCTGCGCGACGAACTTCCCCAGGCGAAAACCTTTCAGACGGCTCACCCCGTAAGCAGCCATGACCGCCAGCCCCAACACGAATGTCCCGTGGGTGTTTACCCAAAATAGAAACACCAAGGGTAGAACCCAAAGGGCTTTCGCATGCCCTTGGTGAAAGTATTCCAGGCAGATCAGTGTGATGGGCAGGAAAATGTAACCCACAAGCTGCGGCCGCAGGGTGAGGCAGGTTGAAGCCATGGGCAGCATGGCCACGCAGGCAAGGACTGCCGCTTTCACCTTGCCGCTGCGCAAGCAGGAGTAATAGAAAAGCAGGCCGAGGAAAACCGCGGAGAGCAATGTCAGCAAGACCGCCAGGCCGCGCGAGCCTCCCCATCGCATGGCCAGGGCGAGGATGACTTCTCCCAACCACTGGTCAGCGACCCAGGCGTTACCGAAGGCCGTGAAAGAGTAGATGTCAGAAGTAGGCCAGTGGCCAGTCGAAAGGATGCGCTCACCAACCGCCAGATGCCACCACGTGTCGCCTTCGTAGAAAATCTTGCCGGCGGGCAAATCGTGATAAGCCAGACCCCAGTAACCGCCGGCGATCAGCGCGACGCCCAGAAAGACCGGGAAAGAGAACGCCTTCCGTGCCGCATTGGCGACTGCTGAAAACGTCATTGGCACGTTTTCCTCGCTTCCTTTCGCGGGCTATGCTACTACGCAACCTTTACACCAGGGCAAGATCAAGATGGTGTTTCAGCGTTTGAGCCGGAGGAAGTTTGACTGTCGAGGAACGGAAACCTAGAATACAAAAGGAGCGAATGGTCAGTGGTGGAAATCATTAGACTGGGGCTTTCGGACGACGACGAGAAGCGGCCGTCTCAGCCCGCCTCCGAGTCAGCTTCTCCGCCGGAACAAACCAAGCCTCACGAGCCTCCAGATCCGCCGACGCAGGCATCTTCGGCGGGGGCTCCCACTCAGCCTGACTCGGCTGAGTTGCCACCTTCCACGCCAGTTTCTCCCGGAGATATTCTCCTGCAGCCGGAAACGGTGGAATTGCAGGGGACCGAACTGGCACTCTCCGAAACGTCCCTGGAGCCGTCCGGCCCGCTGGAAGGACGGACGGATCACGAGACTGCTGCCCCTGCTCCTTCCGCAACGCTGCCCGCGCCGCCCGACTCGCCTGTCCCAGAGCTCCCGGCAAGTCCGCCGCCTCCGCCTCCTTGGCGGTCATTCAGCCTGCGCAGCTTTTTGGGCCAGTTTCTATTCGTAATCCTGCTCTTGCTGGCGGCGGGCGGAGGAGCACTGGCGGGGCTGGTCTTCGTTCATTCCTCCGACCTTCCGCAGATTCAGCAGCTCATGGACTACCGGCCGGACGTCATGACGGAGCTCTATGCCGACGACGGCACGCCCATCGGCAGCTTCGCCTTGGAGCATCGCGTCATCGTCAACTACAACCAGATCCCCAAGGTCTTAAAAGACGCCGTGCTTTCCATCGAGGACCGGCACTTCGAGGATCACTGGGGCGTGGATGTGATTCGTGTGGTGCGCGCTGCCCTCACCGACGTGATGGAATGGCGGCGCGCCCAGGGCGCCAGCACCCTCACCATGCAGCTCAGCCGCAAGCTCTTCTTCACGCCGGAGAAGAGCTTCCGGAGAAAATTCCAGGAAGTCCTGATTGCCATCCAGATCGAGCGCCATTTTACCAAGCCGCAGATTTTCACCCTGTACTGCAATCAGATCGAACTCGGTCACGGCAACTTTGGCTTCGCGGCGGCGGCACAGTTCTATTTTGGCAAGCGTCTGGACCAGCTCACGCTGCCCGAGGCGGCGCTCCTCGCCGGCCTGCCGCGCACGCCCACCGGCTACTCGCCGCTCATCTATCCCGACCGCGCCCGCCAGCGGCGCAATCAAGTGCTGCAGGCCATGCTTGAGAACGGCAAGATTTCAGAGGCCGAGTATCGCGAGGCCCGCTCCGCCCCGCTCGTGCTGAACGTTCAGCGTTGGAACAACAACATCGCACCCTACTTTGTCGAGGACGTGCGGCTCTACCTGGAACGGAAGTATGGCGCCGAGGCGGTGCACGAAAAAGGTTTGCGGGTCTACACCACCTTGAACGTTCACCAGCAGCAGATCGCCGAGAAGGCGCTGCAGGAGGGATTGCGGGTCTACGACAAGCGCCACGGCTGGCGTGGGCCGGAAGAGAACATCGTGAAGGATCCGCCCACCCTTCCCAGCGGCTTGCTGGCGACCCTCGGGACTTACACGCATCCCGACTGGCGCACGCCGCTCGATCCCGGCCAGCTCGTCCACGGCCTGGTGATTGACGTCAAACCGGATCACGCACTGGTGCGCTTCGGCGAGCAGACGGCGCGCGTCGTGCCGGGCGATTACGCCTGGACGGGACAGAAGCTGCCCGCCGGCGTCTTTCAAACTGGCGACGTCGACCTGTTCCTCGTCAAGGAGATCAAAGGAGAGACGCTGCACGTGGCGCTCGATCAGCACCCCCAGGTGCAGGGCGCGGTCTTGGCCATCGAGAACTCTTCCGGCGCCATCAAGGCCATGGTGGGCGGCTACGACTTTGAGGAGAGCAAATTCAATCGTGCCCGTCAGGCCGCCCGTCAGGCCGGTTCCTCCTTTAAGGTGTATGTTTATGCACAGGCGCTCCTGGACGGGGCCCGGCCTTTTGACACCATCGTCGATGAACCCCTCAGCTTTCCTTCCGCCTCGGGCCCCTGGTCGCCACACAATTACGACGGAAAATACCTGGGGACGATTACGCTGTTGCACGCCCTGGCGGAGTCGCGCAACATTCCGGCGGTCAGGCTCCTCGAGCGGGTGGGAGTGGACAAGGTCATCAAGCTCTGCCGCAGTTTCGGGCTGACATCGCGGCTGGCGGAGAATCTGCCGCTTGCCCTGGGCGCCTCGGACCTGACGCTGCTTGAACACACTTCCGCCTTCAGCACCTTCCCTGACGACGGCGTGCACATCGCGCCGCGGCTCGTCGAGCGCGTCACCAACTATGACGGCCGTCTCATCGATGATTTCCCGCCGGAAGTCACCGACGTGGTCCCGGCGCCCATCGCCCGGCTGGAAACTTCCATGCTGCGCGAGGTCTTCTTCACCGGCACCGCCACGCTCGCCAAGTCACTGGCGGAAAAGTATCCGATGGCGGGCAAGACCGGCACCACCAACGATTTCAGCGATGGCTGGTTCGAAGGCTTTACCCCTTCACTCACCTGCGGCATCTGGGTGGGCTACGACGACCATCGCACCCTGGGGAACAAGGAAGAAGGCGCGCGAGTGGCGCTGCCCATCTGGATGCAATTCATGGAGGCAGTGTTGAAGGACCGGCCGGTGGAGGATTTCCCCTATTCGCCGCGTTTGACCAAGCCTGAGCAAGTGGAACCGATCCTCGCCAGCACGGGCACCGATCGGCTGCTCTCGCAGACGGGTTCCGCCGCTCCGGCCGCTGGAGCGACCCCGGCGACGGCCAGTCCTGCACCTGCCATGGCAGTCGCTCCCGCTCGCAACGCGGGAACGGCAACGAAACCTGTCCCGCCCTCCGCCGCAGCAGGATTGCCTCAGCAGTCCACGACTGGATCCGGAAGTCCTGCGACAGGATCCGGTTCGAAGACCGCGCCTGCTCCAGCCCCGCGCCCGGTGAACGCGAGGCCGCAGCCTCCGCCGGCCACGCCCGCAGCAGAGACGGCTTCGCGACCGCACTGATTCCCTGCAGGATAAAACCCCCACCGTAAGGCGAGCCTTTCGCCCAACCCTTTGTCGGAGTCTCGCTGAGCTACCCGCCCGGGCCGTCGTTGAGCAAGTATTGGTCGAGGGAATGGAGTTTTTGCTGGAGGTCTTCAACCATGTGTTCAAGCAGATTGCGGATGGAGAGTGTGCCCAGAACCTTGCCCTGTTCGCCGACGATGGGCAAGTGGCGAATATGGCGTTCGAGCATGAAGCTGAGGGCCTCTTCGGCGGGAGTATCGTCGGTGGCGGTTTCGACGTGAGTGGTCATGACTTCGCGCACGCGGACTTCGCCCGGCCGGCGCTCCCGCAGGACGACGCGCAGCATCACATCGCGTTCGGTAAAGACACCCCGCAACTCACCGTGTTCGATGACGGCCAGCCCGCCCACACCTTCTTCCGCCATCACCTGCACAGCTTCCAAAACCGTAGCGTCACCCTCCACCGTTGCGGGCGGAACGTGCGCAATTTTGAGGAGTCCCATCCCCACCTCCTTTGGAAAAAGCGCTCCCACCGCGGCCTGAAACTTCAGTTGAACCCGATAGGAGCCAGACTAGTGCCACCTGCGACTAAAGTCAAGACCCACCGGCGCTCGAACTGCGGTGGCTATTGAACGGTCAGGATAATCCGGATCTGGTGCGTGGTGCTCTGGGACGAAGCCACGACGATGACGCTATAGCTCCCCGCAGGCGTCCGTGGTGGTGCAGTGAAGTTCCCGCCCGACGATCCGCAACTCGCGCCCAGCGC
>JBEKUI010000320.1:0-4513 GCA_049515175.1 Terriglobia bacterium
ATCTTAGGAAGGGAGAACCTCGCTCACCGGGCGGCGCGGCGTGCCTTTAACATCCGGACCGTAACCCATACGGACAAGAAGTTGTGGAAACCCTTTTCTGTCCATAACGTTCAGTAATTTCGGGCGCAGCTCAGGAACTTCAATGGGCTGATTCATGAATGACGCCCAGACCCGCTCTGCACGTGCCCGCAATACCATCCGCTCGAGTGCCTGTCCCGCTCGCAGCCAATCCGGCGGCGTGTCGTTTTCGGTTCCGACCACCGCCAACACGGGTGACCCTGTGGCGAGTTGGCGATCTTTTGCGGCCTGGCCCTTGCCCCAGTCAAACGTTCGGATCATGAGCGGCCCGACGTAGGAGACCCAGTCCCCCACTCCAAACGCGTAGCCAGGAATCCCATCGCGACTCTGAGTTCGATTGGGGTGAAGCCATGCCGCCAACTCACGTCGAAAGCGTTTATCCGACGCCTGAAGATGGTCGCCTTGCGCAATCAGATCCGCAACCTCATTCCGGCCGTCGCTGCCCCGGACGATATGGAGCCAGGCCCCTTCCGCTTCCGCTGCCGCTTGTAGTTCCGACAGCAGTAATTCTGGGACGTCGCGATCTTCAAAGGGCAGTCGATTCGTGTGTCGCTGCGGGATGGCCTGGAACAGAAGCTGCTCGTCCGCAGCAGCCACGCGTTTGTCTCCTGGGCGGATTTGGGCCAAGAGGTCTGGGTGGCCACGCTTGGGGAAACTTTCTATGATGCAAGTGTAACCGAAATGTCGAAGTGCGATCCTCAGATTGAATAGCGCCGCACCGCAACTCATAATCAACTCGCGGTCATCTGGATCGACCACGGCTAAGGCGCGTGTCCTGTCCGCGTACAACTCGACATCATTATCCCCTATGCTGAAAAGCCAAGGCTGAGTGTTATGGCTGGACGGGGCAAGTACGGCATAGTTCAACAAGAAGCGCAGTTGTTCGCGAATAGGCGCACGTGCAGGATAATTAGACTCTGAAACGTCCCTGGGTTGCACGCTAGGTTCAGACATTTTGCTCCTCCGTGCGAGGTCTTTGAGCCAAGCGTGTTGATTGCCAGCACTAAGCAAACCAACTTCCGAAAAAAACACTTTTTGGCGTCCCCGACACCCTCCCCCAAATCGTTGTGCCACTTTCTATGTTTGTCCGTGTGCCGTTGCCGACCACGCGGCAGCTTATTGTAGCCTTGGCGTGATTCTCGGGGAGCAGGGAGACCGAAAGCGCGCCGCAGAAGCCCTGGACAAGGCGGTATCCATCTCGCCTGAGCTGACTGATGCACGGTATAACAGGGGAGCATTTGCTTACGCACAGCAAGACCAGTATCCATACGCTCTTGATGCAAGTCTTGCGCGTTCGCGCCGAGCTGTGCGCGACGCTGCAAGAGTGGCCATATCGAGACTCAAAATCTCGCTTTGCGTAAGCAGCGTGAGGGTTCAACTCCCCCTTCCAGCAGGCTGACGGGGAGGGCCAACCCGAGGATTGTCCCCGTCTAACAAGTGCGGATCTCTCCCCCACTCAAGGCGACTCAATCCGGCGAGACCCTGAGCGAATCTACGCTGGCCGCAAGGTCTCTAGAGCGTCGCCCGCCGCCGCGATGGTCCGTGTGATGTCCTCCTCCGTATGCGCGAGCGACATGAAGGCCGCCTCGAATTGCGAGGGAGGAAAATAGACGCTGCGCCCCAGCAGCCCACGGAAGAACTTCCCAAACCGCGCCACGTCCGACGTCTTGGCCGTGGCATAATCCGTCACGGTTTCGCCGGTGAAGAACACGGTGAACATCGATCCCACGCGATTGATCGTTACGGGAATTCCGGCGCCCGCCGCTCGCTGCTTAATTCCCTCCGCGAGCCGCGCCGTGAGTTGCTCCAGCCGCTCGTAGCTGCCCGGACGGCGAAGGATCTCCAGCGTCTTCAGGCCCGCGCGCATGGCGAGCGGATTTCCCGAGAGCGTCCCTGCCTGATAAACCGGGCCCGCGGGAGCGATCTGATCCATGAGCGCGGCCTTCCCTCCGTATGCGCCCACGGGCAGTCCTCCGCCAATCACTTTGCCGAGCGTTGTTAAGTCCGGCTGGATCTTGTAGAGCTGCTGCGCCCCTCCGTAGGCCACGCGGAAGCCGGTCATGACCTCATCGATGATGAGCACCGTGCCCTGCTCGGCGGTAAGCGCGCGAATCTTCTCGAGGAATCCAGGACGCGGCGGCACGCAGCCCACGTTGCCGACTACAGGTTCCAGGATCACTGCGGCGAGTTGATTGCGATGCACACGGAAGGCCTCCTCCAACGCCGCGGGATCGTTGAAAGGCACCGTGACGGTGAGTTCGGCGAGCGCCCGTGGCACACCGGGACTGTCGGGCAATCCGAGGGTCGCCACTCCGGAGCCAGCCTTCACCAGCAAGCTGTCGCCATGACCGTGGTAGCAGCCTTCGAACTTCAGAATCTTGTCGCGACCTGTCGCCGCTCGCGCCAGCCGTAAGGCAGCCATCGTCGCTTCCGTGCCCGAGTTCACCAGGCGCACGCGCTCGATGGACGGGTAGGCCTCGCAAATCCGCTCCGCGAGTTCAACCTCGGCGGGCGTGCAGGCGCCATAACTGGTCCCAGTGGCCAGCGCCTCAACTAAGGCCTCCGCCACTTCCGGATGGCAGTGGCCAAGAATCAATGGCCCCCAGGAAAGCACATAGTCGATGTAGCTCCGGCCGTCAACGTCAGTGAGGCGCGAGCCTTTGCCACTGGCGAAATAAATGGGATCGCCGCCCACGGCGCGAAAAGCGCGTACGGGCGAGTTCACTCCCCCGGGAAGGACTTTCAAGGCGCGCTGGAACAACTCCTGTGATTTGGTCGGCATGAACGGATTAACCTCGAAAAAACGACGTCGAGTAGGGAGTACACCGAAAACTGAAATTCAGATGATGAGAATAACATCCGTGCCCGCCGTCTGTAAATTCTGCGTGCGGGTCGCGGGAGGATGGCATCTGCCGGACGGGCAGACCCGCAACTTTAGCCGCGTGGTAATATGGAAACCTGAGCATTTCTTGTGAGCCAGACCATGTCCACTCGGAAGATCATTCCCTTGGAAGAGGCCTACCGCCTCGTTGACGAACTGAAGCGCCAGGGACGGCGGGTCGTCTTTACCAATGGTTGCTTTGACCTTCTCCACCCGGGGCACGCACAGGTAATCGCCGAGGCCCGCAAGCTCGGTGACGTTTTGATAGTGGCCATCAACAGCGACGCCAGCATCCGGGAACTCGGCAAGGGCCCAGGCCGGCCGGTCATTCCCCAGGCGGAACGCGCGGAGGTTGTCGCCGCGTTCGAGGGAGTCGATTACGTGACGGTGTTTGACACTGTGAGCGTGCAGCCGGTGGTGGCGCGAATGCAGCCGGACGTTCTCGTCAAGGGCGGCACGTGGGGGCCGGATGAAATCGTCGGGCGCGAAGACGTGGAAGCCGCCGGCGGCCGCGTCGTCGCCGCGCCTGTTGTCGAGGGATATTCCACCACTGCGATCGTCGAAGCCGCCCGGAAGCTTCGCCGCTGAGGTCGTTCAGTTTCGATGCCGCCTTCTTATTCCTTTCTCCAACCGGTCTTCGACCACACGGCGTTCCGGTCTGCGCTCGATGCTCTGCAGAACGGAACTCGCTCCGGGGCCTCCCTCTCCGGCCTGACCGGCACCGCCAAAGCCCTGGTGGTGGCCGGCCTCGCTCACAAAATCCAACGGCCGTTGGTGGTTCTGACGACAGACAACGAATCTGCCGAGCGTCTGGCGAAGGCTGCCCGGACCGTTCTTAACTGGCTCGAACCCGGCGCGCACTCCAGGATCCACGTCCTGCCGGCGCCCGATTGCTCACCGTATGAGAACCGGTCGCCCCACCCCGAGATCTCGGAGCGTCGCGCGGTCGCGCTGTGGCACGCCGCTTGCGGCCGAACGAGGATTTTGTTCGCGCCCCTCGCCGCGGCGCTGGGACGCTTTCGCGAAAGCCACTACTATCGGTCGCTCGCCCTGGACTTGAAACTCGGCGACGAGGTCAGTCTGGACGACCTCGTGGAACACCTGACGGCGGTGGGATATGAGTCAGGAGAACCGGTTGCAACGCCCGCCCAGTATTCCGTGCGCGGCGGCATCGTTGACCTCTTTCCCCCGGAAGTTGAATGTCCCGTCCGCCTTGAGTTTTTCGGCGATCGCATCGAGTCCATCCGAGAGTTCGATCCCGGCACGCAGCGCTCGCGCAAGGCGGCCGGAAACGTGACGCTGCTTCCCTTCTGCGAAAATCGGCACTCACCACAGCTTTTTGCGCGCCTGGTCCAGACTCTTACGGCGCGCGTCCCCCATCTGCGCGGCGAGCCGGAATGGGCAGCGGAATACTCGGGGCAGTTCCCGGGCTGGGAATTCTTCGTCCCCCTCGTGGAACCAGCGCACGGCACGCTGCTGACCCTCTTTGCGCGGCCCGTCTTGATTTGGGATGAACCCGTCGAGCGGCGGACTCAATTACAGAAAACACTGGAG
>JBEKUI010000321.1:0-4500 GCA_049515175.1 Terriglobia bacterium
CCTTGACACGATTATGGATTACTGGGCGGCACGGGGCAAACAGATTGAGCTGAGAATCTGGATTACCGACGATCCTGGATGGGCCGGCGCTCCCGGAAACGAAGTCTGCCCCGAATGGTTATGGAAGGCGGGGGCACGCTATCGCGAATACACCGGCGAGGGAAATTCAAAAAAGCGCGAACCTGATTACACCGACCCGACCTACCAGACGGTTTACCTGCCTAAGGCGCGGAAGTTCCTTACGGCGCTTGCCGAGCGCTACGACAAGCCGCAAAGCCCCGTTGTGCTCTGGGGATTGTTTGGATATGGGCAGTGGGGCGAATGGCATACCCTCTGGTCCCATTACCCATGGCCGAATGAGGACGTCAAGCATAAGATTTTGGCCCAGCTCGTCAATATGTATGAAGATATTTATAGAGTAAAGAGGCTCTCAATTTCCTACTGCATCGACACAGATAACAGGCAAGTCCGCAGCCTGGACGACTTTCTCTACCGCCAAGGCCTGGACCAGGCAATCCCCAAAGGTACGGCTCTTGCCCGGCATGGATTTATAGATGGCCTCGATACCTGGGACCAGATGACCATGGAGAAGTACTGGAAGACGAACCCCATGTGGGCAGAGGCAGACTGGTCATATACCGACGTCAAGAACCAGGGAACACACGGCACCTTCGACGAAAACATGGACCTCATGCTCGCCTGGCATTCCAACTGGGCTCATTTCTACATGGATGCGGATAGTTACAAGCGGGCGATGCGTGAAGATCGCGACGCTCATGTGCGGGGCCTCGAAAGCGGCGGGTTGGGCTTTCGACTGGTGCCCACCCGGGTAAGCTGGCCCGAGGAATTGCCGGCCGGCGACCTTTTCCTCATGCGAGAAACCTGGGTCAACCAAAACACGGGGCGCCTCTATCAACGCCACCCGCTGAAGCTTTACCTGACTGATGTTCAAGGGAATGTAAAGTTCAGCGAAGTGGATCGCGGATTCGATGAAACCCACTGGGTACGCGGCGAGACTTACCCTGTGATCAGCATTTTCCATCTCCCGAAAGATCTGTCGCCGGGGGAATATGACGTGCGCATAGCCCTGGTGGATGATCAAGGTAAGCCACAAATCGCCCTGGCGATACAAGGATCAGATTTGGAAAGACGTTACAAGCTGGGGACGATTCGAATTCTTGCTCCTTGCAGATAGCCGTCGCGTGACGGTGCGGGATGCCGCTAAAGGAACGTAGAGGTGATGAGCTTTCTTCTGCAGAGCTGCGGAAGAACCTCAACTTTCACCCAAGCGTCTGATCGGAAAGACTGGCTAAAGGCTTCGTATGTGCTTCTTCAAGCGTCGGGATCTCGAGCATGTTCCACCGAGAGTGGGAGGATGCCAAACTGCCTCCCGCACGGTCGAGATTAAGGTCTCAGGAGGTAACATCCATGTTCAGGTTAACCGGTAAGGTCTTCGCGGCGCTGCTAGGCGTTTGCCTTTGGATTCTACCCCTGGCCGCCCAGCAGGATAAAGGAACCATCTCGGGAATCATCTCCGACCCCAGTGGCGCGGTGATTCCAAACGCAAAGGTGACGCTCCTAGAATCCAAGACAGGCTACACCCTCACGACTACAACCGGCTCCGCTGGCGAGTTCGTGTTCACCCCGGTGCCGGTGGGGACATACGAAATCAAGGTCGAGGCAACCGGATTCAAGACCGAGATCCGGCGAAGCCTTCAGCTTCAGATCCAACAGAAACTTGACGTGAATTTCACACTCCAGGTGGGTGCTGCTACGCAAACTGTGGAGGTAACCAGCACGGCACCGCCGCTCCAAACCAGTGACTCCTCGCTGGGGCAGGTGATAGAAACTCGGAAGATTGAGAACCTGCCGCTGAATGGCCGCAACATTTATGAGCTAGTCACGCTGAGCCCGGCTGCGTCGATCTCTCCGGACGGGTTGCCTAGCATCAGCGGCCAACCCAGCCAACAGCAGAGCTACTTGCTGGACGGCGTGGATAACAACAACTACCAGGGAATCTTCTTTACCGGCGCTGCCTGGAATCTCTCGCCCTCGCCGGATGCCGTGCAGGAGTTCAAGGTCCAGACGAACAACTACTCCGCGGAATTCGGCCGCGCCGGAGGCGGCGTGGTCAATGTTGTGACCCGCAGCGGGACGAACGACCTTCACGGCACTCTCTATGAATTCGTTCGCAACGCTCGTCTGGACGCCCGAAACTTCTTTGCCCCCTCCAAACCGCGCTATTCGCAGAATCAGTTTGGCGGAACCCTGGGCGGCCCGGTGGTTATCCCCCATATCTATGACGGCCACAACCGCACCTTCTTCTTCATGGATTACGAGGGTTTCCGATCTCGGGCGGGACGGACAATCGTAAGCACTCTTCCCAGCATGGCGTGGCGGCAGGGAGATTTCCGTGACCTGCTCACAGGTACTACGTTTACAGACCCTTGCACAGGCAGCCTGTACGATACCGGCCAGCTCTTCGACCCCACGACCATTAAGCAGGTATCTTGCCTAGACGGTAGCACTGGGTTCGTACGCGACCCCATCATGTACAACGGCGAGGCCAACGTGATCGACCCGGCCAAGATAGTTGCCCCCGCCCGGAATACCGTGGGCTTGCTTCCCCCTCCTAATACGAGTGCGTTCGAGTTTCGCTGGAGCCCAGTAAGAAGAAACGACCATAACCAATTCGACGTCAAGATTGACCATCAGTGGGGCACGCACGACCGGCTCTCCTGGCGTTACGCCTTCCGCGATGTTCCCCAGCAAGCAAGCATCAACATTCCCAGCCCCGCTGCCAGCGGGAGTGTTTTTCTCAGCCGCCAGCAAGGCGGTGCTTTCAGCGAGACACATGTTTTCTCTTCCAAGACCGTGAATGAATTCCGTTACGGATACACGCGCAACACGGCCATCAGCGGTTTGCCCAACACAACGCTTGACCCGCATTCACTCGGGTTCGGCGGTGTCCCGTATGAGCCCGGAATCCTGGGTGGAGTCCCCGGCCTCAGTTTTTCGGACGTCGACGGCCTAGGCAATCAGGGGTGGGCTCCCAGTTTAGCGACGGCTCGCGACCAGACATTCGTGGATACGCTGAGTTTGGTGCGTGGCAAACACACCTTCAAGGTCGGCGGATCCCTCGATAGCTTTTGGTTCACCCAATACTATTCGCCTAATCCTTCTGGGGGCTATTCTTTCAGTGGCATCTTCACTTCCGATCTGAACGCCCCCAGCGGAGAGGCCACGGGTTCGGGCTTCGCACAGTTCCTGTTCGGGTTACCCGACTTCTCCAACATCAGCAATAGCATCCTCTCGGACAACGGCCGTAAGGCCGCTGCGCTCTTCATCCAGGACGACTGGAAAGTTAGTGCGAAGCTCACCGTCAACGCAGGTCTGCGCTGGGAATTCGGCAATACCGAGCGCGAAAGGTTCGACCGCGTCACGGGTGTGGACCTCAAGACCGGAGCCTTCCTGATCCCAATTAGTCGAAAGGGTAAGGAGCCGAGGTTGGGGCCGCAATTCCCGGTGGAGTACACGGACAACCGCACTCTGCTCAGGGCGTCCAATAGAAACTTGGGGCCGCGGGTTGGTTTTGCCTACCAAGTTCGCCCGAAAACCGTGGTGCGCAGCGCCTTCGGGATTTTTTATCACTACCCATACACAGAGGGCACGCTTGCCATGCCCTTAAACCCACCTTGGGGTGGAGCGGCCTATATTTACCCACCTAACACGGGACCGTTCGATCCGGTTACGGGCCAAGCGGTCGTCCCCGTAACCAGCATCACAACCGGGTTTCCTGCCAACGCCCCATTTACCCTTGCCGACACCTCCCTGTTGTTCCTTTATGACGAGGCGCCTACGAAGTGGTTCTACCCCTACACGCTCAATTGGAATTTCGCAGTCCAGCAGGAGTTGGGCGCCCAGACTGTCCTGGAGGTTGCTTATGCGGGCACAAAAGGGAACCACATCCTGGCAGGGACTGATGACAACCAACCCTATCCCACCTCCAACCCGAATAGCCCCGCGCAGGATCGTCGGCCTTATCCGAATTTCGGCACCTTTGGCTGGGTTCATACGATGGGGAAATCGAACTACAATGCCCTCCAGGTCAAGGTGGAGAAGCGCTATTCGCATGGATTGACTTTCCTTGCCGGTTATACCTGGGCCCATTCGATCGACTTGGCTCCGCTCTGCGTGCTTGCGAACAACACGGCGGACGCCTCGGATTGTTTCCGCGACCCGCGTAACCGGCAGGCGGATCGTGGTAACTCGTCTTACGATGTCCGCCATCGCTTCGTCCTCAGTTGGCTCTACGAACTCCCCTGGGGCCGTGGACGTGCTTTTGGCGGCAACTGGCCTGGTGCTTTGGACCGCGTCCTGGGAGGCTGGCGAATCGCAGGAATCACGCAATTCCAAAGTGGGTTCCATTTTACTCCTGGCGCAAGTCTTATTGTCTCAGGATCTCCCTCGTATTCGGGCCTCGACCGGCCCAACCTCCTG
>JBEKUI010000322.1:0-4487 GCA_049515175.1 Terriglobia bacterium
TGCGATACATCTGCGGATTGGCGCCCATATCGGTACCATAGAGGAGCCGGTTCGAATACTGTTCATAAAACTTGGAAACAAAGCGCGGAATGGTTGCGGTCTCGGCGTAGCGGGCCGAGATGTCGGCGTAGAAGTTGGGGTAGCGTGCAAACAGATCGCCCAGGCGAGTCAAGTCGTAGTCGAGATTGGCGAAGTGGCAGGCGATAAATGTGGTTCTGGGGTGCTTCTTGATTGTTCGCTCGAGAATGTCGATCATCCCGGAATGCCCCACGATGTCCGGTTGATTATCCAGGCGCCATGCGTAGGCATTCATCAGCCCGTCGTTGTGGATATCCATTTTCTCGTACATCCAGATGGGGTCAGCCACGTGGAGGCTGACGGGCATGCCCAGGTCGGCGCACTTTTCGAAGAGCGGATCCATGCGCGGGTCGTCGGGATGCATGCCCGGGGCATTAATTTTCTCAAAGTCCATCCCCTTGCCCTTGTCGCCCAATTCCCCCACGCCGCGCGCCCCCATGCGGTAGCACCTCTCCAGCTCCGCCACCGCTGCGGGGCCGTAACCGGGCTTGTCGTAGCCACTGTAGTCAAAGCCGCACCACAGTTCGAAGCGCTCGGGGTACTTGGAATACTGCGAGTAGATCGCGTCGAACTCCGGGCCCACAGCCTGGGTCAGGATGATGGTTTTCTCGACCCCGACCTCGTCCATGGTCCGGACCCATTGGGCGATTTCTTCCTCGGCCTTGGGGTCGGGATGCGAGTGCATGTCAATCACCCGGAATTTCGCCTTGGAAACCTGGGTGACTGGAATTTTGTAGAGCGACTTCGGCCGGAAGTCCTTGAGGAGAATCGTCTCGGGAGAATCTTGGCCCCTCGCGGTGAGGGGTAACGAGAGCAGGATCACTGCCAGGGCCGGAAGCCACGCCGAAATCGAACGGATGAGTCGAATAGTCATTTCGCCCCCATGTATTATCGATTGCCAACGGGAGATGATAGCACCGGCGGCACGCCAACGGACGATCCCCCTGCCACGAATCCGCAACAGTAGGGTGCAGCACCAGCAGGTCGCAGGTAGCGGAGAGTTGGTTTGTAACCCGTCTGCCGACGGGCGGCTTTTCGGTTTGTGAATCGCCCGCCCAGGGGGTCTTGACAAATCGTGGCTCAGTATGCTAGCCTATAGTCAGATGGGAAGGGAATCGAAATCGGTGCCGGCGAGGGCGCGGGATAGCAACTATGTTTTTCGGCAAGGTGTATTCGTTGGATTTCTTGGCGAAAAGGCGTGTGGGTGGCCCTTATATAGTAATAGTACGAACCGAGTAAGGTATGCAGAATGAACGAATTCCAATTTCCAATAGGGCGACGAACCGAACAAGTCCTTTAGAATCAGATGGGTGATTAAGAATTCAACGAACCGAGTAAGTTCTTGATTGTCAATAAGTTGAAGATTCGGTGGGGGGACCGAACCTAAACTTGTGCGCGGCGAATCAGACGCTCGGGGGTCGCAGGCTCATCGCATAAGTCTTCAGCGTTCAGACTCCAACGGTAAGGCAGTCGGCACAGGTGAGTCCGCGCTAGGCGAAGGCTTTTCGGAGAACCTCCAGGCTCTTGGGGACGGCGGTTTCGGGATCTTCTTTGCCTTCCATTTCGAGTGTGATGTAGCCGCCGAAGCTGGCCTTGCGGTAGATCTGCGCGATGCGCATGAAATCCAGATCGAGCGTGTACCAGACGCCACCGCCGTAGTAGGTCTTGGCCTGGGAGATGGTGGCGTAAGGGACCAGTTGTTCCAGTTGTGGATACGGGTCGCCGACAAAGTTCCCCATGTCCAAGTTCACGCCGAGCCAGGGTGAGTCGAACGCTTTTCGGATGCGCAGCAGGCCGTCCACTGACGTTGTCAGGCCCCAGTGGTTTTCGAGCGCCATGACCACGCCGGCCCTTTCCGCCGCGGGCAGGCACTGCTCGATGGAGTCGATGCACCACTTGAAGGCTTCATCGTAGTCGTGCCCGGGGAGTGGCGGCTCCAGCCCCTTGGCCACCATCAGGTCGTCGAAGGACTTGATGGTCTTCCAGCGGCCGGAGTTGAGCCGCATGATGGGAATACCCAGCTCGTAGGTCATCTCGATGCAATGCACGGTGTGATCGATCATTTTCTGGCGGACCTCGGGGTCGGGCGAAACGAAGTCCTGATGAATCGAGAACATCATCAGATCGAGGCCGTTGACCGCCGCCATACGCTTGAGCTTGCGCAGGTAGGCGGGCGATTCCTCCGGCATCTGCACGTGCAGAATCTCCACGCCATCGAAGCCCAAGCGGGAAGCGTTGTCGATGACTTTCTCGATGGGATACTTCTGCTCCGTGAAATGCCAGTAAGAATAAGTTGAAACACCCAGGTGAATGCGATGCGCGGAAGGTTTGGTAGTATCGGCCTTCGCCGGGGCCGCCGGCGACGAAAGTACCGCCGCCGCGCCCAGACCTACCCCTTGCTTGAGTAACTCGCGTCGTGTGCTGGACATGTCAATCCTCCTCTGTGGTGCCGCGCTTCGTGGCGGCACGTTGCTGTAATTCCACTTGCCGGACCAGTGCCCGGCGCTGCACCATGTCGCTAGGTATCAATTTGCGCGCGCTGCAGCTTGTCGCTGTAATCAACGTACACTGTTTTCCATTCCGAGTAAAAATCGAGCGCCGTGACGGCCGCCTCGCGGTGGCCGTTGCCGGTCTGCTTGGTGCCGCCGAAGGGCAGGTGAGTCTCCGCCCCGATCGTGGGCGCGTTGACGTAAACAATGCCGGTGTCAAGGTCGCGCATCGCCTGATAGGCGCGGTTCAGGTTGCGCGTGTAGATCGACGAGGAGAGGCCGTAGACCACGCCGTTGTTGATTTCGATCGCTTCCTCGAGCGTGCCGAAGGGAATCACGGAAACCACCGGCCCGAAGATCTCCTCCTGCGCGACGCGCCTCTTGGGATGGCAATCGCCGAAGATGGTGGGCTCATGGAACCAGCCGCGATCGTATTCCCCGCCGGTCAGACGGTGTCCGCCGCACAGGAGCTTGGCGCCCTCGTTCTTCCCGATCTCGACGTACTCCTCCACGGTCTTAAGCTGGCCCTGATTTACGCACGGCCCCATTTGGACCGCGGGATCGAGGCCGTTGCCCACTCGCAGCGCGCGAGTCCGATCGACGAAGCGTTCCATGAATTCTTTGTAGACACCCTTGTGGCAGGCGACGCGGCTGGCGGCGGTGCAACGCTGTCCGGTGGTGCCGAAGCCGCCCCAGAGCGCGCCTTCGACGGCGAGGTCAAGATTGGCGTCGTCCATGACGATGATGCAGTTCTTGCCGCCCATCTCGAGACAGCAGTGCTTGAAGTTGTGGGAGCAGGCTTCCGAGACTCGGCGGCCGATTTCCGTCGAGCCCGTGAACGAAACGACTTTCACGTCCGGATGGGTCATCAGCCGGTCGCCAACCTCGCCGCCGCCGCCCGTCACGTAGTTCACCACGCCGCGCGGGATGCCCGCCTCTTCGAGCACCTTCGCAAGGTTGAGCATCGAGAGCGGCGTGTCGGTGGCAGGCTTCATGACCACGGTATTCCCGCAAATCAGCGCCGGCATGACTTTCCAGGAAGGGATCGCCATGGGGAAATTCCAGGGCGTGATCATCGTGCAGACGCCGATGGGCGAACGGACCGTCATGCAGGATTTGTTGGGGAGCTCCGAAGTCGTCGTCTGCCCAAAGAGGCGCCGCCCTTCGCCCGCCATGTAATACGTCATGTCGATGGCTTCCTGAACGTCGCCGCGGGTCTCGATGAGGATCTTACCCATCTCGCGAGTCATCAACTGCGCGAACTCTTCCTTGCGTTCGACGAGGAGGCGCGCGGCGCGGTAGATGATCTCGCCACGACGGGGCGGGGGAACCAACCGCCACGATTTGAACGCCTCCTTGGCGGCGGCGATGGCGTTGTCCACGTCCTGGGTGTTGGATTTCTGAAAGATTCCGACGAGTTCCTTGGTGTTGGCGGGGTTGAGGTTTTCGAACGTCCGTCCACTGACCGAGTCAACCCATTCGCCATCAATGAAATTCTTGTAGACCTTGGGGGGTGCCATGAAGATGTCCTCCGAATGAATGGCAATCGGGTGCGACGGGCGCACACCGTCGCACCGCATGATGAACCGCGTCACTATAGCAGACGCCCCGCAGGGCTTCAAGGATGGGCGGGCCGGAACTCTATGGAGGCGGAGGGACAAGGTGGCGTCCACGGCCCGGCACGCTGCGAACGGGTGTGTTCTTGCGGCAACTCAGTAGGCCCAATAGGGACCGACCACGCTGTTGGGCCCGGTCATGTTCTCAATGCCAACGAATACGGTCCGGCCATAGAAGAAGGGCATTCCCCAATCAAAGGCACCTGGGTTTTCGCCTCCCAAATCGTTGAATACTGCGTTGGTACCGCCGTTGGCGTTAAACAGGGCATCGGCATTGGCGATGCTGAAGGACACGGCCCCTGTC
>JBEKUI010000323.1:0-4473 GCA_049515175.1 Terriglobia bacterium
GCACGACAACATTATTAACTGAGCCCAGCGGGGGAGGCCCCGGATTTAGCTTAGGCACTTCCATGGCAGCAGGCGTCGCAATCGGAGCGGTTTCAGCCACGGCGCGTTCCGGCTGAATTGGAATTGGCGGTGGCTTCTCCATGAGCTCACGCGGGATTGGCTCTGCGGCAACTGAGTCAGGAATAATGGATTCGGCCTTGACTGGCGTGGGCCGGATAGGCTGGACCGGAACTGCCGGGAGCCGAGATTTCGTCAGCTCTGGCGACGGAGGCTTGGCCGTGACCGGTTCGGCCGACTGGGGAAGAAGCGTTGAACTCTCGCTGGAATTCTTCGTCGTAGAAATATCTGGCAGCGTCCGCGGCTCGGGCGGCACCACGAGCAGGGTGACGGTCTCCGCGCTTGGCGCGCGAGTAACGCTCTGAAAACGCGGCAACATGATTAACAGAGAAACCAGAGCGCTCAAAACAACGGCAGAGAGCGCGAGCGCACGGGGATCAGGTCCGCGCGTCTCGAGCAGCACAAACCGGGGCACTCCACGGCATTCAGGATCAGATTCGCCGGCGGGTCGAAGCGTAATTGCCTCCGCCCAGCTCTCAGCTTTGGTAGCGGGAAAAGTAGCTGGCATAGCTGTCCACCGTAGTCGCATACCAATTAATGTAAGCCCACACGTCCTTGGAATATTTCTTGTTGAAGACCTCGGGGCCCGCGACATACTTCGCGGCAGCGCGCGCCACGCTTCCCTCTTCTTGGTAGTAGCGCGCCAGAAGCATCGTTCCCATCCAGGCGTTGAATTCCGGCTCGCTCAGGCGCCCGGCGGGCCAACCTTCCAACGTGCACCGCGTCGACATAATCTGAAACATCCCCGCTTCGCCTGCGGCCCCGCGCGCCGATTGGGTGTTCAGGCGCGACTCCATCCACGCCACGCCGAGGGCCAACGGCACGGGCGTTCCATTCGCTTTCGCCCAGCGCACAACCATCAGGTAGGCTGCGCGGTCGATGCCGCCACCACCTGGGGTCAGCGATGCTTGCGGATTGTCAGGGTCTGCAGATTCGGACTTGCGCGGTTCGCGATCCTCCCTGGATGGACGCGAGTAAGAATCATGGCTGCGAGTTTGATGGAGCGGAGTTTCCGCCGGCCGTGGCGGCCGAACGTTCTGCTCCGGCGAGACCGTATTCTCTTCCGATGAGTCAGAACTCCTGACGGCGGCACGGACCTGTTGCACGGTGCGGCGAAGGTCATCGTAAAAGGCCTGACGCGCCTCGCTGTCATCGTGCAGGCGCTGGAGCTCATCCTGGATGCGCTGGGCCTCAGGATCAGGAGAGTTTGAGTAGTCGGGCTGATCAGCGCTTGCCGTGGACGCTTGCGCAGCGGCAGCCGCAGGAGTGCCTTTCGTGGCGCGAACCGAATGCGCAGGAGGTGCGGCCTGTGGGTTCGCAGCGACCGAATTTTCCCGTTCTGCATAAGAGTCGAGGATGGGTGACGTTACGGGCGGTGCGGGTGGAGGAGCCGGTGGCACGAACTCCGTCTCAAGCGGCGACGAAGTGGGCCCGGAATGCCAGGTGGGCTTCGTTGCCTTGGGGCGCCTGGAATGCGCGGAGGGGCGGGCTCTCGGTCCTTGCGGAGGCGCGCCTCGCAGTGTGGCGGATCCCAGGAAAACCAATCCTGCGCACGAAGTGACCAGACAGATGGACGTCGTGATGGTCCTCACGCGAGTGTCATCCCCTTCTTTCAACTGGGCAGGATGTAGCCTGCACCATCTCATCGAGAAGGAGTCGCGGTTGGCGCTTCCCAATTGTGTCTGTCGATTTTGGCTTGCCGCCCGTTAGAATGTGCTTCCACCGGCCTCCTGACGTAGTAGGCATAGCGATCTTCCAGTGTGTTTGACTCGAGTGGTTTGTCGGACAACCCGCAAGCTTTGGCGCCATATTCGGCACGGCACGTCTCTGACAGCACGGCAAGATGATTCACATCGTTTTCCAGGTCAGTGATCGGCGCGTGGGTAGCCTTCAGGCAGATCGCCGTGCGCTGTTTGCTTAGTGCCGGCGGATCGAAATCGACGCTCTGCGCGCGCGCGATCGGCGCAAGCATGAGCAGCAGCGCGGCGGCAGCGGCCAGGGGAAGTAGTTTTCGCGAAGCTAGATAGATATTTCGTTTTAGCTGTCTGATGCGCATAAGCTACTCCTGGTGCGGTGCTTGGCGACAAGCGTTCACATCGCCTGACTTTTGAATGCAGTCTCGCATCTGTTCCAAGTCAGCCTGCGACTTGGTGGTCGACCCCGGACCCCTGAGCAGGTTTTCAACCTCGGGGCTGGGCGATAGGTGCTCCACAGTCTCCAGCGCTTTCCGGCCTTGCTCCAGCGAATCTTCCACTTGGGCGCGGACGATGAAGTATTCCAGCTTGCTCACGAGGCGCAGGCGGTTCTGGCGCGCGGAGAGCGCGTCCGCCGTGAAGGCCTTCGCCTCTTTCTCGTAAGCTTGCTGCAGCGCCTGGAGCTTGGCGAGCTCTTCCGCCGCGTCCGAAGTTTCCTGTTGGTTCTGTGACAATTGGGCCGGCAGGTCTTTCTCGTTGCGATCGATCTCCGACAGCCGCCGATCGATTTCGCGCATTGCCGCTAGCGTCTCCGGCGACAAGGGCTGGCGGGCGAGGTTGGCCAGCGCCACTTCGAGGTCCTGGCGGCGAGAGGCTCCGTCGCGTTTATTCAACTCGTCGAACGTCTGCCGCCGCTTGGCAATGAACTCCTGAAGCGCCTGCGCCTTGCTCTGAACGTCGTGCGCCTGTTCCGCGTAGTCAGCGCAAAGCTCTTCGCTGGTTCGCTCGCGATCGAGTTCGTCGCTCAGCTCCACTTGCACTTTTCGTGGGTCGGCGAAGCGCACGAGCCCCGGGTCGCCCACACTGACCTTGTCATACGAGGACATGAGACTCTCGCGCCGTTGGTGACGTTGGCTGTACTCCGTGACGCGGCGATGCACGCGCACGTCGAAGGTTTCTGAATCCAACGGCAGTTCGCGCGCCTCCTGGTTGTTCGCGACAACGGATGGCGTCTTGCCCAACGTGCCTGGCGTGGTTGTGTCCGCGCTCTCGGTGGGCGCTGTGTCCATCGTGCCGACTGGGGTCGCGGCTGTTGGGTCGGGACGTGCGATGTCCACCGTGCCGGACGCTGCCGTCTCCGGAGGGGGAGGTGCGGCTGGCACCCCGGTGGACGCGGGCTGCTGCGCGAGCGCCAGACTCACCATCGCGCAGCAAAACAGGACAAGGATTAACGCGCGCTTCATTTCATTTCCTCCACCAGCGCCGCCTGCACCTGCGGATCGTTCAGGAGCGGGTCTCGCTCCCAATCCGTCTCGGTGCCGCGAATCATCACCACCAGGTTGCGAGCCATTTCGGCGCGCGCGGGCGCTGTGAGCGGCGAGGTTTGGCCCTCGCGATAAGCCTCACGCATCAGCTTGAGCGTGTCCTTGCCGTGGTCGCCTTTCTGATAGCGCGCCATCGCTTCCAGATATTTCGCGAACGTCCGATCCACGGCGGGACGCTCTTTGAATCTGATTTCCTTCAATTGTTCGAGCACTCCATCGGGATCGGTGTTGAGCTGGTCCGCCATCGCCAGCAAGTCGTCCGCAGGCGGGATCACTTCACCGCGGCCCCATCGGGACGCTTGCAGCTTGGCGCCGTCATCAACCACCTCACCGGTGGGGACGAAGGACACCGGCCGGCCGACCACAAATTCCACGACGGTACCCGCGGGGACCGTAATGTCCGAGCCGCGCCGCACCACTGTCCATATAGCGGCAATCAATAGACCACCTCCGCCGCCCACCGCGGCGCCAACGCCCACCGCGGCGCCAATCGGCCCGGCCACCAGGGCGCCAACCCCGGCGCCCGTCGTCACTGACGCCATGTCCATAGCAGCATCCTTCACCAGCCCCCGATGTCCGCGCGCGGTGCCCTCGCGGTCAACCTTGCGGTGATTCAAAGTCGTGGGATACCCGTCAAGCGGAATCACTTCACCGTTCGGCGTCGCTACCGAGTAAAGACCCAGCCGCAGCTTCGATCGACCTATCAGGTGCCCGGCGCGTTTGCTCTCGAGCACCGCAACGCTGATCTTTGTGCCTGCCGGTAGCGCCACTTGCCCGTCCGGCGCAACGATGTCCTGCACCAGCGTGCCGGAAACGGTTCGCACGGGACCGAACGAGCGCCACTTGTAAAAATCTTTGGTGCCGACGCTGCGTTCAAGGCGCACGGGTAGCTTAGTGCCCGCCTCAACTCGAAGTCGTGTACCGGCTTGGGTGGGATAAGGAAGGCAAGTCAAAACGAGAATGATAAGCGTGAGCTCAGTTAGATTCTTTCGCATGGTTGTGTTTACCCCCTGGAAGTTGAAAGGGATGTGTTGCAAACTTCAAAATCTCGCCTCTGTACCTACGATCACTAATGGTCGAAAGAACGACTGACCCCAAGACATTGCGTTTCGATCCAG
>JBEKUI010000324.1:0-4472 GCA_049515175.1 Terriglobia bacterium
CCGTTCGTTGAGGTGGGGCAGCAGCGTCAACAGCCGATCTTGAAACCCTTCCGCGGGGGCCATCCCTGTACTATATCGTACTCGCGCAACTTGTTCAACTTAATTTGCGGAGGCTCCTAAGCTAGGATTTCCGTTTTGGCATCCTGGGCCAGGGCAGTATACATCCCACCAGCTCGTTCGCAACCGCGACTCCGCAATCCAGAGGCCAGCGCGCCATCCCGCAGCCGGGGGCGCGCGTTCGGGATGGAGTCAACCGGCACCTTAACGCGTTTCCGCCGCGATTTCTCGGATACCTCGCCATCCCCCCTGCCTGTTCCTCAGGTGTTCTCCTGCCGGTAGCAGACTCTACTCCGCTGGCAAGGGCAGCAACTCGATCTGCCGTCCCATGCTTCCAAACAGTCGCCGCGTCCGCATCCGTATCTCTCGGTTGCCTCGGGAGCAAGCGCGTGAGCTGTATTGACCGGACACGCACAACCACGCGGGGGTATAGATGGAAATCCTGGCTGAATGGCATCGAACGCCCCCGTCGGGCAAAACGAAGGAGGAGTCGTTATGAAAGGATTTGTGCAAGACATCGAGGGTCTCGCCATCAAGAATGAGGAGTTTCGTCGGGTGCTTTACACGGCAAAACACTGCCAGCTCGTCGTCATGGCGCTAAAGCCCAAGAAAGAGATCGGGGCGGAAGTCCACAAGCTCGACCAGTTCTTTCGCGTGGAGGAGGGTTCCGGTGAGGCGGTTCTCGATGGCGTTCGGACGGCGATCCGAGCGGGCTTCGCGGTAGTCGTCCCGGCTGGGACGAATCACAACATCATCAATACCGGCAGTGTTCCACTGAAGCTCTATACGCTCTATGCGCCCCCGAATCATCGGGACGGCGTCATCCACCATACCCGCGAGGACGCGGAGGCTGACAACGAGCACTTCGACGGCAAAACGACAGAATAGAGAGTCGACTTGAGGCCAACCAGGAAGTTCGTGAAGGCGTACAGCGACAACGGCTACTTCAAGTCTCTGGAGGAGATCGTTCACTTCTACAACACGAGGGACGTTCCCGGCGCGGGATGGCCGTCGCCAGAAGTGGCCGGAAACATCAACACAGCCGAGATGGGGAATCTTGGACTGAACCAGGGGAAGGAGCTTGCCATCGTCGCGTTCCTGAGCACCCACTCCGATGCCTACATGCCCTAGTAGTAGTAGGCAAGCTGCAATCTCCGGCCATGCCATTTCCGAAGACGCTACGGGCGGCCGCGCAGGGCCGCCCGTATCTTGATTGGCGTTGGACCGGTCCTGCTCCTTGCGGCAGAAGCCCACTAGGTGCTAGAGGGTGATGTCGCCGAAGTCAGCGAAGAGCAAAATCTGCCTAAAGATCATCAACGTCAACGCGCACACAAATTCGCAAAGGAGAATCTCAATGCCATACATTACGGTTGGGAAGGAAAACTCCGGCAACATTGATCTCTACTATGAGGACCACGGCTCGGGCAAGCCGGTTGTCCTTATCCACGGATATCCGCTGAGCGGTGCTTCCTGGGAGAAGCAGATCGCCGTGCTTCTGGCTGCGGGTCACCGTGTCATCACCTATGATCGCAGAGGATTCGGCAAGTCCAGCCAGCCAACAACCGGCTACAACTACGACACCTTCGCCGAGGACCTACACAAACTCGTGACGCAGCTCGAACTACGTGATTTCGCGCTGGTCGGTTTCTCTATGGGAGGCGGCGAAGTGGCGCGCTACTTAGGGAAATATGGATCGAAGGGAGTGAGCAAGGCGGTATTCATCTCGGGGGTCCCGCCCTTCCTACTGAAGACGCCGGACAACCCGGAGGGTGTGGACGGCAGTGTCTTCGAGGGGATCCAGAAGGCCATCGTCGCAGATCGTTACGCGTTCTTCGCCGAGTTTTTCAAGAATTTCTACAACACGGATCTCCTGCTGGGGAAGCGTGTCAGCGAACAGACCGTTCAGTCTAGCTGGAACGTCGCAGCCGGCGCCTCTGCTACGGCCAGTCTCGCTTGTGTGCCGACATGGCATGAGGACTTCCGCAAGGACCTGAGCCGCGTCGACGTGCCTACGTTGGTCATTCAGGGGGATGCGGACCGAATTTTACCTATCAGTGCCTCGGGACTCCGGACCGCCAAGTTGATCAAGGGAGCCCGCCTGTTGGTGGTAAAGGATGGGCCGCACTGCATAACTTGGACGCACTCAGAGTCGGTTAACAATGAACTGCTGGAGTTTCTTGGGAAAGGCAAGCAAAGATCTCAAACAGCCTAGAAGCTCATGCGCCCATGGCCGCAGGTGGCCAGAACCACCGGCTGCCATGGCGCGCTGTCAACTTTTGCCTGCCAGGCTTTCATTCGGAAGGGGTATGAGGATTTCCATCATGAATCGCGAACTCACTATTTTGGGGGGTTGGTCAGTGTGGCGCGGCGCTTGGCCGTGTAACTCGCTACCCGTAGAAGCGGGACTCGCATTTCAATTCGAGCCACAATACGATACCTCGCGAATGTCGCCTTCCCAGAAAATAGACGTCGGCCAAGATAGACCCTCAGTAACGCCGTAGTGGCGGGAATCTCCGCGCCGCACCGATTACCCGCCACATGGCGACTACCGAGGACCTATTTCCTCGAACGCCGTATCTGGACAGCCGAACGCACTGACGGGGGAGCCGAACGGCTGCCCAGGAGGCGAGTGCTTAACCATTACGGCGGTTCCGTGCTGTGCATCGCGGGAAGGCGCCGGTTTTTACGAGTTTGCCGGGACGCGTGCCTTAGTGCCATGGGGAGCGGCTCGCACGTACTGTACGGGCCAGAGGACGGGGTATCCCAGGTCGTGTCCCGCTCGCAAAGGCCAGTAGGGATCACGCAAAAACTCTCGCGCGATGATTGCAACGTCTGCCTGGCCGGTGCGGATGATGTGGTCAGCCTGAGATGGAGCCGTAATCATGCCCACGGCACCCGTCAGGATTTTCGCTTCGCGACGAATTCTTTCGGCAAACGGTGTTTGATATCCCGGGCCGACGGGAATTTGGGCAGGCGGCACATTTCCGCCGGAGGAACAATCGACCAGGTCCACACCGGAATTTTTCAGGTGCTTGGCAAGCTCAACGGAATCGTCGAGGGTCCATCCACCTTCCACCCAATCGGTAGCCGAAATGCGCACGAATAAAGGCGCGCGCTCAGGCCACGATCCGCGAATCGCGGAAACCACCTCGAGCAGCAAGCGGATACGGTTCTCGAACGATCCACCGTACTCATCGGTGCGGTGATTGGCAAGCGGCGAAAGGAACTCAGAGATCAGATACCCGTGGGCCGCGTGAATCTCCATCACGCGGAATCCCGCTTCGAGGGCGCGGCCGGCTGCTTGCACAAATGCCCGGACAACTGTCTGAATTCCCTCCTGGGTCAGTGCCTGCGGCATCAGATAGCTACCGCCGAAGGGAATCGCGCTGGGTGCAACCACATTCTTCCAGCCGCCCGACTCTTCGGGCACGGCTCCATTCCCGTCCCATGGACGATAGGTGCAGGCCTTCCGCCCGGCATGTGCCAATTGTATCCCGGCGACGCTGCCCTGGGAGTGAATGAACCGGGTAATGCGGGCGAGAAACTCAATATGGTCGTCGCTCCAGATTCCGAGATCTTCTGGACTGATCCGTCCTTCCGGTGTAACGGCTGTGGCTTCCGTCATAATCAAGCCCGCGCCCCCTACGGCCCGGCTCCCCAGGTGAACCAGATGCCAGTCATTCGCAAATCCATCGATACTGGAATACTCACACATCGGTGACACGACGATGCGATTGGGAAGAGTTAGGTCTCGAATCGAGAGCGGATCGAACAGATTAGGCATGAGTTTTGCTCCTCGCTGGTCTTTTCTTATCAGGCAGGTATCGTGCCCGCCCGGTCGCGATGCGTTATCTTTCCCGCGCCTTTAACCCCAGGCTGGGCCAAAGTGCGTCCACTTTCTTTTTCACTTCCGGGTCCATCAAGATTTCATCGGGCCATTTGCGGGTGGCGTCGATGCCCATTTTGGAGTCGAAGTTGGGCAGGCGCGACGCGTCCGCCGAGGTCCGCGAGAGTGGGATGAGGCCTTCGCCCTCACCCCTTGTCCATCGATCACTCCAGCTGATTGCCCAGGGGAAGAATTTGCCATGTTCTTTGCGAGGTGATTCCATCGGAAATCGTGAACGTGGAGGAAGCCGCTGGCCGCGCTCACGCTCACGAGGATGCGAAGCTCCGCGTTCTTGACGTGTGCCGATTATCGCATTCTCGACTTCAGCTTGATCATCTCGCCATCCACAGCAAACCTGCCGTATCCGTGATGGTGGATGGTCTTCGGATCCTTTTTTGCCGGATCAATCCAGGCCTTGAGCACTTCAAGGACGAAGAGATTGTACTTGTTGACGAAACGGGTATCGGCCACCTTGCATTCGAGATTGGCGAAACACTCGGCCACTAGAGGCGGCGCCACACGCTCGGCT
>JBEKUI010000325.1:0-4452 GCA_049515175.1 Terriglobia bacterium
GCCGTTCGTTGAGGTGGGGCAGCAGCGTCAACAGCCGATCTTGAAACCCTTCCGCGGGGGCCATCCCTGTACTATATCGTACTCGCGCAACTTGTTCAACTTAATTTGCGGAGGCTCCTTAGGCTAGCATCGCAGGCGGAATCGTGCAAGCGACAAGTGGGATGGGTTGGCAGTCAAATGGCGGCGGCCTTCAAATAAGCGCGGCGGGGGTGCAGGGCGAGGCAACGCCCCGCCCCTGCAAGTCAGGCCACCGTTACGCGGCAATCTCGCGCACGATCTGCGCGTTTTCAGTAACCTGGTCGGAGAACTTGGGGAACATTCCAACGATCGTCGCATCGCCCGGCTTGATGTTGGCGAAGGCGAATTTGAAGGCCTCGCGCACCTGCGCGGGCGATTCGCATTTGCGCCCTGCGGCCAGAATCTTGAAGCCCAGGCAGGTCTTCTTCGTTTGCCGAATCATCTTGCACATGCGGGGCGGGTCGCTGGCAAGATAGGTCTCCCCTACCGGCTCGACGCCAATCTCTTTCCGAAATTCCTCCATCTGGCGCGTGACGCGATAGAAGCAGTTCATGTAGTAGTCGTTCTTCCAGCCCTTCTCCTCCACCGCCTCGACCACCGCCGGATTGTGTGTCGAAATCCCGGCCGCGAAACCTAGGTCGTGGACCTTGTTGATGAAGTCCTTGATCAGGTCCAGCTTCCCCGCGCGGAAAAGCCGGTCGGTGCCGACGCCGTGGTGGGCCATGCCGATGGGCTTGGCGGGCGCTGCGATATCCACGCACTTCATCATCGCGTCGTGAATTTCCTCCGGAGTGTTGGCGCGGGGATTTGCATCCCACGGATCGGTGAGGCACAGCCAGTTCATCGTGCAGCCCGCCGCGCGGATTTTGGGAAACTGGAGGCGCGTGCGTTCCTTGAAATTGCTCTGCCAGGTGTTGATGCCCGCCCTCTGACAGTCGAGCAAGAATTTGACCACCTGCTCGTCGGCGAAATACTCCACCATGACCTTGTCGAGAATACCGTTGAAGTGCGAATAGCCGTAGAGCGGATTTCCCCCGGCAATCATCCGGGTGATTTTCTTTCCAGCCAGCTCGACCGTCGGCAGGAGGTTCGGCTCGGCCGGCGCAGCCGCAGGCGCGGCCACCAGGCCGGCGGCCACGACGGTCGCGCTTTTCAGAAAATCACGGCGCGTGGAAGAAGATGACGAATGAGGGTAAATAGGGCTTAGCTTGGACACGAGTTCCTCCTGTCGGGCAAGAGGGACACTCGGGTGGAAGCATCAAACTCCTTTCCCGAGTCTTTGTCAATGGGACGGCGAAGGGGTGCCGCGCCGAGGAGTGCATCCGTTTGGCTCGCGCGCCGGCTTCAGGCGGCGAGTTCCCGCACGTAGCCCGCATTCTCGCTGATCTGATCCGTAAAGCGCGGGTACATGCCAACGATGAGGCCGTCGGTGGGCTTGATGCTCTTCAGCGCGAACTCAAAGCTCTGCCGGACTTGCTGGGCCGAGCCGCACCGCCGCCCCGCGGCGAGAATCTTGAAGGCAAAGCAGGGCTTCTTGACCTGGCGAATGGTCTGGCACATGCGTTCCGGGTCGGAAGCCGCGTAGGTTTCGCCCACCGGGGCAAAGCCAAATTCCTTCTGGAATTCCTCGTCGGTGCGCGTCAGGCGGAAGAAGCAAGCCATGAAATAGTCCGCCGGCCAGCCCTGCTCCTCGATGTACTCCAGCGTTGCGGGATTATGCGCCGAGACGCCGGCCGGAAGCCCCGTGTCGTGGGCGCAGTTCAAGAAGTCCCGCACAACATCCATGCGGCCCTGCCGGAGCAAACGGTCGGTCTCCTCGCCGCGGAAGGCGATGGCCACGGGTTTCAGCTTGGCGGCCCGGTCCACACACTTCCGCGCCAGGGGCCAGACCTGGTCGGCGCTGAAGTCATTCCGCTCGACGTCAAACGTGTCGGCGAGAGCAAACCAGTCCAGCTTGCAGCCGGCGTCGCGGATGCGGGAGTGGAGGCGCTCCAAGGGCGGTGGGTAATTGCTCTGCCAGGCCGTGATTCCGGCCTTCTCACAGGCGAGCATGTATCGCGTTATCTGCTCCTCCGTGAAGTACTCGCGCATGTGGCGGTCAAGAATGCCGTTGAAGTGGGAATAGCCGAAGAGGGGATTTCCCCCCGAGATCAACCGGGACACGCTGCGCCCGGCAATGGTCACCGTGGGGAGAGATGCCGCGGATTCTGCTTTGCCGACAGCCAGGGCGCCAAAGGCCAGTGCGGCACCCGACAGAACTTCGCGCCGGCTAATTTTCCTGGAATTGGTCGGGGAGTTGGGGTGTACGTCAGAGCGTGACACGGATTCCTCCTCTTGGGCGAGAGGAACCGTCGGGTGATCAATCCTTGCTCATTCGACGGGGAATGTCAATTGCGGAACGGAAGCGTCAGTCTATGACCGGCGAAGAGCCGGCGCGCACAGAGTGCCGCTACAGTCAGGCCGCTACGCCAGAATCTCGCGCACCATCTTGGTGGTCTCGGTGACCTGGTCGGAATAGCGGGGGTACAGGCCGATGATCGTGGCGTCAATGGGCTTGATGTTTTTGTATGCCCATTCGATGGCTTTGCGCTTCTGTTCTTCGGATCCGCATTTGCGGCCCGCCGCCAGGACCTTGTAGACCAGCGCCGGCTTGTCGGCTTTGCGCACGGCCGCGGCCATCTTGGGCGGATCGGAGGCGATCCAGCCTTCGTCCAGAGGAAGCGTGCCGATTTCTTTCATCCACTCTTCCGGATGACGGGTGAGGTAGTGCAGCCCCGCCATGTAGAAGTCGTTTGCGAATCCCTTCTCGTGGAGCGTCTCCAGGATTTTGGGATTATGGGTGGAGATGCCGGCGGCGATCCCCATGTCGTGAACCTTGTCGATATAGGTTTTGAGCAGATCGATCTTCCCCGCCCGGTAGAGAATGTCGGTAGCGCCGCCGTGGAAGGCAATGCCGATGGGTTTGAACTCCGCCGCGGCTTGCGCGCATTTGACGGTTCCATCCAGAATGTCTTCCGGCGTCCGACCCATCTTTTCGTCGTAGTGCCACGAGGCCGCCAGGCAGATGAATTGGATCTTGCATCCCGCCCCGCGAATCTTGGGGAACTGCCGCTTCATGTCGTAGTTGAAACTGGCCTGCCAAGTGTTGATCCCCGCCTTTTCGCAGTCTACGAGGAGCTTCACAATGCGCTCGTCCGTGAACCACTCGCGCATATGCTGGTCGTACTGGCGGTTGAAGTGGGAATAGCCATAGACGGGATTGCTGCCCACAATCAACCGCGTGACCTGATGAGAACCCAGCGCCACAGTGGGCAGAGGGGCGCCAGCCCCTTCCGCCCGGGCCCTCGGCGCGCCGGCCAGCGCGCCGGCGGTGACGACCGTGGCGCCTTTCAAGAATTCGCGCCGCGTCGTCTCCCGTTCCGGTACCGGGTCGGAACTTTTCGCTCGCTTTTTCGTCGTTGCCATTGATGTTCCACCTCGCAAGCAGAATTGTGACGGTCTGATGTCGCTCCTACCCTATTTCCTTGCCGGCAGGGGCGGGCTCCAAAAGCTGCTCTTTGCGATAGACGAGCTCGTTGGTGTTGTAAGCCGCAATTTCGAACTCGTGACCGTGGGTGATGGCGTCGCAGGGACAGGCCTCGACGCAATACCCACAGAAGATGCAACGGTTGTAATCGATGTTGTAGACCTTGGCGTAGCGCTCGGCGGCGCTGATGCGGTGGTCAGAGGTGTTTTCGGCGGCCTCGATGTAGATACAGTTCGACGGACAGGCCGCCGCGCACAGGAAGCAGGCCACGCACTTTTCGAGGCCCGCCTCGTCCCGCCGCAGAACGTGCACGCCGCGGTAGCGGTCCTCGAAGTGGGCCGGTTCGTCAGGATAATTCTCCGTTACCGTCGGCCCCACCATCGTCTTGAAGGTGATGGCAAAGCCCTTGGCGAGGGCGGCGGCAGAATTGGCCATCTCTTTGATGATGTTTCCCATAAACCCTGTCGGGAAGTATATTCGAGGCACGAAGTACGGTCAATCACCCGCTTCCGGGCGTGGGTCTGGCTTCAGAATCGTGGTCGTGTGACAGCCTGCATCCGGTTGACTAATCTGGCCCATTATGTTAGCCTAGGATTTCTTGGCCTGGTCATGCCGACGTCGATCGAGACCACCCACGGGACGGGGCCTTCCATGTCTCGGACATTCTGGCCTGCGCTGAGACGGGCGAGGCGAGGGACTGGAGTCAGGAGTCAGAATTCAGGACGGTGCCGCGTGGTCTCTGTTCCCATGTGCCAATTTGCCCGAAACCGTAGGCAACCAGAAAAACAAAATCTCGAGGTATGAATATCATGCTTGCTCCGGCGAAGAAAAAGCGATATAATGCCGGGCATGAAAAGGGCTAAGCGCAAGGGAATGATGACGATCCAGAGATTCCGGCGACTTTTTGG
>JBEKUI010000326.1:0-4260 GCA_049515175.1 Terriglobia bacterium
CCGTCACCTGTGACCTGTTCCCTGTCGCCTGCTCCGGTGCCTCCTAACTTCTGGCTTCTGCTTTTCCCCTCTCCCCTGCTTTTCTGCTCGCCACTCTCCACTGGTCACTGTTCACAGGCGATTGCCGCCCACGAGTCACCCCGCACCGCGAAGCACTGCGACCGCACGGCGGCCTACAACAGACTCCTCCAGCACCGCATCAAGGCATCGGATCCATGGATTTCCTCTGAGCCGCGCTTCCATGACCTCCTGCGCCGCATGAACCTCCCGCCGTGAGGTCGCTCTCGGCCTTTGGCTCCTCCGTTTCTTGCGAGCGCCTCCGATGCGATTCTGTTCCGTACATGCGCAGTTGCGGAATCGACTGGCTTACATGGGCACAAGGGAGCACAGCCCTTCGGACCACCTCTGCCAGATTTCTCCTGTGAAACAAGCTTCCCTGACTATTGGCATTTCGTGCCGGCACGAGGCCCGGGAGTGCGCACACGGGCGGATCGCTTGCCGGGAACAAAGGAAGGACTTACCATTTGGTGGTACGTAGTGTCTTGACTGGTTGTCTCACTTCAAGGGCCCACACCAACCAGAGGACTCCTACGATGAACACACTGCTTCAGGATGTCCGCTACGGCCTGCGCATGCTGGCGAAGAATCCCGGCTTCACGGCGGTGGCGGTGCTTTCGTTGGCGCTCGGAATAGGCGCTAACTCCACGGTCTTCAGTATCGTTGATAATCTTTTCATTCGCCCCTGGCCGGTCAAAGACCCCGCTGCGCTGGTAACGGTTTCCGCAAGCGTGCCGAAGGAAACCCAATTCGAATTCTCCTTCTCCTACCCAAATTACCTCGACATTCGTAGTCAGGTGCCGGCCTTCTCGGGAGTGCTCGCCCACGGGGAACGTGGTGGTTATATCAGCGGAGCCGGGCAAGGTGAGGAGGTTACCGTCTCTGTCGTCTCGGAGAACTACTTTACGGTCCTCGGGGTGAAGGCCGCAATGGGACGCACATTCTCCACCGACTCCAGCCAAAGCACCGCAGAAGGCCGCGCGGTGGTCATCAGTTACGGCCTTTGGCAGCGCCGCTATGGCGGCGATCCTTCGTTGCCGGGCAAGCCCGTCCTGGTGGACGGCAAGGACTTCACGGTGATCGGCGTCGCGCCTCGCGAGTTTCAGGGCCTGTCGAAGTGGGAACCCATCGACATCTGGGTCACTCCCGGCGGATGGGTCACCATGACCGGGGCAGTAGACGACTTCCAATCTCGCAAAGACCGCTGGTTCGAAGTCATGGGACGCCTGCAAGAGGACGCGAGCCTGGAGCAGGCACGAACCCAGTTGCAGGTATTGTCGGACCGGCTCGACCGCGCCCTCCCGGACAGTAACCGGGGCGTCGGCTTCCACGCGGTTCGGGCCGTGGAGAGAATGCGCGAGAGGTTGGGACATGGCCTGCTGTTGATGGCAATGGTGGGAATGGTGCTGCTGATTTCCTGCGTAAACGTGGCCAACCTGCTTTTGGCGCAGACCGAGCGGCAACAGCGGGAAATCGCCATGCGAGTGGCGATGGGAGCCAGCCGCTGGCATCTGGTCAGGCTGCTTCTGGCGGAAAGCCTCGTGTTGGCGCTGGCGGGTGAAAGTGTGGCGCTGCTCCTTTCCTCCTGGCTCATCCGCGTCGTACCGGCCCTGGCCCCGATTTCTCCCATCCAGTTGGGAACAGACCTGCAACTGGATTCGCGTGTGTTCCTGTTCACCACGGCGCTGACACTCGTCACGGCATTGATCTTCGGCCTGGCGCCGGGACTTCGCGCCAGGAAGTTAGCAGTGTACTCGGTTCTCAAAGGAGAGACAGCGCAGGGGGGCCGGTCCTCTGGTTTTCCTCTGCGCAGCGTTCTGGTGGCTGGAGAGGTGGGTCTCTCGGTGGTCCTGCTCGTGGGGTCAGGATTGCTGCTGCGTACCCTGATGTTCAGCCAGAGGATCAACCCCGGCTTCGACACTCATAAGAACGTCTTGATGCTTTCCGTGGCGCCGCCCGAAATGTACGGTTATGACGAGAAACAGACCAGTGCTTTCGTTCAGTCCCTGCTCGACCAAATTCAGGTGGTCCCCGGAGTCATCCGCGCCAGCTTTGCGCGGCGGCCGCCTCTCGCCGACTATGAAGGTGGGGAAACAAAGAAGGTCGTCATTCCGGGAGTCATCATCAGCGAAGACCTCAGCATCCGCTACAACACCGTTTCGCCCGGGTTTTTCCCGACCATGGGAACACGCTTCCTGAAGGGCCGTGATTTCAATCAGTTTGATACGCCCACCACGCTGCCCGTCGTCATCATCAATGAGACCATGGCGCGGCAGTTCTGGCCGGGGGAGGAGCCTGTGGGCCGCTCGATCCAAATCGACGGCAAGGCCCGGCAAATCGTCGGGGTGGTAGAGAGCGGAAAGTACGTGAGTCTTCGCCAGACTCCCGAGCCCTACCTGTTTCTCCCCAGCACTCAGGTTTTCACCTCCGAGCGTGTGCTCTTCGTAGAAACCGCCAACGACCCGCGCGCAGCGGTCCAGAGCATCGTGAAGCAGGCCCAGGCGGTGGACAAGAAGCTTCCCATCGTCAGCGCCATAACGATGCCGGAGTACATGCGCAACACTCTCAGCGTGGAGCGCTCCATGGCTTCCCTGCTGGGGGGCCTGAGCCTGCTGGGAATCTTTCTGGCCGCGGTGGGCCTGTATGGGGTCGTCGCTTACCTCGTGAGCCGCCGCACGCATGAAATCGGCATCCGCATGGCGCTGGGGGCACGACGTGCCGACGTTTTGAAGCTCGTCCTGGGCCAGGGCCTGCGCTTGAGTGCAGCGGGTGCAGCCATCGGCCTGGTCGCGGCCATGGCCGCTTCCCGTCTGATGTCGAGCTTCCTTTACGGTGTGAGGCCTACCGATCCGCTGTGTTACGTGGCGAGCATCCTCGTCGCCGTCAGCGTGGCATTGCTGGCGTCGTATTTCCCCGCACGCCGGGCGATGAAGGTCGATCCCGTGGTGGCGCTGCGCTATGAGTGAAGCATGTCGCTTGCGTCATGGGAATTCTCAAGAGACGCGGGGAGAAGGCACCGTCAATGGAAGTACTACGGTAGAGATAAGATCATTACGGCTACACACAGCTTTCCACCTACCTGCAGTGCCCGCTGAAGTGTAAGTACCACTACCTGGACGGCTGGCAGGAACGAGACGATAAGGCGAGCCTCGTCTTCGGCCGGGTCTTCCAGATGGCCGTGGAGAGTCAGTTCCTTGTCTCCGACTCCGTCCGCTTCTTCACCGAGCACTGGACGGAGGTCAAAGACCTGAAACTCGAATACGGTAATGGTGACAGCTGGGAGAAGATGCTCGACCAAGGGCAGCAACTGCTGAACCAGTTCCGCGAAGACCAGCGAGTCCTGATCGACGACGGCCGTACGGACTTTCAGGTGAAGTTTCGCCGGCCTCTCTCCCTGAGCCAGCGGCACTTCCTGGCCTATGTCGATGCCCTCGGCTGGGTCGATGGCATCCTCTGCCTGATCGAGTGGAAAACCACCACCTAGGCCTATCCGGAGAGCCTGCTGCGGGTCTTTGAACTCGATCCTCAGCTCGTCTGCTACTCCTGGGCTGCCCAGAAACAGGAAGTCTGTCTCGTCAACATCGTCCGCAAGAAGCAGCCGGAGATCCAGTACTTGCATGCCCGCATCCGCAAGCGGCAATGGAAAAGCCTGGGACAGACCATCGGTTTGCTGGCGAGCGAGATGGAGGGATGATCCTTCTATCCCCGCTCGGGCATCCGCTACCCCAATAACCAGTGTCTGAACTGCGCCTATCTGGGGCTATGTCTGAGGAAAAGAGCCTTAGTAGAAGAGAAGCTGGTCAAACTCGAGGGGCAGCCGGTCCATGGATAAAGCCAGGGCGCAGGCCTCGCTCATCGGCAGACGAGCTCCGCCGCGATGCCTACCCCCCATCACTGCTTCTATAGCGTCGGCCGAAGCTTGCCCTGAGGCACGAAGGGGCGGGCGTCATGCGACGCTCCCCGATCAGGTCGGGGCAGGCGCCGAGCGCCGCCACAAAATTGGCGATTGGGTAGCGCTCTTCCCTTCCCCACCATTTCGAGCCGCAGAGTTACAGGCCAACTCTGCGCTACCCCACTTCAGTTTCATGGGTTTCTCACCTACCTACCACAGGTTGGGTCATGTCGTAGCAGTACCACAACAGACCGTGGCGCGTCAAGGGGGAAATTTCCCTTGACTACTGGCGCGTGGGTGTCATAAGATGT
>JBEKUI010000327.1:0-4239 GCA_049515175.1 Terriglobia bacterium
AGTTGCTGAGCCTGCTCGAGATAGCGATAGGCCTGGCGTTTGGAGATAGAACAGCCCTGGGCAAGGCGCTCGGCGGCCTCGGGCAGAGGAGCCGATCCGTGCAACAGGGTGCGAGCCCAATTCAGCCGCTCGGCCTTCTGCCCAAGTTCGTCATGAAGAGAGGTAAGCAAGGGCTAAGCCTTTCAAAATCAGTCAGCGCGTCGCTGAGTTTACACTACATTCAAGATTCAAATCGAGGCGTTGGGGGAGATTTAGGCCGAGAAGTTGGAGCAGCGCGTTCTGCTCGGGCGAGGGTACGGTGACTCGACGAAGCCGAATCTCGCGCCCGTCGGTGGTGGGCAGGATGATGTCGGCGCTTTGCACCGTGGCCAGCAGGGCCAGGGCTCGGGCGGGCGTGGTCTTGCAGTCTTTCCGATGCAAGAGATGTTTCAACGTCACCCACAGTGCGTAGCCGAGAAACGCCACCAGGATGTGAGCCTTGATCCGGCGCTCGAGTTGGTGGAACAAGGGGCGAATGGAGAGTTCGCTTTTCAGGATTCGAAACGCCGCTTCGGCTTCCGTCAACTGGATATACTTGGTCCACAAGTCCGGCGCCGATTCGGCCTGAAGGTTGGTACGCAACAGATAGACTCCTTCCCGTGCTTCCTGCCAGGCGCGCCGTTCTTGCCGGATCTGCCACTCGACACGCGGCCAACCCTCCGTTTCGACGACCTGCATCTGATACAAGTCAGCCACTTGCGGATAGCGGGCCTGAACCCGTCCCAGGTGGCGCTCGATCTTGCCGCGATCTTTCAGCTTTCCGGTGGCCACGCGCTTCGTCAGCCGCCCCAGCGCGTCCTCGATCTGGAGGGAAAAACGGCGGCGGATCGCTTTCTCCTTCTCGCGCCGGGCCGCGGTCCGACACAGCACGTAGGTCTCCTCACCGCCTGCCGCGGGGACACGCTTCACCTCCACGTCACCGCGCACCTGCTCCCACCCACCGGCCAGCAGTTCCTGCTCGAACTGCTTCAGCTTGCTGCGCGGCGTGCCCACCAAGTACTGTCCGTCCCGCCGCCGCACCGCCGCCAAGTTTTCTTCGCTGACGATGCCGCGATCGAACACCCAAACGCGCCGCGCCCGACCGTACTTGCGTTCGACCATCCGCATCACCGCCTCCACCGTGGTCACGTCGGCACGGTTGCCGTTGAAGGTTTCATAGCTGAGCGGAAATCCCTCGGGGTTGACGATCAGCGCGATCACCACCTGCTTGCAGTCCGGGCGATGGTCTCGCGAGTAGCCCCGCTGCATCAGCGGGTCCTGGGCCGCCGCTCCCTCCACATAGCTGCTGGTCAGGTCGTAGAGCAGCACGTCGAACTCGGCCTCGAACAACTGTCCGTAGCGCTGGCGCAGATGCCGCTCCAGTTTCGTCTTGTGAGCCATCAAGCGATCCAGACAGCGATACAGCCGCGAGTCGTTCAGGCTCCCTGCCGGGATCTGCAACAGGTCGTCCAGTGCCGTCGCCGGATACCAGCGCTCCTCGATCGCCAACTCGCTGCCCGGTGCGCACAACCGGTTGATCGCCAGCACCGCCGCCACGCGCGACCACGGCACCTCGGCCGGTTCGTGGTCCAGCAACCGTTCCCAGAAATCATCCAACCCCAGCCGCTGCCAAAGCTCCAGCCCCAGGAAACAGTTGCCCAACTGGCGCGCTCGTTCCAGGCGGACTTTGTCGAGCAGCACCCGCGCCACGTTCGGGTCATCGCTGGGCGGTTCCACCGCCGAGGGAAACAGCTTCAGTTGCCGACTCTCGCCATGCTCGTTGAAAACTTCGATCGTCTTCTGCCAGCGAGCCTGCGTCGAACTGTTCAACTCACCCAGATAGCACAGCGTCCTCTGCCGCGGTCCTTCCGGTGTTCGTACCGTCTCCACCAGCGACCAATAGCTGTGCTGCTTCCCATCCTTCTTCGGTCGCAGTTCCCGCAAGAACACATGCGCAACGTGCCAGCAATCCAAACCGAAATCAAGAGGGTAGGTTTACACTACATGCAGGTTGAGGGACACTCGTAATGAGCCGTAAGAACTTCCGCTTACGAAATCTCAAAGAAAGTCAAAAACTGAGGTTTCGTGACGAACTTCGGTCTGAGCATCCGTGGCGCGGGCCATACGACATATAGATACGTCTATTTATGTCACAAGTCAAGACCTTTTTCATGTTTCTTGACCCTCCCGCCGATAGCCAACGGCTCGACTAAACTCGAAGTTATCTTTTGCGTTCAGGCCGTCATCACGGCGCCTTGCGGAGTCCCCCGCTCGGCCGCCACCCTGCGTCCGTCCTCGACCACTCCCGCCTTGAGCCATTTACGAACCAGCGAAAGTATCCGCCGATCCGCAATCCGGTGTTCCAGGAACCGAAGCATCCAACCATGATCGATTTCGTCGAAGAATGACCGGATGTCCGCGTCCAGGATCCAGTTCACCTTCCGGCTCTTGATCCCGACCACGAGCGCATCCAGGGCATCATGCGGCCCGCGCCCGCGCCGAAATCCGTACGAGAAACCCAGGAAGTCCTCCTCGTAGATCGCACTCAGCACGGTAACTACTGCCTGCTGGACGATCTTGTCCTCCAGTGAGGCGATGCCCAGCGGGCGTTGCCGGCCATCCGCCTTCGGGATGTATACCCGACGTGATGGCTGGGCACGATAGGCACCGGCATGAATCTTCCGATGCAGCTTGTGCACCCGCTCGTGAAGGATCCCTCGATACTCTCGCCACGTCACTCCGTCCACACCCGCCGCCGCATGGTGCTGGAGAGCGTAGTAGCTCTCCGCCAAAAGCGACGGCGTGATATGGTGCAGCAGTGCCGTGAACCGCAGCCGCCGATCCCGGCGAGCCGCTTCGCGTACACCTTCAAGACCCATCGAGGCACGACTGCTCCGGCTCTGTGTCCGGGGTGCGGGGATCTCGTCGGCGTTCCCTTTGGCTACGCCCCTTCCCTCCACCGTCTCCTCGGGGTGAATCCCTTCGTTCGACGGCTTCTTTGGTGTCGGGTCGGAGGAGGCGCGCTTGCGCGCTGGCCTCCGTCCGCCGCCCAAACTGCACGTACGGTTTTCCCGTATGCAGCTTTCACGAAGACTCACCGTGGGCGAGGTGCAAGCGAAGGAATTAACCCCACCAAGTTGACAAGCCCATACTCGCCGTACAGCTTGGCGTTAGGTAGCTGTCTCCAGCCCCCATTGCGCCAACGTTTGAACCGATGCGACCAGATACGTCGTCGGATCCAACCGTCGAGTTGGTGGAAGAGCTTTCGGACGTGGGCGCGCTTGTAATACTCGCCCCAACCCCGCAGAACCGGATTCAACTCGGCAATCAGCTCTCGGGTGCGCAAGGGCACGCGACGCTTGGTACGCTGCCGCACCTGATCCTTGAAACGACAGATCGACTTCTCTCGGGGATACGCATACAGCGCCCCCGAGTGCACCTGACTACGGATCTTACTCGCCGGAAGCCGAAGTGCCTTCCCGCGCTTGATCTTGTAGCCAAGGAACTCGAAGCCATGCTGGACATGGACAATCCGCGTCTTCTGCGGATGCAGCTCCACGCCCAGTTGTTTCAGGATTCGGAGGGCAGCCGCCACCGCCGCGCGCGCCTCTGCCACGGACTTGCAGGTGATCACCCAGTCGTCCGCGTACCTTGTGAGCTGATATCCCCTGCGTCGCATCTCCCGATCAAACGGCGTCAGGAGAATGTTACTGAGCAAGGGTGAGACGACGGCCTGAACGCAAAAGATAACTTCGAGTTTAGTCGAGCAGTTTGCTATCGGCGGGAGGGTCAAGGAAGATGAAAAAGGTCTTGACTTGTGACATAAATAGACGTACTTATATGTCGTATGCCCCGCGCCACGGATGCTCAGAAGGCCGAGCGGCTCAATTGGGCACGCACCCTGTTGCACGGACCGGCCCCTCTGCCCGAGGCCGCCGAACGCCTTGCCCAGAGCTGCTCCATCTCCAAACGCCAAGCCTATCGCTACCTCGAGCAGGCTCAGCAACTCAAACACCCGCTTCCAGTCGGAGATGTCAAAGTCTCTTTTACGGTCAAGCTTTCGCGCCGTTTGGTGGAAAGACTCCGGACGTACGCCACTTCCACCGGTTCGACCTTGAGCGAGATCGTCAGCCGAGCGTTGCGGGCGGTACTGCATCGCGGGGGAGGCCGTGGCTGACCACCCGCCAGGTCGGCAACGGACGCTGCGGCTGGAATATCAAT
>JBEKUI010000328.1:0-4227 GCA_049515175.1 Terriglobia bacterium
CCGCTTTCCCAGTGGGGACCGGCTGTCTTTTCACCCTGATTGCTCAACTTTTGGAGATGCTGGCGGGTGCTTTGGTGGCACCCACAGCTCTAAGGTCCGCACTGGAAGTCACAAGGGTAGAACGCCAGTGCGGTATGGCTCGCGGCCACCAAAAGTCAAAGGATGGGATTTTCGGAAACCACGGCTCACTTGGGACTCTCGGCTTCCCCTAAGGCGGGAAATTCATGCCGCGCAGAGGCCCTGAAAGCGCGGGTCAACACGGACTCTGAAATCGCCAGCGAAGCTCCGCCTCTCCGCTCGTTCGCGCTCTTCAACTGCCGGTGATTGTTTTCGCGTCAGATTGTTGCCCTTTAGGGGGAGGTCGAGCTAGGATTGTCGAGGTTGTTAGGAACTTGAGGAGTTCACGATGAGATTGAAAGCGCGGTTTTCTGCAGTCTTTTTCATCCTGTTGGTTTGCTCTTGCAGCTTCCAGGCGCTGGGGCAGACCTTTCAGGGTAGTTTGATGGGAACAGTAACCGACTCGACCGGAGCGACCGTTCCCGGGGCGAACGTGACCGTTGAGGAGCAGGGGAAGGGTCTGGTCCGAACCGCGGTCAGCGGGGACGATGGCATCTACATTATCGCTCTCCTCCCTCCGGGGCATTACTTGATGACCGTCGAGAGAAACGGATTCGAAAAGGTTGTACAAGGGCCGGTGACTCTGGCGGTCAATCAGCAGCTGAAAGTTGACTTTCAATTGAACGTGGGCAAACTGACCTCGATCGTGGTGGTGAAGGAAGTACCGGCCGTTCTGGACACCCAAACCTCATCCGTAGGTACCACAATCGAGAATGCCAAGATCGAAGAGATTCCTTTGAATGGCCGGCACTTCCTGGCTTTGACGATGCTGGTGCCCGGTGTAGCGCCCGGGACGCCCGGCTCGCGGATCAGCGACCGCGGGGGAGCTATCAACGTCAACGGCATGCGCGATTCCATGAACTCCTATTGGCTCGACGGCATGGACAACACCGCAATTGGCGTTGGCCAATTTACGGTGGTCCCGCCCTTGGATTCGGTGCAGGAATTCCGCATGGAAACAGGGAACTACGAGGCCAAGTCCGGTGCGCACGCCGGCGCCCAGGTGAATGTTGTTACTCGGTCTGGCACTAACGAGCTCCATGGTTCCCTGCACGAGTTCTTTCGCCATACACGCCTGGATGCACGAAATTACTTTGACCCGCAAACAGCTCCGGAACACCGCAACCAATTTGGCGGAGCGCTAGGTGGCCCCATCGTTATTCCGGGAGCCTATGACGGTCGGAATCGTACGTTTTTTTCGGAGCTTTCGAAGGACTGCGCGACCGACTTGGTTTCTACAACCGCGCGCGGGTTCCCAGTCTCGCCGAGCGACAGGGCGATTTCTCCGAGGATCTGGCGCCGACCTGTCCCGTGCAAAATTTGTTGGTCGATCCGTTAGCGCTCCTCGCCGGCCAAGTGCAACCCATCGTGGGTCCGGGCGGGATCAATACGCTCCCTTACGTTGATCCCGTGGGCCAAGGCTTGGTCAACCTTTATCCCCAGCCCAATGTTGCGAATGCTTCCTGTGGAAGCGTGAATTACGTGGCCCTGGTCAACCGGCAGATCGATCAGGACAACTTTTTCGGTCGTGTCGACCATCACTGGGGATCGAAGGATCTCCTGTTTATTCGGTACAACGTGAACCGTGACCACGAAGTTCTTCCCTCGGGGACCAGTTCGCGCGCTGCTCAGACCAATGTGCCCGGCTTTGGAACCATCACCCATGACCAGTACCAGATGGCGGGTATTGACTGGACGCACACTTTTTCGCCGACGGTTCTCAATGAGCTAAAACTGGGGTACAACCGTTGGCAAATCCGCGAGACTATTCAGGACCAGGGAGACCCCATTGCGGAACAACTGGGTCTGCTGGGCGTGGCGCGCGCCAATCCCATCCAGATTGGAGCCCCCAACCTCAATTTCTCCGGCTACGACAGTCTGGGAGCGAATGACACCGACCCGCAGTCAGGTGCCGTCAATACTTTCCAGCTTGCGGACACGCTCACCCACGTTCAGGGGAACCATTCGATCGCCTACGGTGCTGACCTGCGCAGCGTCCAGCGAGGGAACTTCGCCATCAACTCCCTGATTCGTGGTGAGTTTAATTTTACCGGGACGGTCAGCGGAGGTTTGGGCGAGCTTTCCCCGGGAGTCTCCCAGCTTCTCGGCTGCAATCCGCCGGCTTGCATGCTGGGCAACAGCATCGCCGATGCGCTGCTTGGCTTCCCCACATTTTGGATTAACGGCTTTGAACAGAGCATTTCCGGCCATCTGGGGGAATACGACTTCTTTGCTCAAGATACCTGGAAGGTCCGGCCCAGTCTGACCCTCACTTACGGGCTGCGCTACGAATACAAAGGTCTGGCGACGGACAAGTACAATCGGTTTGCCAATTTTGATTTCGAGCGGGGCCTACTCATGGTGGCGGACCGGGGCCAAGTCAAGCTGGAGCAGTTCAATCCCATGACCAATTCGTTTTTCCCCGTCGGTGCAACCTATTTGGGGAGTACGGGCGAGAATCGCTCGCTCCAACGCCCCGACAAGAACAACTTTGCTCCTCGCTTTGGCTTTTCCTGGCAGCCCTTTCATAGGGCTTCCACGGCGGTCCGCGGAGGGTACGGGATCTTCTATAACCAAACTTTCGGCGATGTCTTCTTCCAAAAATCGGCCAATCCGCCGTTTGTGAGCATCAATGCGGGAAACATTGGCGCGGCGCTCCCATTAATAGGGGCGGGGGTAATAATGCCGGGGACCGGTGCGCTGATCCAACAGGCACTGGCCGGGATCGTCGGCCCGACGTTTCCTACGATGAGTCCGTTCCAGCTGAACTTCCGCGACGCCATGATTCACGAATGGAGTGTCGACGTGCAGCGCGAATTGCCGGGATCATGGCTTGTGGATTTGGGATATGTGGGGACGCGCGGCCTGCGCCTGCCTCGCGAAGTGGATCCGAACCAGCCGCGGCCCGACCCCGTGAACCAAACGGCCATCGCTCCATACCCGCAATACGCGGGCTTCTCCTACACCGAATCCTCCGGCGCGTCGATTTACCACGCTTTGCAGGTCAAGGTGGAGAGGCATTACGCCAAGGGTCTGGCATTACTGGGGGCGTACACGTTTTCCAAATCGATCGACACCAATTCCAGCGAATTCTCAACCAGCCGCGACCAGAACTTTCCGCAGAACTCCGCCAATCTTGCTGCGGAGAAGGCTCTTTCAGATTTCAGCTTTCGGCACCGATTGTCCCTCTCGTACGTCTACTTGCTTCCATTTGGAATAACGTTGTGGCAGTCCAAGAACCCTCTTGCCAATCTCCTAATCGCTGGATGGCAGATGTCCGGTGTTCTGATGATTCAATCCGGTCCGCCGTTTACTCCGCAGATTAGCGGCGATCTCAGCCACGCGGATGAGCAGAACGTGATCGGGAATGGAATCCCCACCGACCGACCGAGCCTCACGGGGACTAGCTTTTATCCTGCCCAAAAGACGCCCGATCAATACCTGCTTTCCTCGGCCTTCAGTGCACCTGCGCCTTACACGTTCGGGAATGCGGGGCGGAATATCTTGACTGGTCCGGGGATCGGCACTTGGGATTTCGCCCTCATGCGCAGGATTCCGCTGAGTGAGACCAAAATGTTGGAATTCCGGGTGGAGATGTTCAACCTTCTGAACCATCCCAATTTCGACGTTCCGCAGAGGGATGTGGCCTCGGCCAGCTTTGGGAAGATCTTCAATACCCTGCGCCCCCTGGCGGGACCGGTCTCAGGGGGACCGGGAGAGCCCCGGCAAGTGCAATTTGGACTGAGATTTACCTGGTAACTGAGTGCCAGCAATTTCGATCTTGTCGGCGGGCCGTCGGGCTCAGCGCGGCCGTCGCTACCGTCGGCGTGCCATTGGTACTGCTCGCTTCCGAACGTAATCATCGTCACCGTGCCCGAAAACGATTTCGTCCGGGCGCCATTCGTGCCTACTTCCCACTCCTCTTTCTCGAATTCAGAATCTTCAGCGCGTTATCGCGATAGACGCGCTTCAAGACGGGATCGGGGAGCCCAAAACCGTTCATACTCCAGTGGTAGCCGAACTGCTCGATTTCGTAGAAATGCTCGTCCTGTGATTCCAGCACTCGAAAGGTGATGCGATACATCTGCGGATTGGCGCCCATATCGGTAC
>JBEKUI010000329.1:0-4208 GCA_049515175.1 Terriglobia bacterium
GAGGAGGCCGCACAGGCCGTGCAGCCAAAACTGGAAATGTAGTGCCGACCTTTATGACCGCTTCGTTAAAAATAAACCACTTGCGGTTCCTCTACCCCCTCAACTGCGAAAGTTTGGCTAGGGCCGACGTGTTCACTTTTGACCAGACAGCTCAAGTCTCGACCTGTTACCTTCTCCAAGGATCTGGGGTTTGAAAATGGAAATCGTGGTCTAAAGCACCGTCTGGGCATCGCGGGCCCAATAAAAGTGGCTTGGGCGAGTGGCCGGACGAAAGGAGTTTCTCGAAAGTGGGATGAAACTGAGGGTCAGTGCGCAGATCAGAAAGCCACGGCCCCAGGGCACTCACTCCGAAATCCGCGGGGAAGGGCTCCTAGCGGGGTGGTTCACGACGCCACGGGTTTTACCTTGCTCGTGGAATCGTCCGTCTGTTACCCTTGGTGTACTGCGCAGGGGTTGTGCTCTCCAATGATCCGCGCCGGCTAAGGAGTCGGAGGAATGTTTAAGAAGCTTCACCTATATCTGATCAAGCCCACGCAGTATGACGACGACGGCTACGTTGTCCGGCACTGGCGTGGCGTATTGCCCAGCAACTCCTTGGCCTGCTTGGCGGGACTGACCGAAGAAGTCGTAGCCCAAAAACGACTCGGGGAGTCGCTGCGGGTCAAAATCCACTTGCTCGACGAGAGCGTGGACCGCGTCCCCGTGAAGAGCATCTGCCGGTCTCAGCGCCCTGGCCGTACGCAGACAATCGTGTGTCTGGTGGGCGTCCAAACCAATCAGTTTCCGCGCGCCGCGGACCTGGCTCGCACCTTTCGCGGCGCCGGGCTGACCGTGATGATCGGCGGCTTCCACGTCAGCGGCTATCTGGCCCTGTTGCCGGGGATCCCGCCGGATATCCAGCAATTGATGGACGAGGGCGTGACCATAGTGAAGGGTGAAGTGGAAGAGACCTGGGGCGACCTGTTAAGCGATGCCGTCCACGGCCGCCTGAAACTGCTCTACGATTTCGTCAACGACAAGCCGGATCTGTACGAGAAACCAATTCCCATCACATCCAAGAAATACCTGAGCAAGTTTGTGGCTCCAAACTTCGGCACGCTCGACTGCGGGCGCGGTTGCCCCTTCGAATGCAGCTTTTGCACGATCATCAATGTCCAAGGGCGCAAGATGCGCTTCCGCTCCGCCGAACACATCGCCCAGGCCATCCGCCACAACTACCACGCCCACGGCATCACGTTTTATTTCTTCACAGACGACAATTTCGCCCGCAACAAGAACTGGGAGGCCATTTTTGACGCGCTCATCCGCCTGCGCGAAGAAGAGCACATCCCCGTGCGTTTCATGATGCAGGTGGATGTGCTCTCCTGGAAGATCAAGAACTTCGTCGAAAAGGCAGGTCGCGCAGGGTGCCAGAACGTCTTCATCGGGATGGAGAGCTTGGACTCCACCAGCCTGAAAGCGGCGGGCAAGAACCAGAACCACGTGGACGAATACTCGATGCTCATCGAGTCCTACCGCGGATCGGAGATTTCTACGCACGTCGGCTACATCATCGGGTTCCCCAACGAGACGGCGGAATCGGTCCGACGCGACCTCACCTGCCTCATGCAGGAGGTGCGACCGGACCAGGCTTCCTTCTTCATGCTGATGCCGCTGCCCGGGTCGATGGACCACGTCCACATGGTCCAACGCGGCGAATGGATGGACCCCGACTTCAACCGTTATGATTCCCACCATGAGGTGACCGTCCACCCAAACTTGAAGGATGGGGTCTGGAAAGCTCTTTATCTCGAGGCCTGGAACACCTTCTATAGCTTTGACAACATGAAAGCGGTGTTGCGGCACGCTCCGCGTTCGAAATACTGGAACATTTTCGCGCGGTTCATGTGGTACAAGAATTCCGTCATGACCGAAGGGCGTCACCCCATGATGTGCGGATTGGTCCGCCTGAAGGGCCGCAAGAACCGCCGCCCGGGCTATCCCATCCTGTCCCGATGGGAGTATTACATTTCGCGCGCGCGCGAAATTCGGGCGCATCTGGCGGGGATGGCTCGCATCCTGCTCGAGATGGAAGAACTCTGGCTGCAGACTCGCCATCCGAGCGAGGCCGAGCAACGGGTGGTCGAGGAACTGTGCAAGATTCGCGCCGCTTACGGCCGGTTGAATCTGGCCGACCTGCAACTCGCCTACCTGCGGGCAAAGTCTCACTACCCGACGCTGCGCGTTCCCTCCAAGCTCACCTTATTCTGGGCCAAGTGGTACCCCGTGCTGGCCTCAAACATGGTCTATACTCGCGCCGACCTCGACGGGTTCTGGCGCGGCGTCAAAGAACGGTGGGACGAGCGGCGTTGGTTTCGCATTCCTCTGCACCGGGTTGCGTTCAACCTCTTTCGCGATGCCCAGCTCTCCTTATTGTTTTTCTTCTCCCTAACGAGGGCACGCTAGGTCTGGGAAAAGGCGGTCAGCGTAATCGGTTAGTCTGCCAATGCTGGGGCCGACGTGTTCATTTTTGAACAGACAGCTCAGGCCTCGACGGATTAGCTTCTTCAAGGACTCTGGACTTTATGATTGAAATCCCATGCGCGATTCCAAACAAGGAGTGAAGAGACCATGAAGGGTAAACCCGAGGTGCTGGAAGTTCTGGCTGAGACACTCAAAGAGGAATTAGGCGCCGTAAACCAATACATCATCCACGCCGAGATGTGCGAGAACTGGGGTTACAAGACACTCGCCGGCCTCACCAAGAAGCGCGCGATCGAGGAGATGAAGCACGCCGAGAAGTTGATTGAGCGTCTTCTCTTCCTGGAAGGCACACCCAACTTGCATTCATTACCGAAAATCGAAGCTGGTAAAGACGTCCCGGACCAATTGACGATTGATCTGAAGGGTGAACAGACAGCCATTCTCAGCTATAACCAAGGAATCGCCACCTGCAACCAGGCCGGCGACCGTGGCACGGCCGACCTGCTGCTTGCGAATCTGCAGGACGAAGAACGACACGCCGATTACCTCGAGACCCAATTGAGCCTCATCAAAGACCTCGGATTGGCGCATTTCTTGGCACAGAAATTGGAGGGATGAACACTGTACCGCTGGGGCCCACTGGGACGGAAAGGCTGAGCTGAAACTTACCAGAAACAGGCTCCGACTGACGTGTTCCTTTTTGAACACACCACTGTCCCTCTTTGAACAGACAGCTCAAGTCACGACTTGTTATCTTGTTCGAGGAATCCGGGATTTCAAAATGGAAGTTCCGGATAACGAGGTCGGCTGTAGCGGCGGGCCCTGACCGTCGAAGTTCCATCAAAGCCTGCACGACGGTAAGGGACCCGCCACTACAACGGCAGACGTAGCACAGGTTTCGCGGGGCTATAGCGCCGCTCTCTGAGCGACGAGGGGGATCGGTGCTCCAAGAGCGGCAATACAGGGCTCCTAGTCGGTCGGATTTAGGGCGCGCCGACCCAGGATTGCGCGGGTTGAAAAGCCGCAATCCCTCCCTGGGGATTGGACTGCGGTCGAAAATCCAAAATCGCAAATCCAAAGTTGGCGCTACAGCCCACCTTCAGAAAGCAGACGGAGGTTGTTATGGCACCTAACAAAAACCAGTCGGAGGTTGCTAAGGCAAAGGAGAAGGCTCAGCTCGTCGATTGGGAAGCCCTCCTGGCGGGACTCTCCCACGGGAAAACCGTGCTTGAATACGGCGCGAACCGCACTATCTACCGCCAAGGAGACCCTGCGGATTCTGTATTCTACGTCCGCCGAGGCAAGGTGAAGCACGGGGTGACCTCCAAACAAGGCAAGGAAGCGATCGTCGCTATCCTGGGCGCGGGTGACTTCTTCGGCGAGGGATGCCTCGCCGGCCGGCCGTTGCGCATCGCCACGGCGATTGCGACTACCGATTGCACCCTGGTCAAGATTGAGAAGGCGCTGATGGCGAGCATGCTCCACGAACAGCACGACATCTCGGAATTGTTCGTCACGCATCTGCTTTCACGCAGCCTGCGATATGAAGAGGATCTCATCGACCAGCTTTTCAATTCCAGCGAGAAGCGTCTGGCCCGGAGTCTCTTGTTACTGGCTCATTTCGGCAAGGAAGGTCGCTCCGAGAGTGTCCTTCCCAGAGTCAATCAGGAACACTTGGCGCAAATGGTGGGCACCACCCGGTCGCGGGTCAGTCATTTCATGAACAAGTTCAAGAAGCTGGGTTT
>JBEKUI010000330.1:0-4205 GCA_049515175.1 Terriglobia bacterium
AACCTACCCAGCTCCTCTTCCCGGCAGGCGGGCCAGTGTCAAAGGCCCAAAATCCGGCTCGCGGAGACCGAGAGTCGGCAAAAGGTAAGATTTAGAAGCCTTATCTCCGACGGACTCCTAGGTGACGTCCCCCCTAGAAACTAGTCCAGCGGGAAAGAGAGAATTCCGGCAGAATCCAGTACCTTCGAGGAGGATTTTGCCGATGAAGAAGAGCCGATGGCGGAGGTTCTGGACCGGATCGTCGCCGAGCGCGGCGCACCGAAATCGATTCGTGTGGACAACGGTCCAGAATTCGTCTCGAAGGCGCTGGACCGGTGGGCGTACAAGCACGGAGTGACGCTCGATTTCAGCCGTCCGGGAAAGCCGACCAACAATGCCTGCGTGGAATCATTCAACGGACGGCTGCGCGAGGAATGTCTGAATGTGAACTGGTTCCTGAGCCTGGAAGACGCTCAGGCGAAGATCGAGGCCTGGCGGCGGGAATATAACGAGAGCCGACCTCACACGGCCTTTTAGGGCATGTGCCGCCCGCAGAATTCGCCGCCTGGGACGGGGCTAGCCCCGTCCCAGGCAAGTCCCAAGAAGCCGCGATCCTCACTCCTTGACTGGACCAGAAGCGGGGGGACCTTCAGGGGGCGCACGGACGGACTTAGAAAGTGGTACAACGATTGCGGGCCTCTCAAGAGGCAGCGCGACATAGCACAGGGATCCTTCTATGAAAGCCGCGGTGTGGCACGGACGCCAGGACGTCCGCGTGCAGGAAGTCAGCGACCCTCCTCCGCCTCCTCCCGGTCAGGTGCAGGTTGAAGTCGCCTACTGCGGCATTTGTGGCACCGATCTGCACGAGTACTTCAGCGGGCCGATCTACATCCCTACCTCCGCGCCGCATCCCCTCACCGGCGTGCGCGCGCCGGTCATCACGGGCCACGAAATGTCCGGGCGAATCGTTGCCCTGGGCGACGGAGTCGAGGGCTTTGCCGTCGGCGACCGCGTCGCCGGATGCCCGATTGTGGGTTGCCTGGAATGCCGCTGGTGCAAGTCCGGATCGATGGCCCAATGCGATAAGGTTGCTTTCATGGGCACTTCGTGGACTGGCGGCGCACTCGCCGAGCGCCTTAATCTCAATGCCTACCAGTGCTACCACCTGCCGGATGCGCTTTCCGATGAAGTCGCCGCCATGGTTGAACCGTTTGCTTCCACCGCCAGGCCGCTGATGCGCGCCGATGTCGGACCGGAGGACAGCGTGGCGATCGTCGGCCCTGGCCCCATCGGGTTGATGTCGATGAAATCGGCGGTGATTCGCGGCGCCAAACAAGTGGTCGTGGTGGGAAGGCCCGGACGGCGTCTCGAGCTGGCCCGGCAATGCGGCGCCACGGAGGTGATTGACATCGCGGCCGAGGATCCGCTCCAGCGTGCCCGTCAGTTGACGAACGGCGATGGATTCGACGTGGTGGTGGAGTGCGCCGGACAGCCGGATGGCGCCCACCTAGCGGCGCAACTGACCCGCACCCGCGGCCGCCTGATCTTGATGGGTGTTTTCGATAAGCCTGCACCGCTGAATCTTACCGACATCGTGTTTCGCGAAAAAACGGTGACCGGCAGCATGAGTGGGTACGGCTACTTTGACGAATCGATTGCCATGATGACCGACCCGCGCTTCCAGGGTGAAAGCTTGATTACCGGACGAATCCGCCTCGACGACCTCGTCGAGAAGGGTCTTAGCGCGCTCCTGAATGAGAAGGGCAAGCACGTCAAGATTCTCGTATCGCCGCACTAGCCGATGAAGATGATGGAAGCGCGTGTAACGAGCGATGAATGGGAAGGGAGTTCGCTATGGACCGGCGCGGTTTCTTGAAGCGTGCTTCTCCTGCGGCGGCTTGCGTCGCGGGCCTCAGCGGAGCGGTGGGCCGCCACCTTTTCGCCGCATCAGGGGCCGCGATTTCGAGTCCGGCCAGTCCAACTCCTGCCAAGGGGCCGCTGCGCGTCCTCACTTCCAACCCGCGCTATTTTACCGATGGCTCAGGGAAAGCCATCTATCTCGCCGGCACGCACAACTGGCATAATTTCCAGGACAATGGCCACCGTCTGTGGGAGGCCGGGGACCCGCCGCCGGTCTTTGATTACGATGCCTACCTGGATTTCCTGACGAAGCACCATCACAATTTCTTCCGCCTTTGGCGCTGGGAATCGCCGAAATGGACCGATGAGCATCCGGTGGCGCTGACCAAGTATTGTCAGCCTCACCCGTGGGTCCGCAGCGGCCCCGGCCTGGCCACGGATGGCAAACCCAGGTTCGACCTGACCCAGTTCAATCCGGAATACTTCGACCGCATGCGCCGCCGCATCATCGCGGCCGGTGGCCGGGGGATGTACGTCGCCGTCCAGCTCTTCGAGGGCTGGGAGCTGCAATTTACCGACGCCTGGCTGTGCCATCCTTTTAACCGCAACAACAACATCCAGGCGGTTGATGCCGACGCGAGCGGGAACGGGAAAGGCACGGATTCCAACACCCTGCAAGTCACCGCCATGGGGAAGAAAGTCCTAGCCCTGCAGGAAGCCTACCTGAGCAAGGTCATCGACACGGTGAGCGACCTCGACAACGTCCTTTATGAAGTGTGCAACGAGGCCGGGGGCGACTCGACCGACTGGCAGTATTACGTGATCAGATATGTCAAAGATTACGAATCTACGAAGCAAAAACAACACCCCGTGGGCATAACCGTCCAGTACAGCCGGGGCAACAACGCTGTGGTCTTCAACAGCCCGGCGGACTGGGTCTCGCCCAATCCGGGCGACGCGCACGAAAACTATCGCGAAGATCCCTCGGGAGAATACCGCGGTAAGGTCATCGTTAATGATACCGACCACCTCTGCGGCCACGTCTGTGGCGATGCCGCCTGGGTCTGGAAAAGTTTTTGCCGCGGCCTGAACGTGCTCTTCATGGAAGACTATCTCCCTTCCCCCACCTGGCAGGATTCCGCCCGCGAAGGCATGGGCCAGACACGCCAGTTCTCTGAAAGGATCGATCTGGCTGCCATGACGCCGCACGACGAGTTATCCGGGACCCGCTACTGCCTGGCGAACCCCGGAAAGGAATACCTGGTTTTTCAGCCGGGAAACCATGGCGAGTTCTCCGTCAACCTGGCGGACACCGGCACGGAGTATACGGTCGAGTGGTTCAACATCATCAAGGGAGTCTCGGTCGCGGCGAAGTCTGTGCCCGGCGGAGGAAGCACAATCTTCTATACGCCCTTTGCTGGACCGGCCGCTCTCTATTTGAAATCCGGTCGTTGAACTCCTCTTCGCTTCTGAGGAGCAAGACTGGGTGCTCCTGCTGCGATCCAAGCAGTAGCAGGCTCCCTTCGGAGCGCCGACAGATAGGTTTGGTTGATTTGAGTCTCGAGAGGGTGCATTCATTGCCCCTCAACGCCGAGAACGTCTGTTGAACCGAAGAGACTGTCTCGCGAAAACTGTTCGTACGATCCTTGGTGGGGCCGCGGCGCTTCCTGCCTTGACCGGTGTGTCACGGCCCGGCGGGCCGGGAATCCCTGCGCCGCAGATTCCCGGGAAGGGCTTGGCAGGGGCGCCCGCGAGGGGGCCTCTCAAAGTCCACGCGGGGAATCCCCGCTACTTCACCGACGGCAGCGGGCAGCCCGTGTTCCTTACGGGATCGCACACCTGGGCGGGTCTGCAAGATATGGGGCTGCCTCCTTTGCGGCCTTTCGCGTGGCGCGAGTTTTTGGACATGCTGCTGGAACACAATCACAACTGCACCAAGCTGTGGATTTGGGTCCAGGCCGAAGGTGGGCCGTGGACTGAGGGCAAAATCCAGTTTAATCCCCTTCCCTATCTGCGCACGGGCCCCGGCACGGCGATGGATGGGAAGCCGAAGTTCAATTTGACAAAGTTCAACGAAGCTTTTTTTGAACGCTTGCGCTCCCGGACCATCGAGGCAGGCGAACGCGGTATCTACGTATGCATCCAGCTCTTTCTTCCCGGTGCCAGCGAAAAGCGCGGTGGGCCGTGCGACCCCTGGCCCGGCCATCCTTACAACCTCCGGAACAACACCAACCGCTTCGACGGAGAAAAGCAGGGAACTTCCACGGTCGATCTCGACCGGCCCGAAGTGCGGGTGATGCAGGCCACCTACATGCGCAAGGTCATCGACACGGTCAATGACCTCGACAACGTTCTCTTCGAGGCGG
>JBEKUI010000331.1:0-4191 GCA_049515175.1 Terriglobia bacterium
TGGGTTTTCAAGTCGCGCGCCGTGGGCTGCTCGATGTACTGGATTCGCTCGAAACCCGTGGGAGTTAGCTGCCTCACCCGGCGAAGAAACTCCAGCAAGTATTCGACGTTGGGACAACGCTCGTTGAAATCGAGCGAGTAATGCCACTGCCGGGCGTGGCGCTTGTGCTCGCTTTCGGTTGCGATGTGATCGACGCGCACCACGCGCTCGATATCCCAATCCAAGTTGTCGCCATTCAACTTGATTTTGAGATGAGTGAGGCCGTTGTATGCAATCCACTCGGGGAGCGTTTCCGGCAAGCCGTCACCGATCCGGTGCTTGATGTCGTCGTCGGTGAGCGGGTCCAGGGCGCCGATGAGGTGATAGAGCGGCATGCGCGGCTTGGGATCTTTCAGGACGTAGCGGTCGAGGTTCTCGCCTTTGAATTCCGGCGTCAGGAAGTGCGCGAGGTCTCGCGTCACGAATTCGGGGCCGTAGGTGTGATAGCAGTTAAGCCCATGCGCCTTGCCGTAGGCGTCGTGGATGGCGGCGTCGAACGCGCTCATGGTGACCAGCGCGCAGAGTTTGGGAATCGGCTCGGCGAGATGTAATTCCCGGGAGACTTCTGCGGCGGCCTTCAAATAGTCGGGCTCGAGCGCTGTGTTGATGTCGATGGGGTGACCGGGCTCGCGGTAGTCGGAGGTGAGCTTGGCGATGCGCCCGGCAAGCGACTTCATGGCTCCGAGCGTGGTGTCGTAGCTGAGGATTCGCGACGGGAACGACCAGATATTGCCGAGCGGCATCGATCCGAAGCCCTTGGCGGTGCGGCCACCGGCCGTGCGCACGACGCAGTCCACATTGAGAAGTGTCACCCGGTCGAGCACCAGGCCACCGAATTTGATAGGAGTGCGATAGAGGAAATCTTCGTACCCAAAGGTGACTTTTTCAATGCGAATGTCGCGGGGATTCCGGCCCGCCAGCAGGGCGGGCGCGCTAGCGCGAATCAATTTCGGGGCGCACGGCGCCGCCAGCACACCGGACGAGGCGATGCGGAGGAATTTCCGCCGCGACATCGAATCCCGGGACGTCTTTTCTACTCTCGTCACTCGTCACCCGTCACTGGTCACTGCTTTCCATAAGCTTCCGCCAAGTGTCCCTTCAGGACCGCCAAATCGCGCACGACATTGACAGCCATGTTGGCATTCTTCTCTTCGATGCTTTCGCCTTCCGGCTCGTACTCGAGATGGAGCGAAATCGGCCCCTGGTGGTTGGCTTCGGCCAACACGCCGAAGAAATACTTCAGATCAACGCGCCCCTCGCCCAGCGGGCACATCGCGTACTCCCAGCCCTTGCTGGTGGCTTTCCAATAGAAATCCTTGATGGCGACCATCTTCAAACGTGGCGCGGCAAGATGCACTGCCGACTTCCAGGCGCCGACGCCGCCTTCGGCCGTGACGTGGCAGGAATCGAGATAGAACCCGGCCCACTGGGGATCCAGCGGGTCGATGAAGGTCGCCGAATCCCAAAGCGCCGCGCCGACGTACTCGGAGTGGTTGTGGTAGCCCACCTGGATGCCGCATTGGCGGGCCAGCTCGGCCAGACCGCGGAATTCCTTGCCCGCCGCCGCCAGTTCCTGACGAACGTCCTTGAACTTGTAATAGTAGTATCCCGCCTTAAAGAATTTGATGCCCAGCTTCGCCGCCGTAGCGAGGATCGGGCGCGCCGTGGGGTCGCTGGCGGAGGTCAGCGCGGTGGTGATCAACGGGACGTCAAGGCCCGCCTCGCGGATGTTGCCGACAGCTTGGGGCAAATCCTCCGCGGCGCGCTCGGGCGCCACGTGGCCGCCCGGGCGGACGGTGAGGTCGAGGCCGTCGAAGCCAAGGGGCTGAACCGTCTGCGCGAGGCGGCGCCAGTCCATTACGTTTTGAAACATCTTGGAGAACAGGCAGACCTTGCCCCGATAGGGCTCGCGCGCGGCGGCGGCGCGCGGAACCGCGGCGCCTGCGTCCGCCGTCGCCATGAGGGCGGCGGAGGCGGTGCCCAGAAATTCGCGTCGCGAGATGCTACCGGACACCGGAGATGGGGAAGACGAGTGATCGGACTCTCGCATGAGTGGCTCCAAGGATGAATTGGGCAGGGCAAGCCCCGCCCGTAGATTACGGCGGACGCCCCGGAGGCGCTCCGCCCTCAAACTTCCGGCAGTTTATACGGCGCACGGTACTCGTAACTCAGGCGCTTGTTCGCCGCCGGATTGTTGGTGAACTGCTCGGCCTTCGCGTCCCATTCCAGATAGGACTTTGTTTGGTGCGCGATGTTGGCGATGAGCGTGGCGGAAGTGCTGCGATGGCCAATCTCGATGTCGCAATGGCACAGCTTGCGGCTGCGCACGCAGTCGAGGAAGTTGCGGGAGTGCGCCGTGGTGCCGTCGTCGCCCGGAACGCGCTTGGCGGAAATTAAAACCTTCCGCGCCTTCTCATACTGGCGGCTGAGCGTGCGGTCGAGGGGCGTCTGGGCAGGGAAGACCATCTCCTCGGTCTCCTCCGGGACGATTTCGTAGTAGCTGTAGTCCATGTACATCGTGCCTTTGGTCCCGCGAAATTCCATGTTGCTTCGGCGGCGGTCGGCGGGCGAGGCGTTGGTATTGAACTGCGAGAAGGTCACCAGGGTCCCGCCGGGATAGGTCCACATCGCCTCGAGGGTGTCGGGGATTTCGCGGTTGTCGGTGATCGCCAGCTTTCCGCCCATCGCCGCCACCGCGAGCGGCGCGTCGTGGCCAAGCGCCCAGTGGGCGAAGTCCATGAAGTGCGCGCCGAAATTGGTGACCTGCCCGCCGGAGTAGTTGTAGAACCAGCGGAAGCGATAGAAGGCGCGGTTGCGGTTGTAAGGGACTTTGGGCGACGGGCCCAGCCAGGCCTCCCAGTCGAGATCCGCAGGCGGTGCCTCGTCGGGAGGATTGCCAATGCCTGTCGGCCACTCATTCTGGATGTGAAATGAGCGTACGGCGGTGATCGTTCCGATTCCGCCGCTGCGGAGGATCTCCGCTGCCTCCGTACAGATGGTTGAGGAGCGGCGGTTCAGCCCTACCTGCGTGATACGGTTGTACTTGCGGGCAGCCTCCACCATCCGGCGCCCCTCCGCCACGCAAATCGACAAGGGCTTCTCGACGTAAACGTCCTTGCCCGCCTGGCAAGCATGGATCATTTGCAGCGCGTGCCAGTGGTCGGGCGTGCATACCGCGACGGCGTCGAGGTCCTTCTGCTCCAGCAGCTTCCTGTAGTCCTTGAACTGCTTCGGACTATTTCCAATCTTGTGCGCCGCGAAGTCCAGGTAGGGCTGGTTGAGGTCGCAAATCGCCACCACCTCGCCGTCTTTATGCTGGAGGAAGCCATCCAGGACCTGGTCGCCGCGATTTCCGAGGCCGATGAAGCCGATCCGGATGCGGTCGTTTGCGCCGGCCACCCGTGTTGCTCCCAGCGCGGTGGCAACGCCGGCGGCGGCAATGGTTTGGGAAAACTGTCGTCGTGTTAGTTTGCTCATATGAGTTCTCTCCCTGGGAGATTTCCGAGGAATATGTTTCTGGGCGTCGGCCGGACGTAGTATAGACGATTAGATTAAAAGTTCCAGCTAAAGTGCGCGGGACAACGGTCGGTGGAGAAGGAGTGACTCGTGCGTCAGGTCGGCTGATTCAGGATAAAACGACCGTTCGAGGGAGTAGAAATCAGGAAGGGCCTAAAAAAAGAGAGGGGGAAGCTGCTCTCCCCCCTCCAAGCGTCGGGTGTTGGGTCGAAACTTTGAGTCTGACTTCCGATTCAGCGCTGGTTGCCCAGGCCGTCTTCCGTCGACTCGTCTACATCTAGGGCAAACGTGATTCCAAACCCCTAGTGTGATTTGCCATTCCCCGCGATTCGATTAGCGCCTTGTTTTGTTGAAATTGCGGCTTGCTTGGAACTCACAGGAGAAAACGCAGCCTTGGGAAGAGCTTCAGGTTTCTGGAATTGGAAGATACATCTACGGTTTATTGCAGGGGGAGGTGGGAGAGGAGCGAACCGGCGGCCACCATCCAATCACATTGATCCGCCGTGGGACACTAGCAAGCTCGGAAGTCCCGATCCCTACATGTCAAGGGCAGACTCAGAGCCTGAGACGGTGAAAACCTGAATTGCCGCCTGGTTGAATCATCAGGGAGTCGTCGGGCTGCTCTCCGTTCCCACG
>JBEKUI010000332.1:0-4190 GCA_049515175.1 Terriglobia bacterium
CGCCGCGCCGGGGAGGCCTTTCGGACTATGAGCGGCTCGGCTGGTCGCCGGATGGGAAGTTTCTGGCATTCTGCGAGAACATGCCGGGCGAAAAGCTCGTGGGGATTTCTGTCCTCTCGGTCGAGACCTTAGACAAGCGTGCGGTGACTTCTCCGGCCCCCTCAGAGGAAAACGGGGATTGCTGTCCTCGTTTCTCTCCCGACGGACGAACTCTTGCCTTCCTTCGTGAATTCACCAACGGCCCGCAGGATGTGTGTCTTGTTTCTGCTACGGGTGGAGAACCGAGGCGGCTGACATACGACAACGTCCACATGGGGGGACTTATCTGGGCCCCCGACGGCGCGCACCTTATCTATTCATCAGCGAGAGGAGGCACCGCCGGGCTGTGGAAGATCTCCGTGGCGGGAGGCGAGGCTGAACAGCTCCCCGTGGGCAGAGAAAATGCCTACTTGCCTGCGCTCTCTCGCGATGGGCGACGTCTCGCTTACGTAACGGGGTCCGGAAACATCGACATCTGGCGGTTTGAAGTACCCAGAGGGCCGGGCCGTGCCAAGCCACCCACTAAGCTGATTGCCTCGACAGAAGACCAAGGGGCTCAGCAGTTCTCCCCGGACGGGAAGAGGATCGTCTTCGGGTCGTTCCGCACGGGCAACGGCAGCGAGATCTGGGCCTCCGAGAGCGACGGGTCTAGGCCCGTCCAGTTGACCAATTTCGGTGGCCCCGAGGCGGGCACGCCGCGCTGGTCTCCCGATGGACGGCAGGTGGTCTTCGACTGTGACGCGGGAGGTAACTACGACATCTACGTGGTGAGCGTGGAAGGTGGCCCGCCACGGCGCTTGACCAGCGAGAAGTCGCAGGATGTGACACCGAGCTGGTCAAGAGATGGCCGATGGATTTACTTCGCTTCTAACCGCACAGGCAACTTCCAAGTGTGGAAGATGCCAGCCCAAGGAGGCAAGGCCGTGCAGGTGACGAAGGGAGGCGGCTTCGCTGCTTTCGAGTCTTACGACGGCAAAACCCTTTACTACGCAAAAGGCCGCACGGTACCTGGGCTGTGGAAGGTGCCCGTGGAAGGCGGTGAGGAAACCCTCGTCCTTGAACAACTTGCGGCCGGACTATGGGGGTATTGGGGTCTGACTCAGGACGGCATTTATTACTACAATACCAGAACGCGGGCCATTGAGTTCTTCAGCTTCGCCACGCGCAAGGTGACCAAGGTCGCCACGCCCGAGAGAGATCCCGTCTTTTACGGCCCTGGGTTCAGCGTCTCCCCGGATGGCCGCTGGATTCTCTACGCGCAAGTGGACATCGAGGCGAGCCACATCATGCTGGTGGAGAATTTCCGCTGGTAGACGAAGTGAACAGTGAATAGTGGACAGTTGACAGAGGACGCTTCGCGCCCCGCCACCAGTCCTGCCTGCGCGGCATGAATTTCCGGCCCTAAGACCAGAAACGAGTGACCCTTCGGTAGGCTCGGGGTGCTGAGCGAAGCCTCTTGACGAAGGGTTCGAGCCGGGGTATACAATTCTTCGACACATATGCTGCGCGTGGACGTCAATTTGTCCTCCCCCTCGCCGCGCTTCGAATCGTCATCTAAATCTACGGAGGTATCATGCGGAAACGTTTTGTCGTTGTTTTGCTGGCGGCGTCTTTTGCCCTTCTTGGCATCACGCTCGCTGCGGGGGCAGCGGATCAAGCCGCGCCGGCGGACATCCTAATTCTGAAAGGCAACCCCATGGGCGGGGTCAAGTTCCCACACAAGGCGCACGTGGAAACCGCCGGAAATAAATGCGAGACTTGCCACCACCCGGCCAAGCCCGAGAAGGCCGCCACAGCGCCGCAGCAGGCTTGCCGCGATTGTCACACCAAGCCGCCACAGCCGGGAATGAAAACGGCCACGCAGGGAGCGTTCCACAACCCAACTGCCAAGTCCGGCACTTGCATCGACTGCCACCTCAAGATGAATGCCGGGGGCAAGAAAGCGCCCACGATGTGCATGCAGTGCCACAACAAGGCGAACGTCTAGCCAGAACAGCCGGCGCAGAGTTCTTGCTGAAGTCTGCCACTCTTTCTTGAATCATCGAACGATTAGCGCGGAGTTACAAGAAAACTCCGCGCTACACGTTCTTGATCGCCGCGCAGACGAGCTATTGCTTTGGCGGAGCGACCTGCTCGGCAGCTTTTTCCGCGGCTTTCTCCCGTTTCGCGTAAGCCCTACACGAAATGGAAAAAGCCTTTACTTCGTGGGCACCAACAACCGCGCATAGACGGCCCGCGCTTGGCGGAAGAAGTCGAGCATCGCCTTCCGATCGGATTCGGTCTTGAAGCCAGGCTGCTTCGTGTAGAACTCCGTTTCGCGATCGAGCCAATTCAAGAAAAACTTGACATCCTCGGCGACGATCCCACGCGTCGCGCCCACCTGCAGGTATACGGGACTCGTCTGCGCGAAGCGGATGCTGGGCGACGATTTCTCGAACGTCCGCGCCGCGACCCAGCCGGTCTCATTGGCGTCGATCTCCGCGTCGGCGGCGAGCGTCGAAGCAGCACCCGGCGCGGCGATGGATTTAATCACCTGCCCCTTCCAGACGATTTCCAGCTTGTCGAGTTCTCCGGCGCTGCTCGCTTCCACATGGACCGTGACCTTGCGTGCCGCCTTCCCTGCCCCGGCGGGAATCTGCAAAGTTTCCCCCGGCTCGCGGCCATTGACCGTGAGGAAGAGCATCGGCCCGTTGGTGGCAAAGCTCCGACCCGCCTTGAGGGCGCGGAACCACGGCCCATATCCGAACTTCTCTTTCAAGTGAACGTAAACGCGATTGAACCCCAGCGGGCTGGGCTTCACACCCGAGGCGCTCCCCGCCGACACGGGCAGTTTGAATCCACAATTGAGAAAGCGGTAGTACACTTCCATCGTCCACAGCGCCATGCCGAGCGGCGATTCGTACTCGGGCTTCCCTTTGGGAATCATTCCCCACGCGCTGGTGTCGACGTCTACGCCGTGACGGTTGAAGTGATTGTGCACGACGCCGGCGAAGTCCGCCTCGCCCAGCGCCACGAGCGCGGCGCCGTCGCGCCAGGTGATCTTCTCTGCGTCCACCCAGCCGCCCTGCGCGTGCGCCGCCTGCGCGAAAACGCTGCTGGGCGGAAAAAGGCGATAGCCGCCGAAGCTCACCGGAGTAGTGAGCCCCACCAGATCGACGGCGCCCGGGCCCTCGCGCAGACGTTCGATTTCGGTGTCAACCACCGAATAGACGTGCGTCGCGTCCACTTGACGAATCGCTTCCGAAGGTTTGACCTTCGGCGCGCGAGAAATGTGGCTGTCCTCCCAAACCCATTCACTGAGCGTGGGGGCGAGGTTCAAGTCTTCGGCGAGCAGATGCTGCGCCATCTCGCCGACGTCGCGATGGTTGTGCAGATCGCCCGAATACCACCCGCGCGCGTTGAGGTTCGTCCAGCGCGTCAGCTCGATTTTCTCTTCCCGCGCTTCGCCCGACCGAATCTCAATCTCGCGCGTCGCGGCGCGATACTCCGGCCCGCGCTCGACGACGAGCTTGTACACGCGCGGCGGCAGAGCGATCTTGAACTCGCCCGTGGTGATGAAGTTCCGTTCCGGCGGCTTGATGTAGTTGATCGCCCCCACCGGCGACCAAAACTGGTCGGTGGGATCGGTCAGGTAGCAGCGCGCCGCCGTTGATTTGCCCGTGTCATGGTCGATCACGCTGACCTGCAAGCTTCCCCACACCTCTGCCTTGCCGCGCGCCGACTCCTGGGAGAAGCCGCAAGCAGCGGGCAGAAGACAAAAGGCGGCGAGAAGCAGGCCGAATCGGGTCAGGTGCCGGCGCCCCGTGTGCCGCGCATACAACATGCGCGCCCAGCGCACCAGAATGAAACGACCTTTGAATACCGGAAGGTTTGATGAGTGCATTTCACCGCCCTCGCTTCGAAGAAGCGTGGCCGGAAACGTCACGCCTGCCCAGGGGGTCCGGGCGCGCGATTCCGGCTCGTCAAAAACCCTGTCAATATACTCTGAAAATTACCGTAAGTCTGCCCGTGGAGGAGCGCTGCGCTGATAGAGGACGCGATGAGTGCAGGCGTCCAGGCCATGGGGATGGCAGAAGAGAGTCGTTCCGGCCATCCCTCAGATGGGGAATGCACCGAGAGGGCGCGGTTGGGGACAAATGGTTGTATACTCT
>JBEKUI010000333.1:0-4183 GCA_049515175.1 Terriglobia bacterium
CGTGCCGGCCCACTCCCGTCAACGCAACCCGCAGGGCGGCGCGGCGGCGACCTTCAGCCGCCCCCTCAGCGGCCGAGGATGAACTCCGGAATTCTGGCCCCGGGATCCAGACCGCCGGATGGCAACGCCTGCCCGCGACGCTGCGCGGGCTTTGTGGTATGATGCGCGTTATCCGGGAGGCGTGCGTGTCACCCGGTTAACGCCGATGGCTGCCTCCGAAGACAAATCATCACGTCGCCGCAGCACCCGGATTCTCCTGCGGGTTCCGTTGATCATCAACGTGGCCGAAGAATCACCGGAAACCGATTGGGAATCGGTCGAAACCGTCACGGTCAGCCAGCACGGAGGGATGGTGCGCACGCGGCAGAATTTCACCGTCGGCGACACGCTGGAAATTCGAATTCGGAACGGGGAGCGAACCGCCAGGGCGCACGTGGCCTGGACATCGAGCAAGCTTACCGCCAACGGCTTCGAGCTGGGTTTCGAGATTATCGACGACGAGAACTTCTGGGAGATGACGTTTCCGCCCGACCGTTGGTCGGCGAGGATGAGACCGCCCAGGGAAGAGCCCTAAGAGCGCCTCGGGGACTCAGGCGCGAGAATGGAGAGCCGCATGTTAGTGCGAGACTTCATGACCACCGAAGTGACTTCTCTCCAGGACACGGACAGCCTGCTGGACGCGCGGCTAGTCTTTGTTCGCTCGACGTTCCGCCACCTCCCCGTCCTGCACGGTAAGCAGCTGGTGGGTGTAGTCACCGAGCACGATGTGCGGCAGCATACGCCCTCAACTCTGAGCGGGGTCAGCGCGGAGGAGTATAACCAGATTCTGGAGAACACTCCCGTGTCCCGGGCAATGACCCGCGATCCTGTCACGGTGCGTCCCGACCAGCCGGTCTTCATGGCAGCGAACCTCCTCTATACCCGCCGCTTCGGGTGTCTGCCGGTCGTTGAGAATAGCGAATTGGTCGGCATTGTAAGTACGACCGACATGCTCCGGCTGCTCGTGCATATGATTCGGGATCAGGGACTGGTCGCGGACAGTGCCTCTTAGCCTGCTTGACGTCTGGCACGCGTCGGACGAGGGTCGAGTGCGCTCACGACAATTGCCGGGTTCCCCGGAACCACACCCGGCTTGACCTGCGCGAAAGCTAACTCAGAATGCGTCCTTTTGGCTTCCTGCTTCTGGTTGTGTTGACCGGCGCTCCGGCTTCCGGGAAAGAGAATCCGCCGATTGTCCATCGCATCCCGTTGCCGCCCAAACCAGATTTCTCGGCACTCGAATGGCTGGCGGGAACTTGGAAGGGCCGCACCATCGAGCAAAGTCCTCCGGGTGAAATCAGCCTTGCAGTCTCATTCGACCTGGACAAGCGCTTGATGGTCTTCCGCGGGCAGCTGTCACTTTCCGCCACGACGACACTGCCGGCGACGAAAGAGACGTGGCTGGGAGTTCTCAACGCTGACCGCTCCGGCACGGAATTCGTCCTGCGTCTTTTTTCCGACACCGGCGTCGTGACGCGCTACGGCGTGACGCTGGACGGAGGTGAAATATCCTTCAGCCCAGAAGGCGGTGAGCAGCCGCCCCCGGGATGGCTCTTTCGCCGCCAGATCCAGCGCACGGGATCGAACGAGCTCATAGAAACGGTTCAGGTTGCCCCGCCAGGGAAACCCTTCTTTGGGTATTACTCCGCCAAGCTCACTCGCAATCCACCTCAGTAATCCCCCGAAATTGGCGCGGCGGAGGCCGCACTGAGCGGGACTATGCTCTCCCCTCCACGTCCCACAGAACAGGGAGTTCGGGTAGACGAGCTAGCGGCGTCACCCGGCCCGGAGTCCCATCGCCAGGGTGCGGTTCTTCGCCGCCTGGGGTAAAATCGGAGCGGCGGCGCAGCAATCCCGCCACCTGGGAAACGGACCTCAACTCATCGAGGGAGGAAAGCGATGTCCAAAGGAAAGAAGATCGCCCTCGGCGTCATTGTGTTTCTTGTGGCTATCGTGGCCGTGTTGGTCATAGTCGTCCCGCTGCTCATTGACCTCAATCGCTATCGCCCGCAAGTCATTGCACACATTCAGGAGGAAACCGGCAAGCCAGCGGAGATTGGGAAGATCCAGCTCACGCTCTTTCCCTCCGTGTCGATTCGAGTGGATGGCTTTGCGCTGGGCAATCCTCCCGGATTCCCCAAAGGTTATCTGGTCAAAGCGGAACGAATCTATGCGGTGGTTGATGCCCGCGCCCTGCTCGACCGGCGCGTCGTCATCCAGTCGCTCGAACTCGACCGGCCTGTCATCCGCCTGCTTTCTGATGCCCGTGGCAAGTGGAATTTCGAAAGCCCGCCCAAGACGGGGAAAGAAGTCAAGTCAGCCGCCAACGATCCTTCGGCCTTCACGCTGGGGGTGATTCCGAAGGCTAGCATCAAGGATGGGGATATCGCGGGGACGAATCTTCTTGCCTCCGGCCGCCCCGGCCCAAACTTTTTTGAAGGGAACGGGATTTCCATCAACCTCGAAGACGTGGACCTTAACGCATTCGCCAGTGAATCGGCCTCCTCCGTAATACCTCGGTCTGACCCGACCCGGAATTCTGCCTCCACCATTTGGGGGCCGGCGCTTGTTTACGCAGCTCCTGCCGCTGCCAGGCCCGCGGCCCAGGGCACGTTGCGCGCTGACTCACTGAGCTTCGGGACGCTCAAGGCCACTTCCGTCAAGACCAAAATCCGCCTCTTCCCCAAGCAGATCTACTTTGATGATTTGACTTTCGATTTCTATGGGGGCCGGGCCAGCGGCAATTTGTCGTGTGATTTCGGCGGTGCCAGCCCGCGCTACGCGACCAACGCCCGCCTTAGCGGTGTGGACGTCGCTAGCCTGCTCGAAGCTCTCCCCGGCGCGCGCGGGAAGATGACCGGCAAGCTGGATGGCAACATGAAGCTCAACGGGGTGGTCGTTCACTCCCCCGATCCCCTTGCCGGCATGAGGGGAACGGGCCAGGTCAGCGTCAAGGACGGCCAGCTTCCCAGCCTGCAACTCAACAAAAACCTGATGATGCTTGCTCGCTTGAGCAGCTTGGGCCCGGGCTCGGGCGATCCGTCTTCGTTCAAATCGATGTCCAGCGACCTGAATATCGCCGACGGGAAGATCGCCAGCAACAAGGTAGCAATTGTTGGCAACGGCGTTGATGTGGACGGGGCAGGGGTCATGGCCATCGCTGGCGAAGGCAGCCTGGCTTATGACGGCACCGCCAAGCTCGCCGCTGCACAAAATCCCCTGACAGCCCTTCTCGGTGGCCTCTCCGGTGCCACGTACGCGGACAGCAAGCTGACCTTTCCCTTCACGATTGGCGGGACGTTCCAGAATCCGCAGTTCAAGGTCAAATCTCTGGGCTCGAAGCAGCAGATGACCGGACTGCAGGGCCTCCTGGGCGGCGGCCAGCAGGCCGGCACGCAGCAAGGTCAGACGGGGCAGCAGTCTCCCGCCAACTTGGTCCAGGGCCTGGGCGGACTCTTCAAGAAGAAGCAGACCACCCAACAGCCGCAGCCCAAGTAGGGGCGGTTCACGAACCGCCCGCTGTAGCGGCGGTCTCTGACCGCCGGCTCTCCTTCATGCAAAAGCCGGCGCTCATAGAGCGCCGCCACAGACCCCAGTTGCCCCCGCCTCGGGACCGTGTCTCGTCATACCTCGGCAACCCATTCGCTTGTGAGCTACTATTGCGCGTTCAAAGAAAGTTGAACGGAAGCCCGTTTGCGGCGGTCTTAGGTGATGAGGGCGGGGATGGTCGACCCGGGGCAGGCGGTCTGGAGCGAGCGCGCAACCATCATGGAAGCCGCCCAGGACGAACTCGAATCCGCGGTCCGCGAGCACGGCCGGACGGTTTACAAGGTTGCGTTCGCCGCACTGCGCAATCATCACGACGCCGAAGATGCTGCCCAGGAAACTTACTTGCGCTTTTGGCGCCACCGCAAGCATTGGAGCGAGATTCGCGACCGGCGCGCCTGGCTGGCGCGAACGGCATGGCGCGTGGCGCTCGACCGCCGAAAGAGAAACCCGGAAGTGGGGCTCGAAGAGGCGGCGGAGAGCGTGCGGCAACTCCGGGCGCAAGGGGCATCGCCCGATGAAATCGCTGCGCAGGAACAAATGACCGCGCTCCTCGCAAAACTCATCGCCAGCCTGCCGGAAGATTTGCGCGGCGTGC
>JBEKUI010000334.1:0-4134 GCA_049515175.1 Terriglobia bacterium
GAAATGGGAAAGCTTTACGCCGTGTACTTGCCGTTCCGGGCTACGGTAACCGTGAACCTGGGGCCAGGATCCTACCAGGCCTCCTGGTTCAATCCGCGCAACGGGAAGTGGATTCCTATTTCAAAAGCAGAAGGACCCAAATGGACTTCGCCTCCAACGCCCGACAGTGGCGACTGGGCCCTGCTCCTGAAAATAATGTAGGGAACATACGCTTCGGAAGGAAGTAGACCCCTGCGCCGGCTTACTGACGGCTGTGCACAGGGAAGACGGTTCTTGAGAGATGGGTGATCTCTGAACGGAGGAGAAATGACTGATTTCAGCAAACTGAAGGACGCTATCCTGAAGGGCGACGTCAAGGCTGCGGTTGCAATTACCAAGGAGGCACTCGCGCAGAACGCCGACCCGGAAGAACTCGTCAACACGTACATGATTCCCGCCATGGACGAAAGGGGACGCGAGTTTGAAACGGGCGACTGTTACGTGCCGGAACTTCTGATTTCCGCCCGCGCCATGAAAACTGCGCTTGAGTTGATGCGCCCCATGCTGGCTGCCAAAGGGGCCAAACCCGCCGGGCGCGTCGTGATCGGGACTGTAAAGGGCGACCTGCATGACATCGGGAAGAACCTCGTCGCTTCGCTGTTGGAAGGTGCTGGATTCGAAATCATCGACTTGGGCGTGGACGTGCCGCCAGAAAAGTTCATCGCGATAATTAAGGAACAGAAACCTGGTTTCCTAGCCCTTTCGGCTCTCTTGACCACAACCATGCCTTCGATGCGGACGACTATCGAGGAACTAAAGAAGGCCGGCGTCCGGGAGCAGGTGAAAGTCTTCATCGGTGGCGCGCCCGTGACACAGCAATTCGCCGATGAGATTGGTGCCGACGGTTACAGCGACAACGCCAGCGGTGCGGTCGGTCTGGCCCGCAGGCTCGGGGCAGCCTAAGGGAGTCGCCAGGGCGTCGTCGCGGGAGATGAGCGGCCGCAAGCCTTGGAGCGCACGGAGAAAGGCCTTGTTCGGGTTTGGGCGGTCCCCTCACCCTGACAGGGGGGTTGCTGCCCCGTACTGACTGACGAAGCGCCATCTCGGCGACAACACGAACCCCGACGTAGGGATCCCCAGTATGGCTGTAAAGGACACTCTGAGGGCTCGTTGGTTCTGGTACTCGATTCTATGCGTGGTACTGTGGGGGCCCTTCATGATTGCCTCCAAGCTTGGGGCGCGCGAAATCCCTGCGCCCGCGATGCAATTCCTTTTCACGATCGGGTCGCTGCCCATCCTATTGGTGTTGCTGCCTGTCAGGCACTTCCGGCTCGAGAAGAACGTCAAAGGGATCGCTTATGGGACTGCGTCGGGAATTGTCGCCGGGCTGGGTACCGTGGCCCTCTTCGCGGCCTACGGCACGGGAGGGAATACCAGCGTCATCACGGCGGTAATCTCTCTCTATCCAATGGTCACGGTTATTATGGCTGTATTGATTCTCCGCGAACACCTAACCTGGGTTCAAATGGCGGGGCTAGTGTTCGTGGGGGGCGCCCTCATTCTATTCTCTCTTTAGGCTGGCATCGAAACATGCACATTGCTCCGTGGTTCTGGTTCGCGCTGGTCGTCCTGGTGTTCTGGGGCGCTTGTGGAATCTTCCAGAAGCTCACCACCAACCACATCTCGGCCGAGTCCGCGATGATCTGGCTGGTTGTCGGGTACCTTTTGCTTCAGCCTTTCCTCTACCCGGGAAAGGTGCTGTTCCACTACTCAACGCAGAACATTATCTGGGGATTACTGAGCGGATTTCTAAGCACTCTGGGCTCATGCGGACTTTATGCGGCATTGAGGTGCGGAGGGAGAGCTTCCATCGTGATACCCATTTCGGCGATGTACCCACTGGTGGTCGTGGTGCTCGCACCGTTCCTCCTCCACGAATCAATAACTTTGGTGCAGGGCTGCGGTGTTGCATGCGCACTCATCGGCGTTGCACTGGTTTCGACGTAGAGGGGTGCTGGAGAGCACAACGGCAAGGCCGGCGGCCTTCCGAGCATCGCTGCCAGCAACAATGGCGAGCCTTCCAAGCGTGTGGCTTTGTGGCTGGCGCCGTTCCAGACGCCGCCCAGGCCGCCATGAATTAATTAACCTAGTAGTATTGAAGGAGGACAATTATGTTAATACGCGTTCTCACCGATGAGCAGATCCAGCGCATCCATGAGACTTCTCTGGCCATCCTGGAGAGGGCTGGCGTGATGATACCGCACGAGGGAATGTTGAGCAGGTTCGCCGATGCTGGCGCGGTGGTGGACCGGCAAAAGCAGCTTGTGAAGATCCCGCCCGATCTCGTCATGAGATTGGTGAATAAGGCGGAAAAGCGCTTCACGCTTTACGGCCGGGACCTCTCGCGCAAGGCCGAGTTCGGCTATGGCAAACGCAACCATTGCAGCATTGGCGGAGAAGCATCGTGGCTGGATGATCTGTGCCAACCCCGAAGATGGTCGACCCTGGCGGACGTTGCCACGGGGGTCCGTTTCAGCGATGCCCTCCCCTATATCAACTGGGTTGGGGCCATGGCGGATCCGCATGAAATCGACGTCCGCTACCGCCCGGTCGAAGTGATGGCCATGGCGCTCAAGAACACCACGAAGCCCATCATCTTCTGGTTTTTCAACAGCGGCGCGACGAAGTACCTGGTGGAGATGATGATCGCCTTGCGCGGCAATGCGGAAAGCGCGGCCCAGTATCCGCCGTGCCTTCTTTTGTTCGAACCCATGAGCCCGCTACGGTATCACTCTGATGAGATTGACATACTGTTTGAAGCTTCACGATTGAATTTGCCGGTTCAGGTGGGGCCCATGGCGCAGATGGGCATCTCGGCTCCGGCCACGATCGCAGCTACCGTCGCTCAGGAGAATGCGGAAGTACTGGCTGGCATTTGCGTCACGCAGTTGGTTCGCGCCGGCATGCCGGTGTGTTACTCCGGCGTGTGTCACGCCTTTGACATGAAAACCACGCAGTTGATCTTCGCCGGTCCCGAGCAAGCCCTCCTCGGTGTGGCGGTGACGCAGATGGGGAAGTTCTACGGCTTCCCTGTCGAGGTCAACACGGGCTTTACTGACTCGAAGCGTGTCGACGCGCAGGCGGGGTTAGAGGCAGGGATCACGTTGATGGTTTCGGCGGCCGCCGGAGCTGACCACTTCGGGCACATGGGGATCAGTGGCGTGGACCAGGCCGCCTCCCTAGACATACTCCTCTTTCAGCATGAGGTGATTTCCTTTGTCGAGAGCGTGATGCGTGAAGTCGAGGTCAGCGAGGAGACCTTGGCGCTGGAAGAGATCGTTGCGGTCGGCCCTGGAGGGCGCTTTATCGACCGTGAACATACGCTTCGGCATTTCCGGAAGGAACTCTGGTTCCCCACCCTGCTGGACCGTCGGTACTACCAGCAATGGCTGGACGCGGGAGCGATCGGGACCGAGCAGCGGGTGCGGGAGCGCCGCGACGAGATTCTGCGGACCCACGTACCGGAACCCATATCACCCGAGTTGGCGCGCGCGCTGGACGAGGTTGTCGCCGCCGCACGACGCGATCTGGTCCCGAAATAGCGGCGCTATGGGGCCCGGCTGCACTTGCCCTGCTCGGATGTTTCGAAAGTCGTGGGAACGGCTCGTAGCGGGGGAAAGATGAACTCCTGGCCTGGGGCTTATAGATGCCGCTAGGCGGGCTGGGCTTGGAGAAGGAGAAACGTACAATGATTAATAGTCTAAGCAGATGTATCGCCTCGATTTTGATCCTTTTTGCTTGTATCGCCGCCGGGCTTCACGCGGCCGATGGCCCCTATCCGCTCAAGATCGGCCCGACCCACCGGTATTTTGTCGATCGGAACAATCATCCGTTTCTGATGCAGGGGGATTCCGCCTGGTCGCTGATCGTAGGCGTAACCAAGGAGGAGGCCGAACAGTATCTTGAAAACCGGCGCCGTAAGGGATTCAACACCATCATCGTAAATCTCATCGAGCATAAGTGGAACGGACCCAAGAATCGGTACGGCGAAGGACCTTTCCTGGTGAAAGGCGACTTTAGCACTCCGAATGAGAAATATTTTGAGCACGCGGATTGGGTGATCCGTAAAGCGGGGGAAAAAGGAATACTGGTCCT
>JBEKUI010000335.1:0-4133 GCA_049515175.1 Terriglobia bacterium
TCACCGGGGCCGTCGAGCGCCGTCTGGGGTGCTTCGAGCTGGCCGACGGCGGCACGCTGCTCCTCGACGAAATCGGCGAGATGCCCTTCGCGACGCAAGCCAAGCTGCTACGCGTGCTGGAAGACTCGCGGGTGCGCCGCCTGGGGAGCAAGAGCGAAATCTCAGTGGACGTACGCGTGCTCGCCTCCACCAACAAAGTCCCCGAAGACGCGGTCGCGAAAGGTGAGCTTCGCAACGACCTCTATTTCCGCCTGAACGTCGTGCGCATCAACATCCCGCCCCTGCGCGACCGCATGGACGATCTCGACGACCTGGTGCCGGCCTTGCTGGAAGAGCTGAACCAAAAGCACCGCCGCGCCGTGAGTGGCATCAGCGATGAAGTGCGGGAGTCCTTCCGACGCTACTCGTGGCCGGGTAACGCGCGCGAACTCCGCAACGTGCTGGAACGCGCCGTGGTCATTTGCACCCGCGAGGTGCTAACCGGACGCGACATCTCACCCGATTTCGGCCGCCCTGTGGCAACCGGTCCCGACGACCAGCTTCGCCTCCGTTCCGGCATGACGGTGGCGGAGGCTGAGCGCCGGCTGATTTTCGCGACTCTCGCCTCCACCGAAAACAACAAAACGCGCGCGGCGGAACTGCTCGGCATCAGTCTGAAGACCCTTCACAACAAGCTAAAGGAATATGAGGCTCAGCCTTAAAGCTAAGCTCACGGCGCTGATTTCCGTGCTGGTCCTGATCGTCGTTCTGGCGGTCTCTGCGCTCTACGTCGCCAGCCTGACGCGCCAAGGGCTTTCGGAAATCGAAAGCCACGGCCAGTACGTCGCGAACGAAACTTACAATCAGGCGCGCCACGCCCTGGCGGAAGCCCGCCTGCCCGCCGACATCGATCCCAACGACCCGGAAGCAGTGCGCATTTTCGTGCAAAGCCACCTCGCCGCCGACCGCGGACTCGCCTCAGTGATGGAATCGGCGGTCGGCTATTCGACCACCATCTATTATGTCGCCATCACCAGCCCCGAGCATCGAGCGGCGGTTCACAGCAACCCCGAGGCGGTGGGGAAGACCTTCCCCCCGGCACCCGCTTTCCATGATCTAGTGCGCGCCCCGGTGGCTCGGCAGTTGCGCGTGATCTACGGCCCGCCGCTGATCTACGAGATTTCCCTGCCCCTGGATATCGGCGACCGGCCGCTCGGCGACGTGCGCGTCGGAGTCTCCACGCTCTTCCTGCGCACCCAGATCACGCCCGCCCTGACCCGGGCCTTCGCCCTCTCCGCGCTGGCCGTACTCTTCGCCACGCTTTCAGCCGGCATTCTTTCCTTCCGCCTGCTGCGGCCACTCGAGACCATTTCGCGCGGCGTGGACCGGATAGCGCGCGGTGAATCCGCGCAGGGCTTGCCGCTTGACCGCACCGACGAGTGGGGCGTGCTCTCCTCCAAATTGAGTCTTCTCGGCGAACAGATGCGAGGAGAAAAGGCCGCCTTTGTCGCCCTGAAAGAGAATCTTGACCAGCTGGTTGCCCAGCTCACGGACGGTTTGCTCCTCTTCGACAAGCAGGATCGCTTGGTGCTGGCCACTCCCGTCGCTCTGCAATTCCTCCGGCAGGCGCCCAATCTCGGCGCGCACCCCGCCGCGGAGGAAGTCTTTGCCGCCAACAATCCGCTGGAGCGGCAAATCCTCGCGGCTTTCCGCGCCCGCCAGCCCCTCGTCGCGCAGACGGTCGAGCTGGGAGATGACGCAAACATCCCGCGGGTGGCCGTGAGCCTACAGTTCATCGAGGACGAAGGCCAGCAGGTCGGATGCCTGGTGACCTTGCGCGACGCCTCGACGCGCGCCCGCCTGGAGAACCAGATCGACATCACCACCAAGCTCGCCGCCTTGGGCCGCCTCACCTCCGGCATGGCGCACGAAGTGAAGAACCCCTTGAACGCCATGGTGCTGCAATTGGAATTGCTCAAGGCCAAGCTCGCGGGACAAGGCGAGAGAGTCAAACCCCAGCTCGACATCCTGAGCGAGGAGATTCGCCGCTTGGACCGCGTGGTGAAGACGTTTCTTGACTTCACGCGTCCCATCGAATTGCGCCCTGCCGAAACCGACGTCGAAACTCTGGTCCGCGACGTCTTCACGCTGGCTGAGCCGCAGGCAAGCTCCAGCCAGGTTCGCCTCATCTTTGAACCGAATGGGACGCTTCCCCGGCTGGTCGTTGACCGGGACCTTATCAAGCAGGCCCTGCTCAATCTGGTCTTGAATGGCTGCCAGGCCATGCCCTCGGGAGGCGAGCTGCGCGTCACGCCGCGCGCCTTTCCTCATCGGCTGGAACTTGAAATCGCTGACCAAGGCACCGGCATCCCGCCCGAGGCGCGGCCCAAGATCTTCACCCTGTGCTTCACTACCAAGCCCGGCGGTACCGGCATAGGCCTCGCCCTGGCTTATCGCATCGTCCAGCTCCACAACGGCTCGATCGATTTCTCGAGCGAACTGAACCGCGGCACCACCTTCCGCATTTCCCTGCCGCGCTAACCCCCGCGGCCCCAGCCTGTGTCCGCCTTGATCGCACACATCGCAAAAGGCGTCCGTCGCCTGACGGGTATGCGCCACCCGCGAGAAAGCCTGCGGGCCTCGCCGTTCTGGATGATTGAGCTGGCGCATCATGGCTTGCCCATTCCACCGAGGTGCCGGAGAGCATTCCGTTAATCGCACACATGCCGCAGAACGGCATATATGCGCCACCCGCGAGCGTGGAGCGGTCAATCATGGATCGCGTGGTGTAAAGCGTGTCGCGCAGGGCCGCCCTCTGTGCCTTCCCGGCAATTCAGTAGAGGCTCTCTACGGAAAAAACATCAACCTGGGCATTATCCCCAAAGCCGGCATGATTCACGTCGACTAAGAGCTGCTTTCCGTCAGGTGAAAACCCAAACCGCATTGGAAAAACTCCCCACGCTCGGCCCGGCGCCTTCTCGTGGTGCTCGAAGAGCAGGTTCCCGGTCTCAGCATCGAGGATCACGAATCGGGCGACCTTCTCCGTCGAGAACGTGTCGGCGATCATCTCTCTGAGGAAGAACTTGGAGACGGGCGTGCTGGCGTCGGCGACGATTAGCCTCCCATTCGGCGACAGGGAGAAGTTGTTCCGCACCCCGTAAGGAGGTACCTCTAAGGTTCGGACGAGGGTTCCATCTGCAGCAGAGAAGAGTCGGATAGCGCGATCCTTCCATGTGCCTCTGTTATACTTTGTCAAGCTGATGGTATAAAGCCGGGAGCCATCGGAGGAGAAGGCAACTCTGGCTTCAAGGTCACCGCTGAAAAACCTGAGAAGAGATTTCCCGGAAGAGGCGTCGAAGATCTCCACGTCGGGTATGCTTGGGAGCTTGAAATCAGGACTTGCCCCCACAAACTCTCCTTTTGCGTCGAAACCGCCGGAATAGAGCACGGCCAGCTTTTGGCCGTCGGGCGACCAGCGGATGTCTTCCATGTAGCGAGGTAATTCCCACCAATTCACGACCCTAAGCAAATCCGCCGTGTAAACGAAGACTCGCGGCTTCAATCCCCGATTAAACGCAGCGGCAATCAAGCCGTCCTTGGGGTTGACGTCCATTGTTCTCTGCGTAACGTGCCACATCACATGGTCTAATGGAGACGCAGGGTCATTTAGGTCTTTCGAAGCGAGCACACGAGTCAACTCTGTCTGCCTTCCGATGTCGATCAGCACCAAGTACATGCCCTGCATAGCGATCACGCGCTTCTCCCCATTTAGGCATCTGAAAGGCCCTCCCTCCGACGGAAGGCCCGCTTTGTTAAGTGCAGACGCTTCTTTGATCCAGGCATCCATCGGCACTTGGAAAGCAAGCTTGCCCGCGTGCAGGTCCCACAGCCGGAGCGAGTCGGGCTCGTCGCCGAGAGTTCCAATGGCGTTTAGCAGCACCAGCCCATTTTCGCACACGTCCTCGAGAACAGCTTTTCTGACCGATCGAACGGGGATGGAAGAAACCTTTCTAACCAGGGGTTCCTTCCCGTCTAACGCGAGGTTTACGGTGACTGCCACAAATAGAACTAAGAGCATTAGGGCGCATGCGGGCAATGTGCGCTTAGAGTGCCTCGATATCCTTATCGTCATCCGCTTACCTCACAAAATCAGT
>JBEKUI010000336.1:0-4127 GCA_049515175.1 Terriglobia bacterium
GACGGACGAAATATACGTGGGGGTAGACAAGAAGGGTGCCCACTACGTGATTCCAATCCAGGCAAAAGGCGGCACGGACAGGCTGAGCATCGTCCAAATCGAGCAGGACTTCGCCGTTTGCGCCCACAAGTTCCCGTCCTTAATTTGCAGGCCGGTCGCTGCCCAGTTCATGAGCGACGATGTGATGGCACTTTTCGAGTTTGAAGAAGGCGAGAACGGAGTCGGGGTTGCATCCGAGAAGCACTACAAGCTGGTGCCTCCCGAAGAAGTGACCGAGGCGGACCTTAACGTTTACCGCCAGCGAAAGACCGACTGAAACCAGCAACACAATTTCAACTTCCACCGATCTATTCTGATCGCAGTTAGAGGTGGCAATGAGCGAGCTGCAAAGGGAAATCAAATGTCTTTCGCGTTACAATGATGCGTACAAAGTAATCCCAGGAGGTTAACAGCATGGAACCGATTTCGAGCGGAATTTCAGTAGCTCTCGCTACCCTTCGATTGCTTAAGGAGATTGCAAAAGATCGCAAACAGGCGGATATCGATGAAAAACTACAAATAGTTTATGACGTAGTTTTTAATATGCAACACGGAATGTTTAATCTTGAAGATGAGGCTCGCCGTTTGCGGGCAGAGAACGAGCAACTCAAGAGTACCAAGGACATTGAAAGCCAATTAACTTTTGACGGCAAGGTGTACTGGAGGACGGTTGACAACAAGAAGAACGGCCCATTCTGCCCTAATTGTTGGCACGATCCAAAGAGTAGACAACTTGTGCCCCTTCAGCATTTGGGAGGTGAAGATTACTTTTGCTCTAGAGACAAGACCGAATTTAGAAGGTCATCAGCCTTCGCCTCCGCTGTCGTCGGGCCGCCCCGCTTTCCGGACAAATTTTGACTTGGGAATTAGCGACGCGTAATATCGCGCGGAGAGTTCGGCTGGACCTCAAAAGTAGGAGCAAGCCGTGGGCAGCATCGATCAAGGCGCATCCATACGCCAACTGCCGGAAGTACAGGCGGAGTACCAGTTGGCGTTCCCGAGCCTAATGTCTCCGCATCCAAGTTGAAGCCAAGTTGACAGTTCTGACCGTGCTTTTACATGCTTTTCCGTTGTCACCCGTGCTGCAAAGTCAACAAGATAGACTAACTTAAGTAGCCTCCGGAGCAGCAGGTCGCCGTCAGCACTTAGGCAAATTTAGGCAAGGAAGGGCTCCCGAGAGTCCGCCAGTCGTTGCCCAAGCGCTCTTGACCACAGAGGGAAAAGCCTTCCGCATCAACCAGATAAGTTTCCCTTACGTTTGCCTGAATCCGACTTAGGATCTGGTCCCGCAAGGGGTGGGGGTTCGAATCCCCCCTTTCGCACCACCTGCGTTTCTCAGCTATTTTCCGCCGGGCACTCACTCGTCCTGTTTTGAACAGGCGATGAACAATTTACCGCCATTTTTCTGGGATGCTTCTGTCATCAATGCCGGGTCCATAAGCGAGAGTGATGTACCTCCCCCCTTCGCGGCACTCTGATCGGAGGCAAACCCACCCTCTGCTCGCCGTTTGCATTCCATCAGACCTTCGGGAGCGTATAGGGATTCCTATATTCTTTGGTGAGGTAGGCACTTGCCTCCTGATCGTCGCCGAAGGTCTCGGTCTTTGGGTCAAAGTGAACGTCCCGGCCGAGGCGACACGAGATGTTGCCGAGATGGCAGATCGTCGTGCTGAGGCGCCCGATCTCGACGTCGGCGTTGGGGCGCTTCCGGCTCTTGATGCATTCGAGGAAATTCCCGGTGTGTGAGCCGCCCGAAGACTTCCCACTGGCGACGACCTCATTCTTCTTGCCCAACACGCTCCAGCCGTCACCGTCCACGAGCAGCGTTCCGTCCGTTCCGTAGAACGCCGTACCGGCATCCATTCTTTCAATGGGGTGGTGATTTTGGAAGCTGTGCATTTCCCATACCAGCAGCAGGTCGCCGAAATCATAGGTAACGACCTGCGTGTCCGGCACCTCTTTGGCGTCGTGCAGCCAGTAGATGCCGCTGTTGTTGGCGACGTGCGTGGGCAAACACTGCTCCAACCCGCGCATTCTTTCGATGCCCCACATTCCTACGTCGAGCATGTGAACACCCTGGTTGCCCAGTTCGGTGTTCCCGTAATCCCAGAAAAAACGCCACGTGTAATGAAACCGGTTGGGGTTGAAGGGGCGTTTCGGCGCCGGGCCGAGCCACATGTCGTAATCCGCCCCGGGAGGCGGCGTCCCATCCGGCGGATTGCCGATGCTCTCCCGGACCTGGGTGATCCAGGCTTTGACCAAGCAGACTTGCCCAAGTTTTCCGGAGGCCACATACTCTACCGCCGCGCGGATATGCTCCTCACTGCGGCGCTGCGTCCCGACTTGGACAACGCGATTGTACTTGCGCGCCGCGTCGCGCATCAGGTGCCCTTCGTGAATGGTCTGGGAGAGCGGCTTCTCAATGTAAACATCCTTGCCCGCCTGGCAAGCCAGGATCGTGGGAATGACGTGCCAATGATCGGGCGTGGCGATGACCACTCCGTCGATGTCCTTGTCGTCGAGCACGTGGCGAAAATCTTTGACAAAACCGGCGGCCCTGTTCTGGGCAGCCTGGATCTCGGGACCAACCTTCGCGAGGATTGCGTCGTCAACATCACACAAGGTCTTGAACACCGCGCCTTGCTGGATGGCGCTCAGCGCATCGTTTCGGCCCTGGTTGCGGCAACCGATCAGCGCCAGGACCACTTTTTCATTCGCGCCCCGAGCGGAAGGATTCAAATTGATGAGCTGCGCCGCAGCCGCCGCCGACGCCAGCCCCATCTTTTTCACGAATGCCCTGCGATTTTCATTCTCCATGGCGATTCCTCCTGAAGCCCAGTGGTCGGCTACCGGGTGATTTCGCTCAGGGACACGGCTGCTCCCCCGCGAGCCTTGCTCACGTCCGCCGCTTCCATGAACGCGAACATTTCCAGTGTCTCTTCCGGACGAACCGGCGCGACGCGGGTCCGGAAGAACTTGGCGATCTCGACCAAAAGGGGACGATAGGTTTCCGGCCGGGGTCCCGAGTGGAGAACTGCTTTTTCACCGAACAGCGTGATTCCATAATCATCCAGGCCGTTGCGGAAACCTCGCATTACTCCCAGGCGGCCGTCTTTCCACTTGCCGACGACCACATCTTCGCCATCGGTGCTCGACCGGCTTACCGAATCGCAACCCGGCCCCATCAGTGCGTAGAGCAACTCAACCGCGTGGATTCCGTACCACATGAGGTCGGGGTGGTGCGGTTCGAGGGGAGCGGGCCCGTGAACGTTGTAACCGAGGATTCGGCCAGCACCGGCAGGATTCTTCAAGCGCTCCGTCTCCTCCCAGAAGCGCAGGGAAGAAGAACTGAACCAGGGCGCGCCGCCTTCTTGCGCGAGTCGGGCGATTTCTTTCGCGTCCTTGTAGCTCGCCGCCAGCGGCTTGTCGATGAAGACCGGTTTGTGCGCCGCCAAGACCGGTTTCACCTGCTCCAAATGGACGCGGCCATCGACGCTTTCGAGCAAGACGGCATCGACCATTCCGCAGAGGGTGGGGATGTCGTTGACGATTTCAATCTTCCACTTCTCCTGCAACTGCGCCGTGAACTTGTCAACCCGAGTCCGACTGGCTTCGATATCCGGGCTGCCGCCCTTGAACGCCGCCACCACGCGGACGCCCGGGACGTGCTGCGGGTCGGCGGGGTCGTTGAAGATCCGGGTGAACTCGATGACGTGGGAAGTATCCAGTCCGATAATCCCGACGCGAACGGGTTGGAGTGAATCCGTCTGGGGAACGCAGACCGGGGCAACGACCGCAGTTGTCGAAAACACGAGCGCAAGAACTAACCGTCGCATGAGTTTCTCCTTTTTGTTCAATGGCTGGCCGCAGACCCCACGGTGGCTCCGCGCAGCACCTCGTGCAAGCGCCGCGCTACGATGAGATCTTCGCCTGCTCCCATCATCCAGACACCGACAACAATGGTGTGCTCTCCTGACTGCAGCCCGGCGCTTGCCGACCCGCCGCCGGTGGCCGGATTCAATTCGATTCGAGGCTTGCCCTGACGTAATTTCTCCATAACCTCGCGCCCGGTAATCTTGATGTGCTCG
>JBEKUI010000337.1:0-4120 GCA_049515175.1 Terriglobia bacterium
GGAAAGCCCGTAGTTCGAATTCGGATGGACTGTGACGCGAAACTTACAGTGGACGAGTTTGCGGCCCAGATAACGCAGAAAATCGGTGAGCCTCTTGACCGTCGAAAGATTCAGGAAAGCCTAAAAAACCTTTTTGCTACGGGACGTTTTCGCGAGCTGAGGGCCGATGCGGAAGCCCTCGATTCCGGCGTCGAAGTGATCTTCGTGGCGCGGGCGGCCTACTTTGTGGGAACAGTCCGCGTCGAGGGAGTCTCCGATCCTCTCGATCCGGGCGAACTCGAAACTGCCTCACGACTGCACCTCGGTCAGCGGTTCGAGGAAAGCGATTTGAATGCCGCACGCGATCGCCTGATTTCTGTCCTGAAGGAGAACGGATATTATCGTGCCATTGTCGCGTACCAAGTGCAGCCCGACCCGGAAACACAGGCCGCGGAGATTGACTTCCGTCTCACACCGGGGAAGCCGGCCCGCTTGAGCTCCATCGAATTCCACGGAGACCTTGACGTTCCCGTCCAGCAGCTCACGAGCAAGTCAGGATGGAAGGTGCATTCCCATCTGACCTCGACGCAGCTCGAACGTGGCCTCTTCAGAATTCATCAGGTATACCTGAAGCTTGGCAAACCCCAGGCGACGGTTACGGTTTTGAGCCGTGATTTCGATTCTCAAGGCAATACAGAGAAATTAGTCGTGGAAATCGATGCCGGCCCACAGGTTGTTGTTCGCGTGCAGGGAGCGAAGATTTCTCCATCCCGGCTCCGCGAGCTCCTTCCCGCCTACCGCGAAGGAAACCTCGACGCGGCGGCTGTGGCCCGAGGCGCCGAGGCCTTGCGCGAATACTTCGAACAGCAGGGCTACTTCACTGCCCAGGTCAAGGGCGCAAAGAGCACGTCGGACGACGCCCAGACGGTCAAGATTACCTATCAGGCCGAGCTCGGGGAACTCGGACTATTTCAGGGTTATTCCTTCCACGGTAATGAGCATATCCCCGAAAGCGAACTCGCAGCGGTTCTATCAATTCATCCCAAAGACTTCTTCCGCGAGCGGGGAGCCTTCACAGACAGCCTGCTGGCGCGCGATACGCAGGAGTTGAAGGACCTCTATGCAAGGCGCGGCTATGCTTCCTCGGAGATCGAACCGCGCATCGACCCCGATCACGCCGGACACCGCGGCGACTTGTTCTTGACCTTCGAGATTCGCGAGGGGCCTCGAACCGCAGTGCATCAGATCTTCCTGGAGGGCGCCGGTCAGGAAATAATCGAAGGCGTTTGGCCCGACCTCCTGTGCCGACCGAACCTACCCTATTCCGATACCAATGCGCAGACAGACCGCGAAACACTACTCAACTACTTCGCCGACCGCGGCTATCCGGATGCCGTGGTGACCTGGCAATCGACTCCCACCGCTTCCGCGCAAGAGGTCGATGTGCGTTTCAAGATTGACCCAGGCCGGCAGAAATTCGTCAATCGCGTGGCGGTCCTCGGCCTGCAGCACACGCGCGGGGGAACGGTCCACCGCGAACTGACCCTTCGGGCCGGGGTTCCGCTGCGTCAGAGCGACGTGCTGAAGTCGCAGCGCCAGCTTTCCGGACTCGGCGTGTTCAGTCAGGTCCAGATTGCCACCGAAGACCCGCAAAACGCGGAATCGGGGAAAACGGTGCTGGTGAACTTGGAGGAAGCCCGGCGATGGACCGTCGGATACGGAGGCGGAATCGAATTTCAACGCCTGGGGAGCGAACAGCCGCAAGGTGTTCTGAAGGTCAGTCCCCGGCTTTCGCTGGAAGTATCGCGCCTGAATGTCGGCGGGCGGGCCCAGACGTTGTCCCTGCGTGGCCGCCTCTCCACGATCGATACCGGCGCAGCAATCAGCTATTTCGTCCCGCGATTCCCTACGCGACGCGACCTGAGTTTCCATATTACAGCGCTCGCGGACCGCTCGCGCGAAGTCACGACCTTCACCGCCAAGCGGCGAGAAATCATCTTGAGCTTGGAAAAGCGCTTCAGTCCGGCCACGTTTCTGGCTGGCCGCTTCAGTTTTCGCAAGGTGGAAGCACTCGATGTCCAGGTGGGCTTGCAGCAGCAGATCCCCATCCTGAGCCGTCCCGCCCGCGTCGCCACACTGGGCCTGAGTTACGCCAATGACCATCGCGACGAGCCGACGGACGCCACCCGAGGATCTTATTCACTGGCCGACATCGGAGTCTCGCTCCGCGCTCTCGGCTCACAATCGAGTTTTGAACGTTTATCCGGACAGAACTCGACCTATTACCGCATCAATCGCCATTTGATTTTCGCCCGCAATACGCGCCTGGCCATCGAATCCATTTTTGGTCCGACCACTTCCACAAACGTAATCCCTCTGCCGGAGCGCCTGTTTATGGGCGGCAGCGAATCTCACCGCGGTTTCTCGATCAACCAGGCCGGACCACGGGATCTGATTGACGGCTTTCCGCTGGGAGGACAGGCCCTCTTCCTGAATACCTTCGAGTTGCGCACCCGGTTCGGTGGCGACCGGATGGGACTCGTGCTCTTTCAGGACTCAGGAAACGTTTACTCTCAAGTGCAACACATGCGGCTGTTGAAATTCACTCAGAATTCTCCCACCGACCTTGATTTCAATGTCTTGTCCGCGGGCGTAGGGATTCGCTATAGAACCCCTGTGGGCCCAGTTCGTTTCGACGTGGCCTACGGTTTCAACGCTCCCCGGTATCAGGTCATCCAACAGAACGGAACGGCCGTGGGAGCAGTGGAGGTGCGACAATTACCCAAATTCCAATTCTTTCTCAGTATCGGCCAAAGCTTCTAGGCGCTCTGATCGGGGTAGTTGCGATGGGTTGCGGTCTCCTGTCGCCCGCGTCGCGTGCCGCGGAGACGCTGGATCGCGTCGTGGCGTCGGTGGGTAACATCGCCATCACCGAGGGTGAAGTGGAAATGGAATTCCGGTTCGAAAATTTCCTGGAGGGAAGGCCTCAGGAAGGCCCGCCCGGTGAGCAGGACCTCCAGCAAGCGAGCGACCGCCTTATGAAGCAGACTCTGTTGGTTCTGGAAGCGGAGGCGGAAGGCGTAGACGCCAGCGATTCGGCGGCTCAAGTCGCCCAGTTGCTCGAACAGATTCGCCGCTCGTATCCCGACGCTGCGACCTATGAGGCCGCGCTACGATCCACCGGACTCAGTGAAACACAAATTCTCGAGCGGCTTCAGCGCCACGTTCGCAGCCTGCGTCTGATTGACCAGCGGCTCCGCCCCAATGCCTGGGTCGATCAGCCGGAAATCGAGACTTACTACGAGGGAACTTTCGTGCCTGAATTTCTGCGTCGTAATAAAGGTCCCGCACCGAGCCTGGGAGAGGTCGAAGATCAGATCCGTGAAATTCTCGTCCAGCAGAAAGTGGACCAGCTCCTGGTCGAATGGCTGAAGGAAATCGAGGTGAACCGCCAAGTCAAGGTTCACTCCTTTTGATAGAGTGATCCGATCCCTATTCCCATGATGCGAGTGATGTCGAAAACCTTCCGAAGATCGCTAATAATCCTCGCGGCGGCAGCCTGCCTCATCATTGTGGCGGCAGGCGTGGCCAGCACTCCCTGGGCGCAGAAACGTCTTGAGCGCTGGGCCATCGCCAAACTCGAAGCGGCCACTGGCGCGCGGATCGAGATCGGGGATTTTCATTTCCGGCCGTTGATTCTGCAATTCGTCTTCCGGGGGCTGGTCCTCCACGGCAAGGAGCCTCCGGCTTCTCCCGCGCTGTTCTCCGGCCGGACGGTCGTCATGCAATTCAGCCCGACAATGCTTTTGCGGCGCAGGGTCGCTCTGCACAGTCTCGACTGGGACGAGGCGGAGGTTCACATCAGCACTACCCCCGACGGCTCGACGAACCTTCCCGAGCCGGCCGCCACACTCCAAACCGGCAATGGCGTACTGGCGGATTTCTCCATCGGCCGATTGAGCCTCGGCAGGACAAGTATTTTCTGGAACGAAGAACCTCTTCAGATCGATCTGAGGGCCAAGGACATTGCGATCCTGGCACGCCGGCTCAGCCGAGGAAAGTATGCTGGAAGCATTTCAAGCAAAGAAATCAGCTTCCGAAATGAGGCGGTGGATCTCCCCCCGGTCGCAGTGACGGCGCA
>JBEKUI010000338.1:0-4094 GCA_049515175.1 Terriglobia bacterium
CTTTGCTCTTTGGCACGAGCGCTTTCGCCGCTCTGCCGCCGCCTTCCAGGCGGCAAAGCTGCCGGCAAGATGGCGGCGCTACAAGCGGGCGGGGCAAGCCCCGCCCCTACTTGTACGCGGGAATTCCCGTCACGCGTTCGCCGATGATGAGGGTATGGATGTTGTGTGTGCCCTCGTAGGTGAAGACGGATTCCAGGTTGCACATGTGGCGGAAGATGGGGTATTCGTCGGCGACGCCGTTGGCCCCCAGGATATCGCGCGCCGCGCGCGCCACGTCGAGCGCGATCTTGACGTTATTGCGCTTGAGCATGGAGACGTGGGCGAAGTCGGCGCGGACTTTATCCTTGAGGCGGCCGACTTGCAGCGCCAGCAGTTGCGCCTTGGTGATTTCCGTCACCATGTCGGCGAACTTGGCCTGGACGAGTTGATGTGAGGCGATGGGTTTATCGTCAAACTGTTTGCGGATCTTGGCGTATTCGAGTGACTCGTTGTAGCACGCCATAGCCGCGCCGATGGCGCCCCAGCCGATGCCGTAGCGCGCCTGGGTCAGGCAGGCGAGAGGCGCCTTCATGCCTTGCGCCTTGGGGAACATATTCGACGCCGGCACGCGCACGTCCTGAAGCGATAGCGTTGACGTGACCGAGGCACGCAGCGACCACTTGCCTTTGTAGTCTTTCGCAGTGTAGCCCGGCGTGCCTTTCTCGACGAGGAAGCCGCGCACGCCTTCGTCGGTGCGCGCCCAGACGACCGCGACGTCGGCGATGGTTCCGGAAGTGATCCACGCCTTCTCGCCGTTCAGAATCCAGTGGTCGCCATCTTTCTTGCCGCGCGTGCGCATCCCGGCGGGGTTCGAGCCGAAGTCGGGCTCGGTCAGGCCGAAGCATCCCAACGCCTTGCCCTGCTGGAGGAGCGGCAGCCATCTGTCTTTCTGTTCCTCCGAGCCGTATTCCTTGATGGGATACATCACCAGCGCCCCCTGCACGGAGACGAAACTGCGCAGGCCGCTATCGCCGCGCTCGAGTTCCTGCATGATGAGCCCGTAATCGACGTTGGACATTCCCGCGCAGCCGTACCCTTGCAGGTTGGCGCCGTAGAAGCCCAGCTCGGCCATCAGCGGCACGAGGTGCATGGGGAACTTGCCCTCACGGTTCCATTCCTCGATGTGGGGATTCACTTCGTTGTCCACAAACTCGCGCACCATCTGGCGCACCAGTTTTTCGTCATCGCTGAAGAGCGAATCGATCTCCATGTAATCAACGCCATGAAATGCAAACATGAGCACACTCCTTGATGAGATGGGTGTTATGAATATTTGCGAAGGCGGGGCCGGAAGGTGCCGGGACAATCAGTCGGTGTATCGTCAATCGCGTCACCGCTTGGAATTCTATCGGCGGTTTCGCGGCAATTCAAGCGACGGCACTGTAGCGGCGATGTCCCCATCGCCGCCCCTCCGGATTTGAGGACTTCGGCGGTGAGGCCCCGCCGCTACAGCTTTTGAAACGACCAGCGTCAGCATATAATCAATCCCCTATGGACGAGCGCATTCGGTTGACCGCGATGGTCAAGGCGGCGGGTTGAGCGGCTAAGTTGAGTCCAAGTATTTTGGACTCGGTGCTCAGCAAGCTGCCTAAGCAATTCGATCCGAACGTCCTCATTGGCTTTGACACCGCCGACGACGCCGGAGTGTATCGACTAACCGACGACCTGGCGCTGGTGCAGACAGTCGATTTCTTCACGCCCATCGTGGACGACCCCTACACCTTCGGCCAGATTGCCGCGGCGAATTCCCTGAGCGATGTTTACGCCATGGGCGGGCGCCCGATTTCGGCGCTCTCGATTGTGGGGTTCCCAAACAATGAAGAGCAGATTGGAATCCTGGAGAAGATCCTGCAAGGCGGGCTCGCCAAGATGCAGGAAGCGCAATGCACGGTGATCGGCGGGCACTCGATTGGCGACGACGAAATCAAATTTGGATACGCGGTGACGGGCGTCGTCAACCCGCAGCGAGTTTGGGCCAACGCCGGGGCGCGCGCGGGCGACCGGCTGGTGCTAACCAAGGGGATCGGCACGGGGATCATCGGCACCGCGATCAAGAAGGGCAGCGCGAGCGAAGAGCCTACCCATGCCGCCGTGGCCTCAATGTCCACACTGAATCGTGCGGCAAGCGAGGTGGGGCTCAACTTTCCCGTCCACGGCGCGACGGACATCACCGGCTTCGGCCTGCTCGGCCACGCGCGAGAGATGGCCAAAGGCAGCAAAGTCAGTTTGGTGCTCGACCACACGCGAATCGATTTTCTCCCCGGCGCGATCGACTACTCGCAGCAAGGATTCCTGCCGGGGGGCTTGAAGCGCAATATCGAATTCATCGCCGGTTGCGTGGAGTTTGCGGGTTTTATCCCTGAGGAAATACGGAATCTTCTCTTCGATCCCCAGACTTCCGGCGGCATGCTGTTCTCCGTGGAGGGAGGCGAGTCCGCGAACCTCGTCAAGTCGCTCGCCGAGCGCGGCGTGAGCGCGCGCGAGGTCGGCGAGGTTCGAGAGAAGACCCACCCCTTGATTCTGGTGCGATGAGCGCATCCCATCATACGGTTCGGCGCTTCGGCGCGGCCTGGGTGGGGTTGTGCGCGGCGCTGGCGCTGCACGTAACGGACGAGGCTCTTACCGGATTCCTGGACGTTTACAATCCCGCCGTGCATGCCATTCGGCAGCGCCTGCCTTTCCTGCCGCTTCCCACCTTCGAGTTCCGCGCGTGGCTCGCGGGCCTGATTGCGGCGGTTCTGCTGCTCTCAACGCTTTCGGTGTTTGCCTTTCGAGGCGCACGCTGGATGCGTTGGCTGGCGCTGCCCGTCGGCGTCTTGATGCTGGTGAACGGGCTCGGCCACCTCGCCGGGTCAATCTACTTCCGCCGCGTGATGCCGGGGGCATATTCGGCTCCCCTGCTGATCGCCGCCTCGATCTACCTTCTCGTGGCAGCCCGGCGGCTGGGCGCGACCTCACCTCATCACGCGCAAGCCGCTTCAACGCCCATGGACCGTCGGTAATCTGGGACAAGAACAGAGATTGGAGTTCTGGGGCATTCGGGTTTAGAATACGCAGTCTATGGACGAGCGCGACTTTTTTGACGAGCAAGAATCCCTGAAGCCTGCCAATCTCTCCTGCCTCCACTGCCGCGAGAGCGCGAGCTACGACATTCGGTGGCTGGTGCGCACCAAGAAGAAAATGCTGCCGCGCGGCGCCGACGAGCGCGACCGGGCGAAGTTCGAGAAGGCCCGGTCTTACATGATCCGCCGCGACGACCTCATGATGTGCAAGAACCTGCGCTGCCGGAAACGTTTTGAGATTTCCGGCCTGCAGTCAGTGGTCTTTCTCTGAGTTGATGTCCGTTCCCCCGCCGGCTTCCCACCTACCCGGCGCTCGGGCCTCTGAGCCCGCCGCCGGTTATCCTCAAATTCCTGATTCTCGGGGAAGGAGCCGTGGGCCGCCGCCCTGCAGGGCAGGCACAAAACGTTGACCGGCAACCCTGAGGATGGTAACATGCATCCGACCTCCTGAGCTGTCAATACAGTGGAGCGGCTTGTTGCGCAGGGGTAGGTGGGAGCGCCGCGGCGGTTATTTGCCCTTTGAAGAATGCTCAAGAGTGCGCCCGCGTGAGCCCAGTGCCGGGGGGCGCACGATCCCCCGACCGGAAATCGTGGAAGGATGGGTTGTGAGCCGGGCGAACGCGCCTCGAAATGGTTCCAGAATCCCCGTGCCAAATAGGGCCACGCCGCTCATGAGCGGGATGAGCGCGCAAAAAGCCTGACTTCTATTCCAGAGTATGCCCACAGGCGACAGCTGGATACCTTAAGCCACGGGTGGATGGGTAAACGAAGGAAAGCCCGGGCGCGCAGGTGACGGGGACGAATTCCAATCCAAGCGACGCGAACGCCGCTCTTGACCTAATGGAAAAAGCAGGAGAGGGGAGAGACGAATTGAAATCATTGTATGCCACCCTGGTTGCGATTCTCTTGTTACCGCTTTTTTGCGCCGCCCAGAACACCCCTAAGGGAACTTCCTCTTCGGCGGAGGCCCAGCAGGAAGAGGAGACCGGCGCT
>JBEKUI010000339.1:0-4088 GCA_049515175.1 Terriglobia bacterium
CGAGCACCATGGTAGCGCAACGTTCATCCCCGCCAGCAGGGCGGGGTGGACTGGAGATTCGCTACTCTCAGCGAATGTCTTCGGAGCGCACGGATGCCGTTTGGCGGGTCGCCGTGTCGCCGATGACCATATCGCGGGTCAACTGGTACTCGAGTTGAGTTCCGGTAGGCAGCGTGAGATCCGTTCCGCGCTTGCGGAGAGTGTCGGCCAGACCCGCCGCGCCGCCAATCGCCCCGCCGATCACCGCGCCATGTGGACCGCCGAGGATGACACCCAGGAATCCTCCGCCGCCCATTCCAAGGCCGATCTCCTGCACGTCTTTCAGGCGTGAGGAGGGCCCTTTGATGTCCCCTTCTTCATTGCCGACCTTGGCTCCCTGCGCGCCATAAGCGTTGACCAGCACGGCGCTCAGGGGATAGCTGCGGCCGTCGGGGAAGGTGACCTTCTCGACGTCCAGCCGCATTTCACCCACGCCCCGAATGCGACCGGGTCGAACCAGCCAGGCGATACGCCCGTCGATGGTCGAGCCCACGGGGATGATCTGTTTTCCCGCCAGCGCCAAGGGTTCGGTGACGGTGGCCACGAACGGGTCATTCTGGAAGTTCATTTTGGTGCTGACGGTCTGGGAAAGCCGGCAGTGCAGCTTGGTGCCCGCAGCGACAGAGAAGGTCTCCGCCGGCAGAGCCGTGGCGGTGGCTACGAGCAGGATCACGCACAACAAGATGCGTTGGACCATGGTGTGTTACCCTCCTTCAGGTTCACTCATGGCCGGACCCTGGCGCTTTGTCCAGCGGGTTCAAAACAGTCAGCAGTCTGCGTCACGCCGCAGACTCCCTGCCCTGACGGGCGAAATCTCATGCAGTTGGCGCGCTCCCCTCAGCGCGAGGCCACCTCGACGGCGCCCTTCGGAGTACTGATGTACCCCGCCACCTTGTTGGATTCTACTGCATTCACGACCAATTCGTAAAACCTTTTTTGACCCTTGAGGTAGAAAAAGACCGGTTCGTTGACGGTCTTGTCCTTCTTCTCGACGTTCATGTCATCGGCCTGCAGTACAAGGCTGAACTTGTGCCGCTTGACATCTGCCTTCTTGAGCGCCAGGCCAACGTTGGCCGCACGCACCGACTTGCCCTTGACCAGCGAGAATTCGAAGTAATCGCGGTCGCCCAGTTTGCGCAGCGTCTCGATATCGTCGTGGTTGCGGGCGATGAGCGTGCCCAGTTCGCTGCGCGCCATTCCCAGATCGGAGCGGGTCGTGTCGAGGAGTTTCTTGGTGCTGTCCAGGTCCGTCCGGGTGGACGATACATCCTGGCTGAGGGCGCCGACCTGCTGCTGGTCAGCCTTCTTGGACAACTCCTGTTGGAGCGCTTCGGTGCGTTGCTGCTGCTCGGCCTGGAGTTTCTCGACCATCGTGCGCGCCCGGCGGACTTCGCGGCCCGCCGAACCCGACCGCTTCGTCGCGCCGTCAATCTCCTTGCGTATCGAGTCAATCTGCTGCGCGTTGGCGGCTTCGAGAGCCGTGGTGCGCGAGGTGAGTTGCTGGTCAACCTGGTTGGTCAGGGTCTTCTGGAAGGTCGCCTGCTGGGTCTCCATCGCTTCACGCATCGAGCCGAGCCGCGAAATCGAGTAAACCTGTGCTCCCACCAAAAGGGCGAGGACTACGAATACTGCCGCAAACATTCCCGTGTGGCTGGAAGCCTGGGTCGTGCCCGAAGATTCCTGCCGGGGTACTTCATCGATAGCCATGATGCTCTCTCCTTGTCGAGGTCTCTGCGCTGCAAGCGCTTCGTCCCAGTTAGTTCCTGTCCCTCACCACGCACGACGGTGGCCAACCTCGAGTGGCCATCAACTCGCTCGTTTTCAGCTAGTTGGCAAGGCCCATCGAAAAGTCGAGACGAGCCTAAGGCAGCAAATGTTACTTCGGGCATGTAAAAAGCGGAGCAGAACGCTCTCCGCGGAAGGACGGCCACGGCCCCCATCTCGCCAGCGCGGAAGAGTCCGTTATCCGGCAGGGGGTTGCTCGAAGCTGAGGAGTGCCGAGGCCTCGTCGGGATAGATTTCGAAAACCCGATCGAGTGCCGAGGTTTCGAGCAGCACGCGGACTTTCGTGGTCAAGCCGCTCAAGCGCAGCATCCCGCCGGCTTCCCGAACCGCCTTGAGGACCCCGACTAACGCCCCCATGCCCGCGCTATCGACATAGACGAGGTCGGGAAGATTCAGGACTATCTTCCGCCGACCGGCGTCGATCATGGGGCGAATCTCCTCATTCAACTGCGTCACCGGGTCGCCGAAGGTCAGCCGCCCACTGACATCGTAGACGGTAATCTCTCCGAAACCTCGAACGGCCACATTGATGGTGGGTTTGACGGCTTCCTGTTGCCGCGTCCAAGCTTCCTTGTTAATCTGGCGGGCGCGGCCGAGGGCCAGGGCCTCAGGCGGCACGTCCTCGGTGATGGTGGAGCCGGCGGCGACGTAGGAGTGGCGACCGATGCGCACGGGCGCAACCAGCATGGTGCCGCTGCCGATGAAGACCCCCTCTTCGATAGTCGTCGGGTTCTTTCTCTCGCCGTCGAAATTGCAGGTGACCGTCCCCGCGCCGACGTTCACCTTCTCCCCCAGGATAGCGTCGCCGAGGTATGTGAGGTGGAGGGCCTTGGCCCCCCGTCCCACCCGCGTCTTCTTCACTTCCACAAAATTCCCGATGCGTGCGTCCTCGTCAATCAGGGCGCCGTCCCGCAGGTGCGCGAAGGGGCCGATGACAGCGCCGGAAGCGATTTCGCACCCGCTGATGACGGAGAAGGGCCGCACCGTGACGTGGTCGTGAAGAATCGTGTCGCTCAGCACCGCGTGTGACTTCAACGTGCACTCCTGCCCGACGCGCGTAGCGCCGGAGAGGCTCACCCCCGGCTCGATCACCGTGTCGCGGCCGACCGTGACCGTGGCGTCGATCGAGGTGGTTTCCGGATCCACGATCGTCACCCCCTCGCGCATCAGGGCCTCGACGACGCGCCGCCGCAGCACTTTCTCGAGCTGGGCCAGCTCGACGCGGTCATTCACTCCCAGCACCTCGCGGGCCTCGGCGCCGCTGAATGCCGTCACCTTGAGCTTCTGCCGGTTGAAGATTCCAATCAGGTCGGTCAGCAGGAACTCCTCCTGGGCGTTGTTGGCGGAAAGCTTCTCGACATGCTTGAGCAGGTGAGGGAGTGAAAAGCAGATGATCCCGGAATTGATCTCCCGAATCTTCCGTTGCGCCGGCGTGCAGACCTTCTCTTCCACGATGGCGCGCACCTGGCCGCCCGCGCCCCGCACAATGCGTCCATAGCCGTGGGGGTCATCGAGCCGCGCGGTGAGGACGGTCGCCGCCGCGCGCGCTTTCTGGTGCGCCTCCACAAGCCCCCGGAGAGTTTCGGCCTTAAGCAGGGGCGCGTCCCCCACCAGCACGACCAGCGTCGAACTGGGGCATTGGCTCAACTCGCCACTTGACACCATCAAGGCGTGGCCCGTACCGAGCGGCTCTTTCTGTTCGATGAATGTGGCCTGGGTGTCTGCGAAGGCGGCGCGAACTTCCTCGGCCTCGTGACCCACCACCAGATAAATGCGCTCCGGCCCAGCGGCCCGCGCCGCCCCCAAAACGTAGGCGCCCAGCGGTCGCCCGGCCAGGCGGTGGAGAACCTTGGAGTGGTCGGACTTGAAACGCGTCGCCTTGCCCGCCGCCAGGATCAGAACTGAGAACCCATTCTTCGCCATCCGCGTCACCCTCGGCGCCCCGCTTGTGAAACCCACCTCATCGGCGCAGCGCCTACCCTCTCGCCGCCACTCTATCGCCGAATGCCCATGGCTGGCAAGGCGCGAGTTGCCCACCCAAGGCCAAATTCGTCCTTGGTTCTAGGACTTTTTGGCGTTCTCCGCTCGCCCGCAGCCGCCTCCTCACTCGTTACCCGCCACTCGTCACTGTTCTCCAGCCCTATCCTTTGTTTTCTATAACATTCTGGCTTCGTTCCTCGAGATGTGAATATCAAGCTAGCTCCGGTTCTGCCACTAAGTCTTTGTAGGTGATGGTGTTGGTGCTGAGGCAAGCGCGGGTGAGG
>JBEKUI010000340.1:0-4086 GCA_049515175.1 Terriglobia bacterium
CCTTCCGGCAACTCGTTCCAGGAGCGCAGCGCAGCGAGCGCGATGGGCGGCGCCGCGCCGAGCATCAGGGACCACGGGCCGTCGAGTCGCAGGGGATCCGGAATCCCCCGCACGGCCAGCCGCTGCCGTTTGCCGTCCGGGGTCCTTTCAAACCAGTAGTCGCCGTTTTCCTCAGTCCGGCCGCGAACACTCGACTGATTTCCGCTTTTCTCAGTTTGCAGTGGTCCCCAAAGATTCGTCCTCGTCACGACCGGGTCCTCGCGCGAGTCGCCAAAAACGATGAAGCACGATTCGAAAGGCTCCAGGCGAAGCTGGACAACCGTTAACTTCTGCGTTTCGTTACCCGCGATCGCATAGAAGTAGGGCACGGATTCGCCGGACGTTCCCGCCTCGGGATTCCACCGTTCTGGCCGCCGATGCCCCGCCGCGAATTGGACGCGCAGCCTCTGTGCCTGGTTGGAGATATTGCTGAGGAAGTAGAAATCCGCCGAGCCCAGACGGCGGTGGAGAAATCCCACACTCTCGTGGGCGAGTTTTAGCGCGGCCGCGGAATTGTCGCCGGCTTCGAGGATGCGACAATCGGGCGTGAGAGCGGAATGCAGCACTCGCACCGCTTCGTCGGGGCTGGAAGCCATCATCACGGCTCCGCCCTTCTCGCCCATGCGCTTACTCTGTTTCGGCTCGCCCTCCGCCCAGAACTTCGCCAGGCCGTCACGCAGTCGCGCCGTCCGCTCGTCCTGTCCGGCGAGGCCCGGCGCCGCCTCCGGCAGCCGCTCCATGAAGATGAGTGTGCCGCCGCTTTCTACGAACTCTGCCAGTCGCTCCAAAGACTCCGGCGGCATGAAGCGCACTACAGGCACGACAACGACGGAATAGACTCCCGTCGCGATCCGCAGCTTCCCCTCGGTAACTTGCGCGACCTGCTCGAGGGCGCGATCGTTGACGAGATCGAAATCGTAGCCGGCACGGCGGAGCTCATCGAAGAATTCCCGGCCGAGATGTTTCTCGAGTTCCTCGTCGATGTGCAGCGCGCCCGAGCCAAATTTGGCAAACACGTCGGCGAGTGGCAGGTATACCGCAATGGGATTCACCGACACTCCCTGCTGAAGCATGGCCGCAGTCCGCTGAACGTACTTCGCGAGGTGCGGGTAGTGCCGCCACCAGAGGTTCGCGTGATTGATGAGCGTGGACGCATAGAAAGTCCAGCCCGGTTCGCCCGCCTGGGGCGGCGAATAGGGGTATCCGTGATTGACGATCTGGTTGATGCCGTCGAGGAACGTCGCATCGCTTGCCGCCTTCATCATCTCCAGCGTCACCTGGAAGAGCGGCGCGCGCAGCCAGGTGTAAGTCTCGGCGGAAGCGACGGGTTTCTTGTAGAGGTGCGCGGCAGACGAGGCCAGGCGCCGGTGGCGAAGATTGACCAGGCATCGGTCGCCGAAGAAGATGTTCTCGCCCTCGGGAATGTGCGCGAGCGAGTATCCCTCGATGATGTCTCCGAAGGCGCCGTGCGCCTGCACACGCGCGCGCAGGCCATGACGGTCGCTCCAATCGGCCAGAGGGCGGAAGAAGTTGTCGAGGATGAGATCCGAAAGCGTCAGGTGATAGTCATACCGAATATGCGGCGTGAGCGGGCCCACGTCCTGCCACAGCGCGGGCAGATAGGGATCGAGATCGTAGCCGCGCCGCTTGTGGAATTCCTCCATGAACTTCGGCGTCCAGTCGGCGCCGAACACTTCCAGGCTGTCGCAGAAGACGGAATCGATGGCAGGGAAGCCCAGTGACTTCAGTTCCTCCAGCGTGCGATCGCCGACGGCGTGCAGAAACAGGTCGAGCGCCTCGTGGCGGAAGTGGTCGAGAACGCAGCCTTCCATGCCCACCGTGGGGCGCTTCACCTGCATGCCCGTGGGACTGTCGATGAAGACTATGATCCGCCACTCACCGGCGGGCACGGGCCAGCGCTTGAGTCCCAACCCGACTTGCACATTGTGGGCGGTGATTTCTTTGATTTGATCGGTGATGATCTGCGAACGGCTCACATCCGGTTGCTGCGAGGCAAGAACGGGGGTAGCGACCGCAGCGACAACCCGTTCTTCGCCCACCAATTCAGGAGACAAATCCCATGTGAATTCGCTGGGGCCCGCGGCCTCCTGCAACAACACGCGCAGTCGTCGCGCCGACAACTCGACGGGAATGAACGGGCCGCCATACGGCCAGCCGCTGCCCAGCGTCAGATCGAATTGCAGTCCAAGGCGTTTCGTTTCCTTGGCGGTGTGGCGGAGGAGGTCGAACCATTCCTGCGAGAAGAACCGAACGTTGTGAATCCCGCGCTTCGGATCGTCAACTTCGACGGGATAGACCGGTTGGAGTTCGACGCCGCGCAGTCCCGCCTCGCGCATCATTTCCAGTTCGCGGGTGATCTCTTCCGGCGTGGCCGCCCCGCCGAACCACCACCAGCGCGTCATGGGCTTCGCCGTGTTGGGGGGGTTCAGGAAAGTCTCGCGAAGCGCTGCGAGTTCGTCGGTCGTCGTCTCACCTGCTGTCGCGCCAGACTCTGCTGTAGGCGCTGCAGCGCTCGCATGCGCACCGGCGGCGAGCCCCAACCCCGCCGCGCCCAGGAATTCTCTCCGAGTCAAATGCCTTTGCTTTGCCACCTCTGGCCCCCCGCAGTGATCGAAACACGCAAGGATAGCGCCGACGGGATTCCCGTCCAAGCAATTACTGATGGGTCTTCCGCGCTTGCGACCCTCATCGAGTGGGCGAATTGCAAAGCGCACACAGACAGCCTAAAATGATGGATTCTGATCGACGCCTGCCGAATTTGGGGCCTGACCAGCATGTTGCCTGAGAATCTAGCCATTGAAGATGCCGCGTTGCGGCCCATCGCCGAGAAGGTGATGGCCGGTGAGCGTCTGTCGGCCGACGATGGCCTGGCGCTCTATCGCTCGCATGATTTGCTGGCGCTCGGATGGCTGGCGAACCACGTGCGCGAAAAGCTGCACGGCAAGCGCACCTACTTCAACGTCAACCGGCACATCAATCCTACCAACGTCTGCGTGGCGAGTTGCAAGCTCTGCGCCTTTGGACGCAAGCCGGACGCGCCGGGCGCGTACACCATGGCGCTCGACGAGGCCTTCCGCATCGCGGGTGAAAACTGGTCGGAAGCCGTCACCGAGTTTCACATTGTCGGCGGGCTACATCCCGATCTACCCTTCGACTACTACCTCGATTTGCTGCGCGGGTTGAAGCAGCGATTTCCGAGCGTTCATCTGAAGGCTTTTACGGCAGTGGAGATTGCTTATTACTCACAGATGACTCGCCTGGAGATTCGCGAGATTCTGGTGCGCATGAAGGACGCGGGACTGGGGTCGCTCCCGGGCGGAGGCGCGGAGATCTTCGCCCCTGCCGTGCGCCGCGTCATCTGCGACCACAAAATCGGCGCGCATACCTGGCTCAAGACTCATCGCCTGGCGCACGAGCTGGGAATGCACTCGACGGCGACGATGCTTTACGGTCACATCGAATCCGATGAAGACCGCGTGGACCACTTGCTGCAACTGCGCAGCCTCCAGGACCAGACGCACGGATTCCTGACGTTCATCCCGCTCGCCTTCCACAGCGCCAACACGGAACTCGGCAAAATGGTGGCGCACCGAGAAACGACCGGCTTCATGGACTTGAAAAACGTCGCGGTGGCGCGTCTGCTGCTCGACAATTTCCCGCACATCAAGGCCTATTGGATCATGATGACGCCGCGAGTGGCGCAGGTGGCGCTCAAGTTTGGCGCCGACGACTTGGACGGCACGGTGGTCGAAGAGAAGATTTACCACGATGCCGGCGCCGCGACGCCACAATCCATGACCCGCAAGGACATCATCCGCCTCATCCTCGAGGCCGGCCACGAACCCTTCGAGCGCGATACTCTCTACCGCCCCGTTACCCGCACAGAAACGTCAGTCAGCGTACATGTGTAGACGGTTGTTACTGTGAGGACAGGAAGAGGCTGGGAGTGAGAGAGGTCTGAGAGACCCCCGGTCGCGTCTAACTCCCACTTTCACCGAGGGCAGGGCTTTTGAACTTCTGTCCAGC
>JBEKUI010000341.1:0-4067 GCA_049515175.1 Terriglobia bacterium
TCCGCAGGGCGTCGTCCGCAACGCTCAAATCTTGTTGCGCCTCGCGGACTTGCTCGTCATCCCGCGAGTCCTCACGGCGCAATATGTCAAAGGTCTCGGGCCCATCGTGCCGGAGATTCTCCAAGCCGCGCCCGGCATCGAGGCGATCGAGAAGACGAACTTCGGCTGCTTCGGCGAGCCCGGTTTCTTCGACCAGCTTAAGCGCCGGGCACCCAAGGCTCGAACCTTGCTCGTCGCCGGCGTCGAGAGCCACATCTGCGTGGCGCAGACGGTGCTGGGAGCATTGCAGTCCGGCTACCTCGTGCACATCGCCGCGGACGCCGTCTGTTCGCGCACTCGCGAAAACTGGCAGATCGGCCTCGATCGCATGGAGCGCGCCGGTGCGGTCATCAGCTCGGCCGAGATGGCCGTTTACGAACTTCTCGCCAAAAGCGGCACACCGGAATTCAAAGCCATCTTGCCGCTGTTGAGGTAAAGCGAGCCTTCCACCCCCAACCTGTCAGCAGACGAGAACCCATGGGCCGTCGTGAGTTCAGCCCCGCCTGGGCGCGCCTCGAAACCAATACGAACGACAGACAAACCTCCAAGTCAGATCCCTTGCAGGAACGGGTTGGTCTCACGCTCCTCGCCGATGGTGGTAGCGGGGCCGTGCCCGGGAAAGACCGGGGTGGCGTCAGGGAACGGCAGTAGCGTGTTCTTGATGGAGCGGAGAATCTGGTCAAAGGACCCGCCCCAGAGGTCGGTCCGGCCGATGCTGGATTGGAAGAGCGTATCGCCGCTGAAGATTCGCCGTTCCGCCCCGGGCAGGTGCAGGCAGAGGCTCCCCGGCGAATGGCCTGGCGTGTGCAAGACCTCCAAGGAGTGCGGGCCCCAGTGGACCGCGTCGCCGTCTTTCAGGAATTGGTCGACCTCCACCGCCTCCGGCGGCTGCACGCCGAGCCACGCCGCTTGCAGCGCCAGGTTCTGGTAGAGCGGCAGATCACCTTCGTGCATCAGGACCGCGGCGCCCGTCGCACGCTTCAGTTTTTCGATGCCGCCCACGTGGTCGATATGCGCGTGGGTCGCGATGATGTAACGCACTCGAAGCTTGTGACGGGAGAGAATCTCCTGCACGCGGTCGATGTCATCGCCCGGATCGATGACGACGGCCTCGCGGCTCTTCTCGTCTCCAAGAACTGAACAATTGCAGGCCAGCATTCCGACCGGTAAGATCTCGTGAATCATCGAGGTAGCCCCTCATCACCATTCTATCTGACTCGCCCGCCACAGAAAATCGAAAGCTCCGGTGAGTGCTCGATCTGATCTCATGCGGATTGACTTGCCGTCCGGTCGTTTCTATACTCATCCCGTCGAAGGGCTTGCGGAATCGAATGAAAACCGTGGTCGTGGCCGGCCAGGCGCGCAAAGTCGGAAAGACTGCCGTCATGGCCGCGCTGATTCGAGCGCTGCGCTCGCTCGGCTGGACGGCGGTCAAGATTAGCCGGCATCGCGATCGCGTTCCTCATTTGGAGAGTGTGCCAGGTCATCGCGTGGTGCAAAAGTCGGGCTTCCTTCTCACCGAAGAAGCCACCGCTTCGGGCACATGCGACACCGGCCGCTTCCTGGCGGCGGGCGCCAAACGAGCGCTGTGGCTGCGCGTGCGGAGCGACAATCTCGCGGAAGGCGTCCAGGCTCTCAGGCGGGCCCTCATGGGCGATGAATGGGTCATGATCGAGAGCAACAGCATCCTTGACCACCTGACTCCGGATCTCTGTTTGCTGGTTCTCGACAGTTCCCAGGGCGCGTTCAAGGCCACCGCACGAAGGCTGCTCCCGCGGGCCGACGCCATCATCCAAGTCGTGCGCACCACCGAGCTTCGTTGCGGTTCGTTCAATGCTCCGTCGGGCGTTCCGGTCTTCTCGGTTCCTCGCGACAGCTGCCGGAACCGTCGCCTGCTCCGTTTTGTCCGGCAAGAACTCCGACTCTCTCCCAACTCTCATCCCCAACGACCCTCAACAGAAAGGAACCACCATGGCAGCATTGAGCAAGAATGAAATCCAAGAACAACTGAAGAAAATGGCCGGCTGGTCGTACGCCGGCAGGGCCATTCACCGCAAATTCACATTCCGCTCTTTCATGCCGGGCATCGATTTTGTGAACAAAATCGCCGCGGCGGCGGAAGAAGCCGGGCACCACCCCGACATCACGATCAACTACAACGTGGTGACGATTTCTCTTTCCACGCACAGCGAGGGTGGCGTGACCAGTAAAGACTTCGAGTTGGCCCAGAAGATTGCCGGTCTCGCGGAAACCATGATGTAGCCGATCGCCCACCCGACACCTCACGCGGCGTTCGCGCCGCAGGCCGTGGCCGGAAAGTTTCCTGCCTCATCACGAGTGACACAACTCACAATGCGCCGTGCCCTTCAGGCAAATCCCGCCCGTGAATTCGCTTTGCAGTTGTTTCGCGAGGCGGGAAGCCGCTAGAATCCAGCAGCAGGTACTGAGGTCGCCGTGACAGCTTTGGTTCAATGGGTTCATCTAATTTCGGCGGTGGTGGGAGTGGGGGGCATCGCGTTTGTACTGGTCGTACTTTTGCCCTCGTTGCGCGTCCTCGGCGATGACCAGCGCGCTTTGCTCCTCAAAACCGTGATGGGGCGGTTCCGCTGGGCGAGTTGGGCAGCGATCCTCCTGTTGCTCGGGTCTGGGCTGTACAGCCTGCGCCTGCGCGCCTGGGAAGCGCCCTGGGGCACCTACTGGAAATTTCTGACGGTCAAGATTTTCCTGGCGCACTGCGTCTTCATCATCTCCCTTCTCCTCACGCTGCCCTTCCCGGCTCTGGATCGCGTGCGGGCGAAGCGCCAACTTTGGCTGAGCATCGCGCTGGGGATCGCGGCCGTCGTCATCCTGATCTCGGCGTATCTGCGAGGATTCTGAACCATGGCGGAGACCGTTCGCAGCCCACTCGCCGACTATCACATCTCCCAGGGCGCGGCGCTGGGGGAGTATCACGGCGCGCTTACGCCTGCCCGCTTCTCGGATCCCGGCGCGGAGCATCGGGCCGTCCGCCACGCCGCTGGACTCTTCGATTTCTCCTTTCGCGCCAAGTTCGCCGTAAGCGGCGCGGATCGGGTTCGTTTCCTGCACGGCATGGTTTCGAACGACATCAAGAAGCTCACGCCGGGCCACGGGAACTACGCCACCCTCCTGAATGCTCAGGGGCAGATCCTCGCTGACCTGCGCATCTACTGCGCCGAGGACCGCTTCGTAATCGACACCGATGCCGACCTCCGCGACAAAGCGACGCAGTTATTGCGACGCTACATCATCGCCGACAAGGTCGTCCTTGAGCCTCTTTCTCTCTTCGCCATCGCGTTCCAGGGACCGCGGGCGCGCCCGCTTCTCGAAAAGACTCTGCACATTGATTTGCCGGCAATGGAAGAATTCCAGCACTTTGCAACCAACTACGCCGGGTTTGCTATGCGCGTCGTGCGGGCTTCGAGCACTGGTGAAGAGGGTTACGAAGTTTGGATGGCGGACAAAGCCATGATGGCCATCTGGGGCGCGGCGTGTGGCCAGGCACCGACTTACGAGATGCTCCCTTGCGGCAACGAGGCGCTGGAGTCGCTGCGCATCGAGGCAGGAATCCCGCGATACGGTGCGGACCTCGGCGAGGATACCCTTGTGCTTGAAGCGGACCTGCTCAATGCGTTGAGTTTCACCAAGGGCTGCTACGTTGGCCAGGAAATTGTCGAGCGTTCGCGCAGCCGCGGGCACGTCAACTGGAAACTCGTTGGTGCGGTCGTGAGCGCACCCGCGCCGCCAACCCCCGGAACAAAACTCATCTCAGAGGGCAAGGAAGCGGGCGAGATAACCAGTTCCTGCGCCTCGCCGTCGCTCGGCAAAACCATCGCGCTCGCCTACGTCCGCCGCGAGTCCGCCGAAGCCGGAACCAAACTGGTGCTCGCTTCCGGCGTACCAGCGGAAGTTGTTGCCCTTCCCTTCTACAAGAAAATAGAAACTGGAAAATAGACATTGGAAACTGGGCGCTTGCCGTCAGGTTATCTGATCGACCCGAAAAAACTACC
>JBEKUI010000342.1:0-4054 GCA_049515175.1 Terriglobia bacterium
ATTCAGTCGCGGGAGGAGGCGGAGAAGCGCCTGCGCGACCTCGAGAGCCAGCGCGGCGCGAAGCTTGCCAGTCCGGCGTCGCTCAAAGCGGCGCGAACCGCCGTGCAGATGTCGCGCTATTACGAAGAGGCGCGCCACCTGGCCAAGCTCGTTACCGAGTGGTCGCTGTCACTCAAGAATGGCAGCCACTTTCTGGCGGTGTGCTCGGGCGGAGGGCCGGGAATAATGGAAGCCGCCAACCGCGGTGCTCACGAAGCGGGCGGCATCTCCATCGGCTTCAACATCAAGCTCCCTCTGGAGCAAAGCCCCAATCCCTACATCACTCCTCACCTGAGCTTCCTGTTCCGCTACTTCTTCATGCGCAAGCTCTGGTTTGCGCAGCCCTCGAAAGCCCTGGTCGTGTTCCCCGGCGGCTTCGGCACCATGGACGAGATGTTTGAGTTCCTAACGCTGACGCAAACCCACAAACTCGGCCATCGTGCCTCGATTCTCCTCTACGGCTCCAAGTTCTGGAAGAAGTTGATAAATTTCGAATTGATGATCCAGACGGGAACTATCGATAAAGAGGATTTGAAACTGTTCAACTTTGCCGACACGCCGCAGGAAGCCTTCGGAATCCTCAAGAAGCAGCTCAGTCATGAATTGGGACTGCGCACCGTCCCACGCCGGCCGTTCATTTGAGCCACCGGTGCACAGAGGGCGCAAAAGATCAGGGATTCAGTAGTCAGCGCCCGACCCTCAGAATTCCAAATTCATAATTCTGACTCTGACTTCTGACCCCTGACTACCGGCTCCTGGGGTTATAATTCGACCTGGGTCTGACCGCGTGTCACCCGCGTGCCCTCGCTCAAACTCACCCTTCAGGCCCGGAGGCCGCCATGCAATTCTTCCGCGAATCGATGCTCGAACTCATCATCCAGACATCCACGAACCTGCCGCCAGACGTCCGCCAGGCGATGGCCTGGGCGCTCAAGACCGAGAAGCCCGCGACGCAGGCCGGCCAGGCGCTCGCCATCGTCGGCCAGAATATCGACATGGCGCAGGAAGGCGAAGGGCCCATCTGCCAGGACACCGGCATGCCGACCTTCGAAATCAAGACGCCCGTGGGTGTGAATCAACTGGCGATGAAGAAGCAGATCCTCGAGGCCATTGCCGAAGCGACGAAGCGCGGAAAGCTGCGGCCGAATTCCGTTGATTCCATCACCGGCAAGAACAGCGGCAACAATCTCGGGCCGGGGACGCCCATCCTCCATTTCGAACAGTGGGAAGAGCCCGACATCGAAGTGCGCCTGATCCTGAAAGGCGGCGGCTGCGAGAACACCAACGCGCAGTATTCCGTCCCCTGCATGCTCGATCACCTGGGCCGCGCCGACCGCGACCTGGACGGCGTGCGCAAGTGCGTCCTGCATGCGGTGTGGAAAGCCCAGGGACAGGGCTGCGCGCCGGGCGCCGTCGGCGTGTGCATCGGCAGCGACCGTGCCGGAGGGTATCACCACGCCAAGCTGCAACTCTTCCGCACGCTCGATGATGTGAATCCCGACCCTACGCTCGCCAAACTCGAGCAGCAGATCATGGACGAAGCCAACAAGCTGGGCGTCGGCACGATGGGCTTTGGTGGGAACGTTTCATTGATCGGCTGCAAGATCGCCGCCGCCAATCGCCTGCCCGCGTCGTTCTTCGTCTCCGTAGCTTACGATTGCTGGGCGTACCGGCGGCTGGGTGTGCTGCTCGATACGGATTCGGGCGCCATCAAGAAGTGGCTCTACCGCGATCCCGAAAGGCAGGTCGAGAAGCTGATGGCCGCAGGCACGGGGTTCAAGTTGACCGGCCGTGAAGTGCGCCTCGAGCCGCCGCTCTCCGAGGAGAAAGTCCGAGCGCTCAAGGTGGGCGATGTGGTGCTCATCAATGGGCCGATGGTCACGGGGCGCGACGGCGCCCATACCTACCTGATGCATCACGAGTCGCCGGTCGATCTGCGCGGCGCGATCCTCTACCACTGCGGGCCGGTGATGCTCAAGGAAGGCAACACGTGGCGCACCAACGCCGCCGGGCCGACCACTAGCATTCGCGAAGAACCCTACCAGGCCGACATCATCAAGCGCTTCGGCCTGCGCGCCGTGATGGGCAAAGGCGGCATGGGCAAGAAAACCCTCGCCGCGCTCAAGGAATTTGGCGCGGTTTATCTCCACGCCATCGGGGGCGCGGCGCAGTTCTATGCTCGCTGCCTGCCCAAGGTCCACGCCGTGTATTTGCTCGAAGAACTCGGCGTGCCCGAAGCCATGTGGGTCTTCGAGGCCAAGGATTTCGTGGCCATCGTTACCATGGACGCGCACGGCAATTCGCTGCACGAGGACGTCGCCGCCGCGACGGGAGCGGAACTGGAGAAGGTCGGCAAGCTATAGCGGCGGTGGGCCCCTGCTCCGACGCAGGAGGGGCCCGCCGTCGCGGGATTCGGAACTAGGGGTTCAGGGTACGGGATCTCGTAAGGGTGCATGGCGATGCGCCCTCGACATTCGCACACATCGCAAAGCGCGCGATGTATGCGTCCCCGGCGACAACGAATTGCTCGAGAGGGGTCGGTCAGAGATGTCTGCAAAGAGCTTGCCAAGAATGTCGAGCTTTGCCCTGATAGAAAACCGTGGACCCAACAACCTTGCGAGATTCCTCAGAACGAACCTTCGGAGCGCGACCAGTGCGGACCTCGCCGTTTCGTTTATTTCTCAGCGAGGACTTTCGAAGGTCCTTTCGCGCCTGAGGCGGGTCGCAGCGTGCGGCGGGGTGCGCGTCCTCACCGGGCTGTACCAAGACATAACGAAACCGACAGCTCTCCGCACACTCTTGCGTGCCCAGCGCGAATCTCTTGGGCGGTTGGCCGTCCGCCTCTCTCTCAATTTGCGGTTTCACAGGAAGCTGTATCTGATCAAGGATCGCCTCGGCCTCAAAGCAATCGTGGGATCCTCAAACCTTACCCGAGAGGGTCTAATAAGCAGCGGTGAGCTCGGGTTGGCGATGACTATTCCAATAGATTCGCCACTGGCACGCAAGGTTTGCGCAGTTTTTGACGATCAGTGGAATAATCACGCGGTAAGCCTACAGGAACCGCAGATTCGACTTTACGAAAAGCGCTACCGCATAGCTCACAAGCCGCAAATCTCGACGGGGCTGCCATCGCAACGCACGATTCTCGGAAGGAAGGAGCCGAAGCCATCGCATCCCGAACCTCCCGCAGAGCGGCGCTTTTGGCGTGAGTCCTGTCTAGATTTCGCAGGTAAGGAGACGCAGCAGAAAGTCGAAGAAGAAACAGAGTGGGACGAATACGGATACGATTGGCACGGTGTCTCCGCCCATCAAATGAGGGGAGGCCATTGCCTACTGGTTCTCGACTTTGTTGACCGAAGCGCTCGTCTGGTCAAGATCATGGACACAGCTGAAATCAGCACCCCGGAGGGGCGCTACTTCATTGCTTACAAGGCGCTGCGTGCCTACCGTCGTCGACGTTTTACAAAGGCGTTTTGGCAAGACCTCCGATCCGTGGGCGTGGTAGCGAGCCAGGCCGACGCAAGGAATCGGAGGAGAAGCATATCGGCTGAAAAATGGGAAGAACTGGAGGAGATGTTCAGAAGAGGTTGAGCCGGGCAGCGCGGAGTTGGTCTTTAATCCGTCAACTGAGGGACGGCTCTTCCTCCATCTCCATTGAAAAGCCGCGGACCTACAAACCATGTCCGCGCTACCAGAACTTCGTGGCGGCGCAGGGTCGGGATTTTCAATCTCGAATCCATTCTGAGATTGGTCCCAACCTGCAGTCACAGTGACCTGAGCCCCCGTCCATGCCGCACTGACACTGGCCGCCGACTTCCTTGGAGTCCGACGTATAATGAATACCCGTATGGTGCGATGGCCCGATGCTCAGGCATGGGTGCGGGAGAGTCGCGCTCAGGAGATCCCGAAGCCTCCGAATGACGATCCCCGGCACAACGCGTTTGAGCAAACCAAGGCCTGGCCGGACTGCTCTGCTGCCGCCGGGATTGACCGTCGGGCTCGCAGCCGCAATCCT
>JBEKUI010000343.1:0-4048 GCA_049515175.1 Terriglobia bacterium
GACAAGTCAATGGGCCAATGAAAGATTGATTCAATCCTGGAGGGCGCATGCCTGAGAAGGTATTCATCTTCGATACCACGCTTCGCGACGGCGAGCAATCGCCGGGCTGCAGCATGCATCTGGAGGAGAAGGTCCAGATGGCGCGCCAGCTCGACCGCTTGGGTGTGGACATCCTGGAGGCGGGCTTCCCCATCGCGTCGCAAGGCGATTTCGACGCCGTGCGAGCGGTGGTGGCGGAGATTCGGCGCCCCATCGTCGCGGCGCTGGCGCGCGCCAACGAACTCGATATCAATCGCGCCGCCGAGGCGTTGGAAGGAGCGGAGCGCCCGCGCATTCACACTTTCATTGCGACCTCCGACATTCACCTGCAATTCAAACTGCGCAAGACACGCGAAGAGATCCTGAAACAGATCATTTTCGCGGTGGCGCTCGCCAAGTCGCACTGCCAGGATGTGGAATTCTCGCCCGAAGACGCGGGGCGCACGGACCGCAATTACCTCATCGAGTGCTGCCACGCGGCTGTGGAGGCGGGCGCGACGGTACTCAATCTGCCGGACACCGTGGGATATTGCATGGAGCCGGAGTACGAGCAGATGTTCGCCGACGTGAAATCGCGCGTGCCGGGAATGGACAAGGTCATTCTGAGCACGCACACCCACGACGACCTGGGGATGGCGGTGGCCAACACGCTGGCGGGAATTCGCGGTGGCGCGCGCCAAGTCGAGTGCACGATCAATGGCATCGGCGAGCGGGCAGGCAACGCGGCGCTGGAAGAAATTACCATGGCGATCCACGTTCGCCGCGATGTTTTGCCGATATTCACGAACATCCACACCGAAGAGCTCTACGCTTCCAGCCAGCTCCTCACGCGGTTGACGGGCGTCGCCGTGCAGCGTAATAAAGCTATCGTGGGGCGCAACGCCTTCGCGCACGAAGCGGGAATCCATCAGGACGGCGTGCTCAAGAAGGCGATCACCTACGAGATCATTACTCCGCAGACGGTGGGAATGCCCACCAACGAGATTGTGCTGGGGAAGCATTCCGGACGGCACGCGTTGGCCAAGCGCTACGAGGACCTCGGCTACCAGCTCGCCAAGCCGGAACTGGAGCGCGCCTACGAACTCTTCTGCAAACTCGCCGACCGGAAGAAGAACATCTACGACGAAGACCTGATCGCCATCGTCAACGAGGGCTTTAAGGATATTCCGGAGATGTTCTCCATGAAGCTCTTTCAGAGCGTCTCCGCCAGCGAAGGGCGCTCGACGGCGACGGTGGAACTGGAAAAGGACGGCGAAGTCTCTCACGATTCCGCTACCGCCGACGGTCCATGCGACGCCGCCTTCCGCGCCATCGACCGGATCACCGGCGTGCCGGGCACAATCGTCGATTTCTCTGTCCACACGGTGGGGCTGGGCACGGACGGCGTGGCGGAGGTCACGATTCGAGCGCGCTTCGAAGGACGCGAATTCACCGGCAAAAGCACCAGCCATAACGTTGTGGAAGCGGCGGCGCGTGCCTATCTGACGACCGCCAACAAGGCCGCCTATGAACTGAAAAGAGTCGCCGTCGCGGCCGGGCAGGGCAGCACTTCTGTGCACAGGAACGAGATTGTGGATAGGTTGTTCCCGGGCGGATACTAGACTGGCTGGCCAAGCTCGGAGCCGTTTTGCCCCGCCTTTCGACCTCAAATTTAATGGAATCAATGGCTTGAGGGGGAGGGGGAATCCCAGCCAGACCATCCTTGTAACTTATTGAAAATGTGACACTTAATAAGGAATTTCCGATTCGAGGCCTCAACCTGCCTAACCCCAATTAAATCTTGCGTTTTTGCGCCCTCCTCCTTTAAACTAAACATAAATAAAGGTATGCAAAACATCTACAAAATTGCTGTCTTGCCGGGCGATGGTATTGGGCCGGAAGTCACGCAGGAAGCCGTCAAGGTCCTGAAAGCGATTGAGGAAGTGGTAGGGCCAGCGTTTCGCTTTCAGACTGGGTTGATCGGCGGCGCTGCGCTGGACGCCACTGCAGTTCCGCTGCCGGCGGAGACGATCTCCCTCTGCAACAACGCTCAGGCCATCCTGCTGGGTGCGGTCGGCGGACCGCGCTGGGACAACAGGCGGCATGACCTCCGTCCCGAGGCGGGGTTGTTGCAACTTCGCCAGCGGCAGGAGCTTTATGTCAATTTGCGGCCTGCCAAGGTGCATGACTCGCTGGTCTACCTGTCCGCATTGAAGCCGGAGCGCGTGCGCGGAACGGATCTGGTCATTGTGCGCGAGCTCTTGGGCGGGATCTACTTTGGCAATCCGCGCGGTATCTTCGCCAAGAACGGCGAGCGGATGGGAATTAACACCGAGGTCTACCGCGAGCACGAAATCGAGCGGGTGGCGCATCGCGCCTTTCAGTTGGCCCGCCTGCGGCGAAAGAAATTGACCTCGGTGGACAAGGCCAATGTGCTCGAAAGCTCGCGGCTGTGGCGCGAGGTTGTGACCCGGATCGGCCGGAATTATCCGGACATCGAGCTCCAGCACATTTACGTGGATGCCTGCGCCATGCAGTTGGTGGACAAGCCGACGAAATTCGATGTCGTGCTCACCAACAATTTGTTTGGCGACATCCTGAGCGATGAAGCCGCTATGCTGACGGGCTCCATCGGGTTGCTGCCCTCGGCGAGCCTGGGCGAGCGCACGGCGCTCTACGAGCCCATCCACGGCTCAGCGCCGGATATCGCCGGGAAGAACCGCGCCAACCCCGTCGCGACCATCGCATCGGCCGCGATGATGCTGCGCTATTCTCTCCGCATGGAGGCCGCCGCCGAGGCGATTGACGAAGCCATCGCCAAAGTGCTCAAGCGCGGGGCGCGCACTGCCGACATGCAGGGGAAGAAACGTGCGGTCTCGACCAGCCACATGGGCGACCTGGTAGCCGCCGAGACGAAAAAGCTCCTGAAGTCGAGCCTTTCCCGCAAGTCACGCTGAACGGAATGAACTGTTCGTCCTGAACCGGTCGCGGGTTTTCTGTCCAACGCGCCGTGGGTTTTCCCCTACTTCCCGATTGCTTTCCCTACACAATATCCAGAATAATGCCCGCGCGGGAGGCGATCGTGCGCAGAACTGCTTTTCTGGTAGCGATTCTGGCGAGCATGGCATTGACTTCAGGCATGGCAGAGCAGAGAACAACGGCCAACACGACGCGGAAGAAGCCAGTGCCGTCACAGGCGCCCATTCGCGGAGCTGACCTGATTCTGCTGGACGGGAAGATTTGGACTGGGGAGCGGTCCGGCGAGGGCGGAGGCGCGACCACCGGGCGGTTCGCTCAGGCGGTAGCGATCGCTGCGGGCCGGATTCTTGAAGTTGGGAGCAACGACCAGGTTCTCCCTCTCGCCGGGCAGCATACCAAGGTGATCCGGCTCGGCGGCCGGCTGGTCGTTCCGGGGTTCATTGACAGTCACGCGCACTTCATTGGCGGTGGATTCCAGCTTCTTCAGCTTGACCTCAAGAACGCGAAGGACGAGGCGGAGTTCGTCCGGCGGATCGGGGAGAAGGCCCGGGGCCTCGCCCCCGGCCGCTGGCTGCTCGGAGGCGACTGGGACGAGCAGGGCTGGCCCTCTACCAAGCTCCCCACGCGCTGGCTAATTGATGCTGTGACGCCGGAGACGCCAGTTTTTCTTAGCCGTTACGACGGCCACGCGGCTTTGGCGAATTCGGTAGCGCTCAAACTCGCCGGGGTCACGCGCGAGACGCAAGAGCCGTCCGATGGCGTCATCGTGCGCGACGCCGCAAGCAGCGAACCTACCGGCGTATTGAAAGATGGCGCCATGGACCTGGTGGCGAAAGCGATTCCACGCCCCACCGAAGGGGAAATGGAGGAGGCGCTGAGGGCGGCGCTGGCGGAGGCGAACCGGGTGGGTGTCACCTCTGTCCAAAACATCACCACCGACACGGATTCCCCGGCGGGCAGCTTTGCCGGAGAAATCCAATTGCTCCGGCGCGCCGAGCGCGAGGGTTGGCTCACTGCGCGCCAGTACGCCATCATTCCGATCGCGCGCCTG
>JBEKUI010000344.1:0-4014 GCA_049515175.1 Terriglobia bacterium
TACCGCAGAGGGCTTCTACACATCCAAGATCGGTCTGATTGATGACTTGAAGTATCAGGGGAACACATACGTCGATTCACCCGCTACGTGCGAGGACCAATTCTGCAGCAAGCAGGCGGAGACGACGGCACACGGGCATGACTCTACCGAGGCGGGAACGGGCTGCCCTCACTCGCATTCACATGGAGCGGAGTAGACCTGCCGCTGGCCCTCGCCTGCGGGAACAACGATGACCCAACAAACTCAATCCGCGAATCAACGCGACCTGGCGCGGCTCACGGGCACCGAGTACGACGTTTGCATTGTGGGCTCCGGCGCCTCCGGCGGCATTGCCGCCAAGGAACTGACCGAGCGCGGCCTGCGCGTGGCGGTGCTCGAAGCGGGCGATTGGGTCTCGCCCGGCAGTTTTCGCACGCACACCTGGCCGTTCGAGCTGCCCTTCCGCGGGCGCTGGCCTTCGCACGGCACCAATGACTACAGCGGATTCCTCTTCGTGAAGGACCCTGTCGTCTGTCCGGCGGAACCCATCGACTACGCGTTGCTGCCGGCGGTAGGCGGGAAATCGCTTCTCTGGGCGGGGCATTCCTGGCGCTTCGGCGAGCGCGATTTCCAGAACCGCGGCATTGGCGACGACTGGCCGATCAGTTACCGCGAGCTCGAGCCCTACTACGATCGCGCCGAACTCTTCATGGGCGTCTGCGGCTCGCGCGAAGGCCTGGCGTCCGTCCCCGACGGGAAATTCCTCAAGCCGCTCACGCTCCGTTGCGGCGAACAGCTCTTGAAGGAGGGCGCGGAGAAGCATCTCGGCCCCGCCTACCGCGTCTTCCCGGTGCGCAAGGCCATCAACACCGAGCCGCACGGCGGCCGCCCCGTCTGTCATTATTGTGGATATTGCATGCGCGGATGTGATGTGGACGCGAAATACACTTCCGCAAACTCCGCCATCCCGGCGGCGCAGAAGACCGGCCAGCTGACGCTCGTCACCAACGCCATCGTGCGCGAGCTGGAAGTTGACGCCACCGGCACGTGCTGCCGCGCTGCGGTTTTCATCGACCGCACGACCCGCCGCGAGTACCGCCTCCGCGCCCGCGTCTTCGCGCTGGCCTGTGGCGGCGTGGAAGACGTCCGCATCCTGCTCATGTCGAATTCCCAGCGCTTCCCGCACGGCCTCGCCAATTCCAGCGGCTGGGTAGGCAAGAATCTCTTGAGCGAGCACGGCTCAGGCTGCCTCGGCTACATCGATCGGCTGGTCGGCGGTAAGGTGCTGAACGAAGACGGCACGGGCCAGCACGGCGAAATCCAGAACGTCTACTACGAACAGCCCAGCAAGAATTTCGCGCGCGGCTACATGCTTGACGTGGCGAGCGGCGCCGAGCAGGTGCCCGGTTACGCGGCCTTGGTGCCCGGCCACGGGAAGAAGTATCGCGAAGAGGTGCGGCGCCTCTACCCCGCCCTCGTCGCCATCGGCGGCCATGGCGAGATGCTGGCGAACGACAAGAGCTTCGTGGACCTCGACCCCGTGGCGCGCGACGATTTCGGTCTGCCCAAGGCCCGCATGCATCTCGAGTGGGGCGAGAACGAAATCGCCATGGTGCGCGACATGCAAGAGAAGTGCGAGGCCCTGATTGTGGCCGCGGGCGGCAAAGTCCTCGGCCGCCGCCATCGTGGCGGCAAGTCCTGGTTCGACGGCGAGAACCTCGTCGGCACCGTGCGCATGGGCAACGACCCGCAACGCTCCGTCCTCAACTCCCGCAACCAGACGCACGACGTGAAGAACCTCTGGGTCCTCGACGGCGCGAGCTTCACTTCCTTCTGCGAGAAGAATCCCACCCTCACCGTCATCGCCGTCGCCATCCGCGCCGCCCACCACCTCGCCGAATCCCTCCGCCGCGGCGACGTGTAACCGTCTATTTAGAAATCCTTGGCGGCTGCCATTTTGATGAGTTCGCAGCGACCGCACACATGGCAAAAGGCGCGATGTATGCGCCGCCCGCGTATCTCTCGTTACCACATAAATCGAGTGGAGGGCTTGTCTCATCGACAAAAGCCCGCGGTCAGAAACTCGCTGACCGCGGGTACCCGTTGACCGTGGCGGCTTTAGGGTCGAGCGAGTACGCTCAGCCGTCCATCACGACGTCGTCAAGCGCCTCAGCGAATGCTGCGGTGAAATCGATTGCTTCGCGGAGTTGTGTTTCTGAAAGGGCCGTCTCGGCGTCACCACCATGGGCAAGGTGGTTACGCCACCGACAAAGCTCGGTCAAGCGATCTTTGGCCTCTTTGCCGGTGTCCCGGCTCTTCCTGGTCCCCAACGCTTTCTGCAATTCAGGACTACCACCCAATGCGTCCCACAAATTCTTAACCCCAATGTGAGAAAGAGCCTTCTCTACGACCCCTGGGGTTGGCACGGAAACGGTGGCCGAGAAAGCCTCGGGATTCAATAAAAATGCGCCCCCCTTGTTCGTGCATGAGGCAAGATTCTGTATTAACAAAGTGAAATCGAGCGCAAGGTGGTCCGGGGGTGAATCGATGTTCCCGAGTAGGCGGCCTGTGAGCGCAATATTTCGCTTGCCCAAAGAGTCCCTAATGGCGTCGTAATTTGGGGCCGCCTTGTTTTTGTAAGCGACTGCTTGGCCCACTACCTTGCGCATATACCTCTCGAGCGACGCGAGAAGCCTCACCATCAAAGGACCATAAATCCCTTCGGGGCGGACTGTTTTCGCGTTAATGAATCTCGTCACAAGATCGACGACCTCCCCCGACGGCTCGAATCGCACAACGCCAGCTATCCGCGGGCGCAACTGAAGGGCGAGAGCCACGAATGTCAGGTCGACCTTGATCTCGTCGAGTCTGTCCCTCAGTTCCTGAAGCGCAGCCGACATCTTTCCCTCATTTGCCAGACGCTGCGGCTATTGTCTTTGCGAGAAGATTGATCCTTTTCCTAACAGCCCTCGCAGTATTCGGCCTACCGATGATCACTTCATAGGCTGACTCTCTTGAAAGCAAGGATTCTACTGCCTTGACGACACGTCCCTTACTAGCAAGGAGGGAATTACGTTCTCCCCAAAGCCGGTCCAGCGCCACCATCACGCCGTCATACAATGTGTGTGATAGCTTCGACTTTCCGTTGTCATCTTGATAACGAAACACACCGCCCCCGAAAATCTTCCGCGCGAGATCGAGGCGCGTCCGGAAATCGTCTCGCTGGGTTGATATCTGGTTAACGCTTGCATTCTCTCCGCTCTCCATGCAGCGATCTAGCATTGATCTGACAGAGCCCTTTATGTTTGCCCTGTCGCGAAGGGCGAAGAATCGTAGGACCAACTCGCAGTCTTCCATACGCCTGTAAAGTTGGTTGTCGCGAAGCGCGCTTGCCGTCTTTCCGTGCACGTAGGCGCGATTCTTGTGGGGAGGAATCTGCCAGATGTCCGTGAAGACTCGGTCGGCGGATAGGTCAATTACCAGATCATTGAAGGCACCCGGATAGATACAGTTCCGCAACTCCTGCGGTCGAAGGTGTACACCTCCAGTGTTTAGCCGTTCGAAAACGAGTTTTCGGATGTCGATCTTCGAGGACTCGTTTTCGCGTGCTGGCTCGACCAACAGGACAGTAGCCGAGATACGTCGGCGATCCAGCCCACGTTGGAGAGTTTCTGGCAACTGCTTATACAGTAAACCATTTAGATCTGACCAAATTTCAAGGTCTCTCAGGGGGAATTTGTTTTCATAGAAGTCGACGACCGAGTTTAAACGCTGCTGCCCATCCATGACCTCGTAACGGCTCAGGTCCTTTTCGTATAGGAACACGGGAGGAATCGGAACGTTAAGGAGTAGGGACTCGATGAAGAGGCTCCTCCTCGAGTCGTCCCACACCAAGCGGCGTTGATACTCTGGTCTAAGGGCTGACGCAAAAATAACTTTTCTATATTAATCGTTATCCACTCATTAAAAAGGGTCGGAAGCGGTCCTGGGAATCACGTGCATCCTTGATTCGGCATGGTTCCATGCTGTTCCGTG
>JBEKUI010000345.1:0-3978 GCA_049515175.1 Terriglobia bacterium
TCAAGTTTCGCTATAACCGCGAGTTCGAGGCCGGACGCGGCGGCCACGGCGAAGGTTCCAACCGCCACGGCAAGGACGGCGACGACCTGACCATCCTGGTCCCGGTCGGCACGATCCTCTATGACCAATCGAGCGGCGAGAAGGTGCAGGACTTCACCGCCCCGGGGCAGAGCTTCCGGGCCGCTGCTGGCGGGCGCGGCGGGCGTGGCAACGCGCGCTTTGCCACCTCCACCCATCAGGCTCCGCGCAAGGCCGAGCCCGGCGAGGAGGGCGAAGAGCACACACTGAAGGTCGAACTCCGATTGCTCGCCGACGTCGGGCTGGTGGGTTTTCCCAATGTCGGAAAATCGACGCTGATCTCGCGCCTCAGCGCGGCGCGCCCCAAAGTCGCCGACTACCCTTTCACGACGCTCGAGCCTTGCCTGGGTGTGGTGGCCCTCGACGGCGACCGCTCTTTCGTGATGGCGGACATCCCCGGTCTGATTGCGGGCGCGCATGAGGGCAAGGGACTGGGAATGCGCTTTCTGCGGCATGTGGAACGAACCCGCTTGCTCCTCCATCTGATGGACGTCGCCGAGCAATCCGGGCGCGACCCGGTCGAGGACTACGGTATCATCCTGAAGGAGCTGGAGAGTTTCAGTCCCACGGTGGCGGGCAAACCGATGCTGCTGGTCGCCTCGCGCGTCGATGCCGCAGGCGAGGGCGACCGGCTCCTGGCCTTGCGGGAATTCTGCCGTAATTCCGGCCAGCCGCTTCATGAGATTTCTTGCGTCACGGGGGAAGGGTTGGAAGAATTGAAGCAGGCCGCGTGGAGCCGGCTGGAACAGATCCCGAAACCTCTGCCCGAGGCCGATGAGGCTACACAGGACTCGCATTAGGAAGCGGGGCGCATTGAGAATCGCTCTCTTTGGCGGCACATTCGATCCCATTCATTCCGGCCACTTGCGCGCGGCCCGAGCCGCAGCGCGTAAGTTCCATCTGGACCGGATTTTCTTCGTGCCTTCCGGGAACCCGCCGCACAAGACGCGGGATTACCTCACGGCTTTCCATCATCGCTACGCCATGGTGGCGCTGGCCTGCTCCTCCGACCCGCGGTTTGTTCCCTCCCTGCTGGAGGCGCCGACTGCGGATCGCCGGCCCCGCTATTCCATCAACACGGTGCGAGCGGCCCGGCGAGCCTTGGGTCGGCACGACGAGCTTTTCTTCCTGCTGGGCGCGGACGCCTTCCACGATCTGCCCCATTGGAATCAGTACCGGCAGTTGCTCAATGCCACGAATTTCATCGTCGTCTCGCGGCCGGGCTTCTCGATTCGCGAAATCACCAAGATTGTGCCGCCCGGACTGCTTCGCCGCCCGGCAGTCAAGGCGCCACCCAAGGCGGTGCTCCTTAAGCGCACCGCCATGTTCGTGCTGGAAGGGCTCGACGTGGCCATCGCGTCGCGCGACATCCGCGAGGCGATTCGCGCCGGGCGGCGCGTGACTGGTCTTATCCCACTCCTTGTGGAAGAATACATTCGGAAGGAGGGTCTTTATCTCCCCCGCTCGCCGGGGCACGAATCATGCTGACACCGCAGCTTCATGAGGCGGTCCGAGCCGCCCAGGACCGGAAGGCTGTCGATCTGGGCGTTCTCGACCTTAGAGGGGTCTGCTCGTTCACCGACTTTTTCATTATTTGCAGCGGTACCTCGACTCGGCACACGCAGGCGATTTGCGATGCCGTTGTCGAGCAATTCAAGGAGTCCGGTGTGTCGCCGGCGCACATCGAAGGTTACGCACGCGCCGAATGGATCCTGGTGGACTACCTGAACTTCGTGGTCCACATCTTTTCCGCAAGCGCGCGGCAGTTCTACGACCTCGAGCGCCTCTGGAAGACGGCCAAACACGTCCCGGTCCCGGCGTCGTGAGCTCGCACGCGGGGATTCCGCCGTTTTGCCCGGAAGAGATCTCATGCGCATCCGGATCGTTTGGGAAGGCAAGACCAAAAACTCGCACTTGCGCGCCCTCGCCGAAGACTACGTGGAACGGATCAGGCCTTTCAGCGAGCTGGTCATCCAAGAGCTGGGCGGACCCCGTTCAAGCACTCGAGGCCGCCGACGGTCGGGAACCGCAGAGAAGCAATTGTTTGCCAAGGTCGCGGGCAGTGCCAGGGTAGTCCTCGATCCGCGGGGACGCGAATGGACCTCGGGAGAACTCGCCGAGTGGCTCGGCCAGCAGGCGCTGCGCGGAACTCGCGAGCTCACATTCCTCATCGGAGGCCCGGACGGGTTCTCCGAAACGGTTCGTCGCGAGGCCGACCTGCTGCTTTCCCTTTCGCGCCTTACCCTGACGAGCGACTGGGCGCGGGTGCTGTTGCTGGAACAGATTTATCGCAGTTTCACAATTCTCCGAGGTTATCCCTACTCACGGTGACCGTCGCGAGACCCCGAGGTGAACTTGCCGGAAACCAGGAAAGGTTTGATCATCGTTCACACCGGGCCGGGCAAGGGCAAGACCACGGCGGCGATGGGCACGGCTTTTCGCGCCGTGGGACAAGGCCTCAAAGTGCTGATGGTTCAATTCCTCAAGGGTTCGTGGCACTATGGTGAACTGGACGCCGCCAAAATGCTGGGCGATGACCGCTTCACGATCCAGCCCATGGGGCGGGGGTTCGTGAAGATCGGGGCGGAGAAACCCGACCCGGAAGACGTTCGGCTCGTCGAAGAGGCGTGGCGCTTTGCTTCGGAAAATATGCAGGGTCGGGAGTACGATCTCATCATCCTGGATGAGATCAACTACGCCATCAGCTACAAGATGCTGAGTCCGGAGATTGTGGTCGAGGCGCTGAAGGCCAAGCCGGAGATGCTCCACGTGATTCTTACGGGGCGAAACGCGCACCCCCTGATCGTCGAGTGCGCGGACCTGGTCACCGAGATGCGTGAAGTCAAGCACCCTTATCAGAGAGGCATTCAGGCGCAACGTGGCATAGAATACTGAAGAGCTATGACCTGGTTCAGACGAGAGAAAAAAGCGCTGGAAGTCCCGCAGGAAAAGGTCATGCAGACTGAAGGCCTGTGGGTCAAGTGCGACGGCTGCAAGCAGATCCTCTGGAAGAAGGACCTCGACGCCAATTTCCAGTGCTGCCCGAAGTGCAACGCCCATTTCAAGTTGGGCTCGCGAGCACGCCTGGAAATGCTCTTCGACAACGGCCAATACTCCGAGCACGATGCCAAGCTGATGACGACCGATCCGCTTGGCTTCAAGGACACGAAGAGCTATCGAGATCGGATCAAGAAGGCGACGAAGGAAACGGGACTCACGGACGCACTGCTGACCGGGGAGGGCCTGATCGAGGGGCGCCCGGCGATTATTTGTGGCATGGAGTTCGGCTTCATCGGCGGGAGCATGGGCGCAGTGGTGGGCGAGAAGATCACGCGCGCCATCGACCGCTGCATCGCGCAGAAACTGCCCCTGGTGATTGTCTCCTGCTCGGGCGGCGCGCGCATGATGGAAGGCGCCATCAGCCTGATGCAGATGGCCAAAATCAGTGCCGGCCTGGCGCGGCTGGATGAAGTCCGCAAACCATTCATTTCGGTGCTGACCGATCCGACCACGGGCGGCGTGACAGCCAGCTACGCGATGCTGGGCGACCTCAATATCGCCGAGCCGGGCGCGCTGATCGGGTTCGCCGGCCCGCGCGTCATTGAGCAGACGATCCGGCAGAAACTGCCCGAGGGGTTCCAGCGGTCGGAGTTCCTGCTCGCGCACGGCATGATCGACGCCATCGTTCCGCGCAAGGAAATGAAGGCCTATTTGGCGCGGGCCATGGGTCTTCTGGGCGCCTGGAATGACCGGTGAGTAGCGACGCCGTGCCTGAACAAGGCATGGAATCGTTCAAAGTGCCGGCGGCTGCTTTTCGGACCCAGTTCCGAGCATTGAGTTGCGATTTTCTCTCGCCGGTTTCCGTCTGGCCCATCGAATGGCATGAACTACGAAGAGTGT
>JBEKUI010000346.1:0-3931 GCA_049515175.1 Terriglobia bacterium
CAACTGCCCACCACCAAACATTTCGACGCGATTCTTGAACGGAAGGACGTGGACGCGGTGATCGTCGCCACGCCCGACCACTGGCATCGCCCGCTGGTGGAGGAGGCGTGCGCGGCGGGCAAGGACGTTTATTGCGAGAAGCCCATGTCGCATACCGTGGAGGCCGGCTTCGCCATGGTCGAGGCGATGCAGAAACATAACCGCATCGTGCAGGTGGGCAGCCAGGCGCGCAGTTCGATTGTTTACGCCAAGGCGCACGAGATTTACACCAGCGGCGCGCTCGGCCAGGTGACGGCCATCGAGGCCTCGCTCGACCGCAACGATGCGAGCGGCGCCTGGGTGTATCCCATCCCCCCCGACGCCAGCCCCGAGACTATCGACTGGGAGCGGTTCCTGGGCAATGCTCCCAAGCGTCCCTTTGATCTCAAGCGCTTCTTCCGCTGGCGCTGCTACAGGGACTACGGGGAAGGTCTGCCGGGCGACCTGTTCGTTCACCTGTTGACCGGAATGTTTACCGTCACCGGCATCAACCAGCCGCCAGCCCGGGCGGCCTCGATGGGCGGCTTGTTCCGCTGGACGGAGGACCGTGACGCCGCGGACTTGGTCTGGACGCTCTTTGAGTATCCGGATTTCCGCGTTTCGCTGCGCTGCAACCTCAACAACGAGTCACCTGGCGTAACGCGCGTCTTCGGGACCAAAGGAACACTCGAAATCAAGAACGACGTTCTCACCTTCACACCGCAGGATACGCGTCCGCAGCCGGAAAGTTATTCTATATTGGGTTGGCCCAAGAAGCTGCGCGACGAATACCTCCAGCAATGGCGCGCCGAGCACCCCTTGCCCGAGCCAGGGAAGTTCTCAGTGGATGTGGAATCGCAGGTTTTCAAGGCCCCCGACGATTACGATTACACCGTGGACCACTTCCAGAACTTCTTCGATTCGGTGCGCACACGCAAGCCCTCGATCGAGGATGCGGTGTTCGGCAATCACACCGCCATCGCCTGCCACATGGCCAACTACTCCCTCGATCATCACGCGATGGCCACGTGGGACGCGGGCTCGAAGAGCATCAAGGGCTGAACCTCACCGGCGGAGGCGTGGTACGCCGCGCCTCCGCTTCCCCACTTGCTGCGCCGACGGCCCGATATTTCCGGGTTCCCACCGGTTTTCATTCCCCAGATACGGGGGATGGTTTCGCTTGCCCTTTGGGGGCCACGGGCATAGCATAGGCGCGCCATGAATTCATCTTTCGTAGGTCAACCGAGGAGGTTCTTTCCATGAGTAATCAGAGAATTTCCCGGCGCGATTTCATGCGCCGGTCGGCGATGGTGGGAGGGGCGACGCTGGCGGCGCGGACGGTGATCCTCGAGCCGCTTTCGGCCGCGGCCTCACCGCGCGCGGTGCCGCCGAGTGATCACGTTCGATTCGGTATTATCGGCATAGGGATGCAGGGTTCGGGGTTGCTGCGCAACGCGGTTTCTCTGCCCGGGGTCGAGTGTGTCGCCGCCTGCGACCTCTATGACGGCCGGCACGACGTGGCCAAAGAGATCGTGGGTAAACCGATCAACACCACGCGACGGTACAAAGAACTGCTCGACAACAAGGAAATCGACGCCATCATCAATGCCACGCCGGACCACTGGCACCGGCAGATTGTGATGGACTGCTGCAACGCGGGCAAGGACGTCTACTGCGAGAAACCCATGACCCACACGGTCGGTGAGGGTTTCGAAATGATCGACGCAGCGAGGAAGAACAACCGCATCGTGCAGGTGGGCAGCCAGCGGCCGAGTTCCATTGTTTATGCCAAGGCCAAGGAGATCCTCGACAAGGGCATGCTCGGGGACGTTTGTCTGGTTGAGGCCACCATGGGCCGCAACGAGCCGAGCGGCGCCTGGCAGTATCCCATCCCGCCCGACCTCTCCCCGCAAACGCTCGACTGGGACACCTGGCTGGGCACGGCACCCAAAGTTCCGTTCAATCCCATGCACTACCAGCGTTGGCGCTGCTGGCAAGCCTACAGTTCAGGTGTGGCGGGAGATTTGTTCGTACACCTGCTGACGGGGATTCACTTCATCTCCGGGATCAGTGCGCCGCCCGACCGGGCGCTCGCTTCCGGCGGGCTTTATCGCTGGAAGGATGGCCGGGACGTGCCGGATGTTCACGCCACGGTGTACGACTACCCCAAGTTCCAGGCGTTCGTCCGCGTGACGCTCAACACCGAGACTCCGGAAATCACGCGCTTCATGGGCAAGGGCGGGTTGATGGAGATCGTTAACGGCGAACTGACCTTCACGCCCCAGGATGGCCTCGATCACGGGCCGAGCTTCCTCTCCGGCACCTGGCCCAAGAAACTCCGCGAGGAGTATCTCTCCAAGTGGCGCGACGAGCATCCCTACAAGCACGACGCCGCGACGCAGGAGGCCGTGCGCTACACCGCTCCTACGGGGTACAACGAGACGCGCGAGCACCTTTACACCTTTTTCAATGCCGTGCGCACGCGCACTCCGGTAGTGGAGGACGCGAGCTTCGGCAACAATACCGCCATCGCGTGTCACATGGCGAACCATTCCTACTTCAAGAAGACCATCGCCATCTGGGACGCGGCGAACAAGAGCCTTCGCGGTTAATCTAACGTTTGTGGCTGGCGCGGGCGATTGATGACCCGCGCCACCCCCTTCTCACGATGCCAGCGATTTTCCGACACTCCCTTCGGGTTTGCCGACCCCTGTCCTGGCTCCTGCCATTCCTTCTACCGGGTGTTCTGATGGCCGTCGAGGTTCGCTCCGAATTTATCTTTGAAAATGCCCCGTTCGCGGAGTGTCACGCCTCGACAATCGTCGAGACTTCGGAAGGAGATTTCCTGGAGGCGTGGTTCGGGGGTGCGCGTGAGGGCTCGAAAGACGTGGCAATCTGGATGGCGCGGCTATCCGGCGGGGGCTGGTCGGCCCCATTCGAGGCGGCGCGAGAAAATGGAGTTCCCGCCTGGAACCCCGTGCTCTTCCGTGGCCGGGACGAGCGGATCTGGCTTTTCTACAAGGTGGGTGACTCGCCCGAGACTTGGACCGGAGCGTACAAGACTTCCACGGACAGCGGCCGGACTTGGTCCGAGCCGACCTATCTTCCCGCCGGCCTGCTGGGACCGATCAAGGACAAGCCAATCCTCCTGGCAAGCGGCGACATCGTGGCGGGCACTTCGGTGGAAAGCTATCGAAGTTGGACCGCGTGGGTAGAGCGTAGCAGCGACGGAGGCAAGACTTGGACGCGGCACGGGCCGATTGCGATTCCCGGTGAGCCTTTCGGCCTGATCCAGCCGACGCTCGTGGAACTTGCACCGGAACGGCTGCGGGCTTTCATGCGCTCGCGGCAGGGATTCATCTACGCGGCGGATTCTTCCGATGGCGGCCGGACATGGTCCCCGGCGCGGCCCACGCCGCTGCCCAATCCCAACGCCGGCATCGATAGCGTGCGGCTGGCCGACGGACGGATCCTGATCGTTTACAACAACTCAAAACGCCAGCGCACGCCATTGAACGTTGCGATCTCCTCCGACGGCGGGGAAAGCTGGTCGCCCTTCGTAGTACTCGAGAACACGCTGGGCGAGTACAGTTACCCGGCCGTGATCCAAGCCGCGAGCGGCGATGTTCATATCACTTATACGTGGAAGCGCAAGCGAATCCGGCACGCCGTCATCGCGGGGGCGGCTTTGGCGCAGCATCAGAAATGAAAGAGCCCCTCGACGGTGCGCCATCGAGGGGCTCGTGGGAGGACATCCCATCCCGCAGAAGCGCGCGTCCTGAGCGCCTGGGGGCTAGCCCAACTTTCGCAGTTGAGAACAATTTTGAGTGAAATTTGACCTCTCCGTTGGTCGAACCTCTTCTGAATCAATCCCGGCTTCTCGAAAAGCGGTTGTAGTGCCGACCTACCCCCT
>JBEKUI010000347.1:0-3930 GCA_049515175.1 Terriglobia bacterium
GCGCAGTTTTGGAATTCTTCACGCGCTCCGTTCCGGGGGCAGGCTTAACATAACTTGGTTTTATCATCCGTGCCCTTCGAGCGGCGGCAAGCAAAGACCGCCGCCAAACGCTCTGCGGGTGCAGCGCACTTCGCGGGCCGCCCTGCTTCATGTTCGGAGTGGAATGCAGGCGCGGCCCCGCGAAGCGTCACGGCTGATAAAAGCAAGTTATGTCGCTCGGCGCGCCCCTTCGGGTAACCTGCCCCCTCCACTCCGCTAGAACACTCTCCGAGGGAAGGAATTCTTTTCAGCACGTGCAAGAGCGGCGCTCCAGCGGCCCCATCAAATCACCGGGGGGCCGCTTCCGCGCCGCCGCAAGAACGGGAGAGGAGTCGGCGAGGAAAGGTTATCCAACTTGTAACCATGCGCGAATCGAAATGTTTTCCCTGGCCGCACAGCCACGCACCCGCGCAAAGGTGTCTCAGTCGGGAGTTCAAACCCTCAGTTCAACTCGTCCAACGAAGGAGAAACAAGCCTTGACAAGTGGCAAAGAAGCGCCTACAAGTAAATCACCGTGAGCAAGGCCAGCAAACCCGCCCCGGTTCGAATCCCTCCAGGCCTACCATCTTTTTCAACAACTTTAGCGTAGAGACTGCCTGACTTGCCGCCATGCAGGGTGCTCCCCTTTTTGCCCTGGCCGAAACAAGTACAGGTGCTCAGCTTCGATGCTTCCGTGCTTTCTGGTGGTAACGTGCTCCGGGAAAATGACCTCGATGGCGTAATCCGTGTCTGGCTGCTGGATTTGCTCAACAAGAAGTCACCCCGCACCATGTGGGGGGTAGTTTCCGCTCTTCAGAGGGTGGCCTTGATGGATTGCGTTGCGGCAACTTACCCTGCGAGTGCCAATCGCCACCCCGGCAGAGCCCGGGTCCGAGCTGCCGCTGCGTCCCGTCGACTCCCTCATCCCGGCATGAAACCGCCCGCCGGATTCTAATTGCCATGCACGACGCCTTGGGTTGTGGGCAGGGTCGAAGCGTTCCATCCTCCGCCCAGCGCCTCAATCAGGAGCACGCTCGCCACCATGCGACGCGTACGGATGTCCACCGCAGCTCTTTCATCCTGCAGGGCGATCGCCTGGGAAGTAATCACTTGCAGATAATTGACGGTTCCGGCTTTGTACTGCGCGGTGGAGATGTCGAGGGAACGCCGCGCAGCGTCGACCGCCCTGTCTTGCGCCCGCGCTTCGTTTTCGAGAACCCGTAATGCCGCAAGTTGATCCTCGACCTGCTGAAAGCCGGTGAGGACGGTCTGCCGGTAATTGGCGACCGTGGCATCGTAAGCAGCCTGGGTCAGATCCACCTGGGCGTGGCGCTTGCCGGCGTCGAAAATCGTTTCCGCCAACTGTGGTCCCACAGACCACAAGCGGCTGGGCCACGAGAACCATTTCAGGAAATCCGTGCTTTGCACGCCCGCCGACGCGCCAAGAATCAGCGTGGGGTAATAGGCGGCCTTGGCGATGCCGATCTGTTCATTCGCGGCCGCCATCTGGCGCTCGGCGGCGGCGATGTCAGGGCGCCGCTCCAGGAGATGGGAGGGGAGGCCCGGCGGCGTCGTCGGCGGCGGTGCCAACGGGATAGCTGCCGGCTGGATCGAAAGCTCCGCCGGGGGCTTCCCGATCAGGGTGGCTATGGCGTGCTCGAACTGGGTGCGGGCCACTTCCAGGTCAATCAACTGCGCCCTGGCGGTGTCCAACTGGGTCTGCGCCTGCGCCACGTCGCCACCCGAAGCGACGCCGGCGTTGAATCGGTCCTTGGTCAATTGCAGGTATTCCTCGTAGGACTTCACCGTGCGTTCGAACAGATCCTTATCGCCATCTGTGCCGTGCAGTTGAAAATAGTCTTGCGCGAGTTCCGCTTGATAAAACAGGCGCGCGTTTTCCAACTGGGCGGCGCTGGCCTGAGCGGTCGCGGCCAGGGAGCCCACGCTGTGCCGGATGCTGCCCCAAACATCCGCCTCGTAGGAGAGATTGACGGGCAAGGTGTACGTTGTGTGCACGCCGGAGCTAGCACTCCCGAGCGTGCCGGAAGTCCGCGAATTGACAATCGAGGGACTGCTGGTCACCGTCGGGAACAGGCCGGAGCGCGCGATGCGCACTGCGTCCTTGGCGGCGCGGAACTGCGCCTCCGCCGCCAGAAGGTTCTGGTTGGAAATACTGACCTGTTCCTCGAGGGCGTTCAGTTGAGGGTCCTGATATATCTCCCACCACTTTCCCCGCACCGCGCCGTCGCTCGGCTGGGCCTCCTTCCATTCGCGCGCCTCCTTGAAGCTTTCAGGGGGAGATTCCTTGTAGGCGGGCGGGGTCGGCACGCTGGCCCGCTGGTACTTGGGGCCCACCGTGCAGGCGCTCGAAGCCAGCGCCAGGCCGGCGAGCGCCAGAAGGCCAAAGTCACTCACGATTCGGCGGGAGATCCGGTTTCTCTGGTTCATGCTTCGTCTCTCATCGAGTGCGCCTCGCAATAATTCCTCGGCATCACACCTCGGCGCCCAGCGGCTCGGGCTCGCCTCGCCGCCTGGCGCGAATTCGCTCCCGCCAATGCTGGAGGCGGTCGAAGTAGAGATAAACCACCGGCGTGGTGTAAAGAGTCAGCAATTGGCTGACGATCAGCCCTCCGATGATGGCGATCCCCAGCGGCCGGCGCATTTCCGACCCGACGCCGGTGCCCAGTGCGAGCGGCAAAGCACCCAGCATCGCCGCCATGGTGGTCATCAGGATCGGGCGGAAGCGTAACATGCAGGCCTCGTAGATGGAGTCCCGCGAATTCTTGCCTTCGTTCCGCTCGGCGGCCAGCGCGAAATCGATCATCAGGATGCCGTTCTTTTTCACAAGCCCGATCAGCAGAATGATGCCGATGATGGCAATGACAGTGAGGTCGGTGCGGGTGAGCAGCAGCGCCAGCAGCGCGCCCACGCCCGCCGAGGGTAGCGTGGAAAGAACCGTGACGGGATGAACGTAGCTCTCGTAAAGGATACCGAGCACAAGGTAAACCGTGAGGAGCGCTGCCGCGATCAAGAGCGGCTCGCTGCCCAGCGAATCCTGGTAGGCTTGGGCCGTCCCGGAGAATCCGGTATGGATGGTTGACGGCAGGCCCACCTTGGTCGCCGCGGCATTAATGCCGTCCACCGCATCTCCCAGCGCGACACCCGGCTGCAAGTTGAAGGAGATGGTGACGGCGGGAAACAGGCCCTGGTGGCTGACCGCCAGCGGCGCGGTGATCGGTGCGTAACTAGTGAAAGCGCCTAGGGGAACCTGCTGTCCGTGCGGCGAACGCACGTAGATCTGGCGCAAGATCAGGGGGTTCTGCCAGTATTCCGGCGCGGCCTCCATGATGATATGGTACTGATTCAGCGAAGTGAACATGGTCGATACCTGGCGCTGCCCGAAGGCGTCGTAGAGCGTGGCGTCGATCAGTTGCGGCGAGATGCCGAAACGCGCGGCCGTCTCGCGATCATACTGAAGCATGACTTGCAGCCCGCGGTTCTGCTGGTCGCTGTTCACGTCCGCGATGATGGGGATGGTTCGCAACTGTTGGAGCATGCGGGGGGCAAAGTCAGTCAGATCCTTCAGGTTGTCGCCCCGCATGGTGAATTGATACTGGGCGCTGCCGAATCGTCCTCCGACGCGCACGTCTTGCGCCGCCTGCATGTAGAGCGAGGCGCCCGGCACTCTGGCGAGCTTCGGACGCAGGCGCGCGATGACGAGGTCGGCACTGATCTTTCTCTCGGCCAGCGGCTTGAGAGAAATAAACATCCGCGCCGAGTTTCCGCCGCTCGTGAATCCTTCGATGGTATCAACGGCCGGATCGGCGACGATGATCTTGCTCATCTGCACCAGAATCTTGTCCATGGCCTGGAACGAGGTGTCCTGGTCAGCTTGAATCGCGCCCATCATCC
>JBEKUI010000348.1:0-5393 GCA_049515175.1 Terriglobia bacterium
AACTGCTCCGCCACGTCCCGGACGAATTCCGCGGCCGCGTCTTCTCGACCGCGGAGTCGCTGGTTTGGTCGACGATGATGGTCTCCATGGCGCTGGCCGGCATAGCGGCTCAATACCATGGACCGAGAACGATCGGATTTGTGGCCGGGATCCTGAGTTCGACGACGGCGATCTTCTGGGGCTGGGCCAACTGGACCGGGAAGCTCCCCGAGCCGGCGCAACTCGGCGTCGAGCCGGAAGACGTGCAAGTCCACGGCGAGCCCACCGTTTAACAAGTTGCCTATTGCGCCGCAACCTTAGTCCCAAGCTGGCGCTCTGCTTCCGTCCGCAGTCTGACGATTCGAAGAGGTCCGTCACCCTCAGGCGAACCGCAATGACTCAAATCTGCATCAAAGTTTCATGCGAACGAATGTACCGGTTCCCGCTCAGGATTTGGCGGGATTTCATACCGATGAGAGGATTTTGACGATGCCCACGCGCCACACGAAAAGAACGGTGCCCGGTAATGTTCCTATATTTTTGTTGGTCGGCATCGCCCTATTTTCAATTGTGACGAAGAGTCCTGGGGCTCAATCTCCGGGAAAAGAAGATCTCTTGCAGCAACTCAGCGCATCTTCTGAGGCGCTGGTCAAGAAAGTTTCACCCAGCGTGGTGCAGGTGCGGGTGACCGGATACGCGCCGTCTTCCGACAATGGCGAGGGTAGTGCGGGCCTGGTGATTGGCCGGCAGCGCAGCCTCGGATCGGGAGTCATCGTCGATCCGGACGGTTACATTATGACCAACGCCCACGTCGTGGGGAACGGAGTACGAGTTCAGGTGGTGCTGCCGCAGGCGGACGAAACATCAGTCTCACGCTCCTTGCAGGGCGCCAGGGGCCGCACGCTGGAGGCGGGCGTGGTTGGAGTGGCGAGGGAGCTTGATCTGGCGCTGCTGAAGGTCGAAGCCAAGGGTTTGCCCGCGCTGCCCATAGGCAAGTACGCCAACCTCCGGCAAGGCGAGATGGTTTTCGCGTTTGGCAGTCCCGAAGGTCTCCGCAATTCAGTAACGATGGGCTTGGTGAGCTCCGTGGCGCGGCAACTCGACCCTGACAGCCCGTTGGTTTTCATCCAGACCGATGCTCCCATCAATCCCGGTAATAGCGGTGGCCCGCTGGTCAATGCGGACGGCGAACTCGTCGGTATCAACACCTTAATCCTGTCGCAATCCGGCGGCAACGAAGGGCTGGGTTTTGCCATCCCTAGCGCATTGGTAGCTTTCGTATATCCGCAGCTTCGCAAGTACGGGCACATTCATCGGGGAGAGATGGGCATCCAGGTTCAAACCATCACACCCGAATTGGCAACCGGACTCCGCCTTGCACGCGATTGGGGAGTCCTCGTGTCGGATGTGCTTCCTGGAAGTCCAGCGGAGAAGGCGGGAGTGAAGATTCAGGACATCATCTTGAGCATCGATGGTCGCCTCACAGACAGCGTACCGATCTTCGGATTCACTCTGTTTACGCGCCCGGCGGGGGAAACCGCCAAGGTTGAAGTACTGCGGGGCAATGAGAAGGTGGCACTCGAGGTTCCGGTAGTCGAGCAGCCTCACAAGGTTGACCGGCTAGCCGACATGGTGGATCCGGAAAAGGACTACATCGAACCATTAGGTGTCCTGGGCATTGAGGTCAATGCCAGCCTGGGGGAGATTGTATCGGACCTCCGCGAGCCCTCGGGCGTGATCGTTATCGCGCGGGCAGCCGGCTCAAGAGGAACGGAAAACTCGCTGACCACGGGAGATGTAATCCACGCGCTGAACGGATTACCCATCATTACGCTCGATGGACTTCGCGCCGGTCTCGCCAAGCTCAAAACCGAGACTCCCGCGGTCTTGCAGATTGAGCGCGACCAGAGAATGATGTACCTCACCTTGCAGAGAGATTGAGCGGGCGGGTAGTCGCGACCCATCCGGGCCTCCAGGAAAAAAATAGGGACAATCACCAGCAGCCGGTAGACTCCTGCTATCCACAAGACGCGCCGCGCGAAATCCATCTGTCCTCCTTGCGAATGCGCCCCCATCTTAGGGATGCCGTGGGAGGTTTTCACATTTCGCGCAAAGTGCGGTCGTAGCGGCTGACGAGTTAACTGGAGATATCTTTTCCCGCGCTATGGGTCAAGCGCCCCGGCGACCAGGTCGATCTCGTTGGCGTACTTACCCGAGATCTTCAAATACTCGTGCGGTGGGGAGGGAGGGAGGAGTTTCGTATCCGCCAGCAGACGGGAATTATCGAAGGTTTGGTTCAGTTCCATGAACCGCAGGTAAGGATCAAGCCCGGCGAGGATGATGCGCAGGTTGCCGTCGAAGGCCGATTTCCAATAGTCGAGGTACTCGGGGTAGTTAAAAAGCTCGCCGGTCGGCTGATGCTTCTTCGACCACTTCTTCATCGAGGCGAGAAGTTGACGAGGGGCGAACCTGAACGGCGGCCGGTTCGCGGTCAGAGTCTCGATCGTGCGCGCGATCTGGGTGAGGCTGGTCGACGACTGCTGCCCGGCGGAGATGTGATAGGTCGTCCAGCGGCGCTGCGCAAAGAGCAACTGAGTGATGGCGTCGGCGGCGTAGTCCACGGGGATGATGTCAAGGCTGGCGTGGGGGTTGACGGGAACCAGCCGGATGGCATTCACGGCCGCCAGAGTCCACAAGATGACGTAGGAGCGGGGCTTCACATCGCGGCTGTCTCCCATGATGATCGAGGGCCGCACGATGAGCAGCTTCTCCGGGGGAATCGTCCGACTGACCTCGATTTCACCTCGCATCTTCGTCTGGCAGTACCGAACCAGGTGAGTGGCCGCGGGGTTGGGGGACTGATCTTCATGAATGTGGCAGTCCGTGAGTTGTGTTCCGCAGATACTGGCGGTTCCGACATACACAAACGTTTTAAGGTTTGGCAGGCTTTGGGCCCAATTCAGAACTTGCAGCGTTCCGCCGATGTTCACCTTCTCATTGTTCTCCGCGGAGGCGGGTGCGAACGAAGTGTCGGCGGCGGAGTGGATGATCGTATCTACATTGCGCAAGTCGGGGTGCTGTGCCAGTTTCTGGGCGAGCGCCCCATCCTTGAGCTCGCCCTCGATGGGAATGACACGACCAGGGTCCAAGACATCCCCATGGAAGTCAAAGACCTGGCGCAGCCGAGTGGGGGCATCCCCCGTCTCATCGGTTCGAATCAGGCAAGAGAGCCGATTGATCTGCGGCAACTTCGAGAGGAGCACGGCCAGTTCCCCGCCTAGAAATCCTGTCGCGCCCGTCAAAAACACATTCACGATTGTTCCTCACTTAAACGCGGGCATACCAGTGCAGAAGATGCTTCACCAGGTTCCACGAGAAAACGATTGATTCCCCGATTACACCCCAGAAGAGGGCACAGAAGACAGAACCCTTCGCCAGTGTTTGGATGAGGCCACTGAGCCGAAAGGTTTTATCCCGACGAAAGAAAAGGTAAGCGTGAAGGGGGCTCCACCAGGTGGCAATAGCTGCGAAAGTGCATCCGGGATTGCCGACGATCAAGGCCTTCAGCTTCCCTCGAATGCCTCCCTGCCCAGGCTGGTTGAGCCAGGCATTAATCCGGTCGGTCAAAAGGACATCTTCCCGAAAATACTGGTAGAGGTAGTAGCCTCCCCACGAAACCAGGAAAATCGACAGGAAGAGGGGCAGAAACACCAGCCATTGGAAGCGGATCGTCAGCCAAGGGAAATAGACGTAATCAAAGCTCCAAACGATGGCCAGATAGAGCGCGTAAACCGCACCAAACCTGGAAATGCGCCGCAACGGTGCTAGAACGGTTTGCCACATAGGGATCTATTTAGATGCGGGTTCTGGCGGTGGCGCAGTCAGGCGAGAACAAGACTCTGCCGACGCTTGTCCGCTACCCACCATGACAAATAGTATACCACGTTCCCGGGGTTCCGGCTGTAACTATATGTAATTTCGGCGGTTAGCTCATTGCACCCGTAGAATGCCGACGCCCATGTCGCGCCCACGGGAAGTGGGTCACTACCTCTACTTGCAAAATACCTCCAGCCGCGCCTCCCGTGACATCGCCATCCCTGCAACATGCTTCGCTGCCAATAGAATCCCTTCGCGGGGGCGGCGCCGGAAAAGCATTCTGCGATTCTGAGTGTTCGCCCCTCTGGATGCTAGCCGGAAGCAGGAAGTTCCTCAAGGGGTTGCCCTCCGTAGACTTGGCACGGGTCCACAAACCACCCCGCCCGTTGGCGCATCCAAAATAGGGAGCGTATAATGGTAATTGACGGGTTAGGAGCAAGACGCAATGTGGAATAACTTCAAGACGACCATACTGTTAGCGGGATTGACCGGCTTGCTGCTGGCCATCGGGCAGCTTTGGGGCGGGCGGCAGGGCATGATGATCGCCCTGATATTTGCCGCGGTCATGAACCTGGGGAGCTACTTCTTCTCGGATAAGATCGCTCTTTCGATGTCGGGCGCGCAGCCGATTTCACGCGAGGAAAACCCCCGCATCTATCAGATCGTCGAGCGCCTGGCGGCCAAGGCGAATCTTCCGGCTCCCAAGATCTACTTCATCCCCACGGATTCACCCAACGCCTTCGCCACCGGCCGCAATCCCAGCCATGCCTCCGTCGCGGTCACGCGCGGGATCCTGGAAATCTGCGAAGACGACGAAATCGAGGGCGTGCTGGCGCACGAGCTCGGCCACGTGAAGAATCGCGACATCCTCATCAGTGCTGTGGCGGCGACGGTCGCGGGCGCCATTACGATGGTAGCGCGCATGGTTTACTACGCCGAGCTATTCGGCTTCGGCGGCGGGCGCTCGGATAGCCGGCGCGGCGGGGCCCTTTCCGCGCTAGCCATGATGATTGTGGCGCCGTTCGCGGCGATGCTGATCCAGCTGGCCATCTCGCGCTCGCGCGAGTATGAAGCCGACGCCACGGGCGCGGCGATTACCGGCAACCCCCAAGGCCTGGCGCGCGCTCTCGACAAGATCGACAAGTATTCCAAGCGCATTCCGCTTCAGGTCTCGCCCTCCATGGCTCATATGTTCATCATTCAGCCGCTCAGCACGGGCGAGGTCTTCTCCAGCCTCTTCTCCACCCACCCTCCCATCCGCAAGCGCATCGAGCGCCTGATCGGCCGGGACTTCGTTTAAGACAGTAGGCAGAAGGCAGTCGGCAGTAGGCAGGGGGAAAGGGCAGGGCCTCAGCCGTGCCGGCGAGCAGCCCTTTTTGATGGAGGGCTGGCGCGAAGGCGGCCGGCCAGAACGTTCCCCGCCGAGAGACATTGACAAAGGAAGCCCACTGTGATAGGCTAGTCAATGAGGTGGGGACGAGCGGGGAAGGGCAGGATTCAGGAGAACGCTCTGTGGCCTCCGTGCCACTGTGGCAATT
>JBEKUI010000349.1:0-3918 GCA_049515175.1 Terriglobia bacterium
GCCAGCGATAACGCAAGCGCCGGTCGAATGCGTGGCCTAATGCCAGAAGACGGTTTCTCGCATGCAGCGCTCCCGAAGCAAACCATTTCGTCGGAGGCAACGCTTATGACAGATTCCAAGGCCGCCCTGCCCGAGGCCATCGAGTGCCCTCTGTGCCTTGGCAAGGGCGAGCTCAGCCGCACGGAAGTGCTTGAGCGGCTGGGCATGAAGGACTTTGCCCGCGTCGCCCAGCTCAGCGCGGAGGAGGCCATACGCCTAATCCTGAAGAAGGAGAAAGATGCCGAGCAGGCCCGCTGGGCGAAATTCGACGCAGAGCTGGCAAGGCGGGCTGCCGAGGTCACGGGCAAGCACAGTGCCGAATTGCAGAGGCTTCAGGCCGAGAAGAGCGAGCTTGCCGCCCGCCTGAAGGGACTCGAAAAGAGCGCCTCCGCCACGCTGGACAACGCCAGGCAGGAGGAGAGGCTGGCCGCCGAGAAGGAGCTTCAGAAGCAGCTTGCCGCACTGACGAAGCGGATTGCGGAGCTTGAGGCCGCCCAGAGGCTGGCGGAAGAGCAGAAGAAGGCCGAGGTTGCCAAGGCGAGAGCCGAGCTTGAGGCCGCGCTGAGCAGCGAGAAGGCAAAGGCGAACGACCTGAGCCGCCAAGGGAAAGATTACCTCCAGGAGATCACCAGCCTCCGCGAGCGGAACCAGGGGCTTGAGTCCGAAATGGCGAAGGTGGCCCGTGTCGGGAAAAGGGAGGAGATGGACTTCGCCGAGGAGGCGCGGTCATGGCCGGGCATCTGGGTTGGCGAGAAGCTGCCGCGAAACGGCGACTTCTTGATGGCCTTCAGCGATGCCGCCGGGAACGCCCTTGAGCCCAGCATGGTCGTGGACAACAAGGACAAGGCAATCGTCATAGAGGCCGACGTCAGGAAGCTGGTCCGGGACGCCAGGGAGCGCAAGCTTCCGGTCGCGGTGCTCGTTACGCGGGGGGAATCGCAGTTGCGGCATGTTGACCGGCAGTGCCGCTGGGGACAGGAGGACGGTGTGTGGCTGCTGCGCTCGACCCGCGCCTGGCTCCCCCGCGACCTCGAAGTCCTGCGCCCGGTGTTCGAGCGGATGAGGGCCGAGGGGCCGGACTTTTTGCAAAGGAACGTCGCCCTGGCCGATGAGGTCCGGCGGACGCTCACGGACATCGACGAGATTGAAGGGCAGCTCAAGAAGGCCGGGACCGCCATCGAGAAGGCGCAAGCGCTCACTGCGAAATACCGGGCGAGGCTCACGGGCCTGTGCGAGAGCGCCGCCGCTGGACAGAAAATGCCGGGCAGGGCAGGGGGGAAGAACGGAAAAGCGAGCGCCGTTGCTGGCTAGGAGAGACTGACGCCAGGAGGCCGCAGAGAAGAGCACGCCATGATAGGATTTCTTGTCTTCATTTTTGTCGTATGGTTTATCTTCGCCCTCATCTACCGTGACCCCCTCGCGTTTATCATAGGTGTTATCCGGGGCGTCCTTATAGCAGTCTGCATCGTAGCCCTGCTCATCCTGCTCATCTTCAGTTGTGCCTATTTCTCCCGTTAAAGCCTTGTCTTGGGCCCGCCTGCAAGAAAGGCTGACGCCATCCCTACGGCTGGTACTTCTTGATTTTCTCGGTCAGGTTTGTGGGAGTTCCCCCGTCCGCTTGGTCAAGCCTCGGCGGGCGCACACGGCACCATGGCTCATCGTGGAGACTTTTGCTGGCTTGGACATAGGGAGGAAAGCTTCGCACGATTGGCTTGCCTAGCTCGAACGGTGGCAACCGAAAGGGCCAAATCAATAAGCGTAAAGCCTACTAACACGCGAGGGAACAGGCGATGAATAGACAGGCAAAACTAACGCCAGCGATGATAGCCCGCCAGTGGAAGAAAGGGGGGCCGAGTCCTAATCCCAGCGGCAGGCCGAAACACAAGCCCATTGAGGAAGAGTTACTGAAACTGATCGATAGCCAAGTCGACTCCCGCGACAAGCGCACGCACGCGCGCAAGATCGTTGACGCGATGCTGCGACAGGCGTGGCAACGTCAAAGCATTTCTGGCCGTTGCTGAGCGGGTCGATGGGAAAGTGCCGCAGCCAGTTGAGCTGAGCGACCAAGACGGCGGGCCGCTGGTGATCGAGATTCGCGACATTGGGGGGAAGTGATGGCCAAGGATAAGCCGGCTTTGGTACTCGAAGTTAGGGACATCGGAAGCAAGGCGCCGATGGGACCCTGGCAGAAACGGCCCGACGGAGTGTGGATCAGGGAGCAACCCGCAACGGTTGAACAAGCGATATCTCACACCGCGCCCAGGTAACCCAGCACCTTTGCGGTGAACCAGCGGGACTCCTGGGATCTCCGAAGGTTAGCAACTTACCGATGGGATCGTAGTGGGCCCGGTTGTAGCCGAGGAGGCGGAGCAGGTAGACGAGAAATGCGGCCTCGGCGTCGCTTCCCTCCAGGCGGTACGTGCCGGGGAACCTGAGTTCAAGGCGATTGAAGTACTCGTGGATCTCGACGGCTGTACGCAGTCGCCCGTCGGTGACGGTGCGTTCCCAGTCGAAGGCACCTGCGGAGGGTTGCGGCAATCCTGCTGTGAGGCGGAGTAGAGGGTGGTCCCGGCCCTCATGGAGCGCTGCAATTTTGGCGGCTTGTGCGGAAGGGTACGCGCCCGGGGCTAAGGGCGTGACCACGGTTGTCACCTGATCGCCCTCTTCAACCCACCGCCGGAATCCTCCGTCCAGAATGGCCACGTTGTTCTGCCCGGCGCGAACGAGGTCCCACCATAAGAGAGCGGATGCCGGCGTCAGTGTATCGTCGTAGATAACCACGGCCATTTCGGGCCGGACAGCGAGCAAACCGAGCTTCTGTGCCACGACGTCGGCTGCGCGAGCTCGGCGCTCGCCGTCTTCCTTGAGGCCGGGCCAGCGCGTGGCGTTCGGGATGTGTCCTTGGGCGTAGGCCGTCCCGTCCCGGAGATCGATCACGCGATAGTGATCCAGGAGTCCGTACTTCTTGCTGAGCAGCCTGGGCATGCACGACAGGCCCGGCTCTTCGAATCCTTTCTCGCCCTTGAGGCTGAGTAGAAATCCAGTGAGATCACGCGCGTTGGCTCCTTCATACGACACGCCCCTTAGGAAATAGGACGGCGACGTAACCTGCCCCACCAGATCCACCCGTGGCCGCCGGCCCAGCCCGGCCAGGGGTGTCATATCTCCAGAACAAGTGATGTCATCGCCGTTCGAGCCGTGGCAACGCTGGCAGTGCGCCGCATACAGCCGTCCGCCATTGGCGAGGTCGGCGTCACCGTGTTGGGTCGGCACGGCCTCTTGGGCCAGCACGGCAAGCGAGAGTACGCTCCCAGCGAGGACGCTCACCATAGCCAGGTAGCCGTCTGCAAAGCGGGCGGCGCTCATGGTTCCCACCTAATCTGCGCTCATCTTCCGGAATACTACTCTCCCGACGGGCAGCCCAGCAAGATCATAACGGCTTTGTTTGATAGAGAGGAGCCGCGTTGGAACCCGCCAGGGCGGCCCGTCCTCGCAGCCTCAGTCCGTCACCTGCTTCTCTTGCTGGAGCGCGACGTATTTCTTGTGCCGCTCGGACAACTGGTGGAACTTCCACCGCCACACCCACTCTGCGTCTGTCGCGGCGCGGAATCCTTGATGGCATACCGGACAGGGCGCCCTAGACTTCCGATGCACAATGGGCCATTTCATAATGTCCTTCTGACTGGAGGTTAACGAGGGGAGAAAGACGCGCGTTAGCGCCAGGCTTCAGCCCGGTGCCACAAAAAGCGCTGCCGCCTTAAAAGACAGCGCTACGGCGGGAAATTCATGTGGCGCAAAAGGTCCTGGAAGCGCGGGTCGGAGCGCAGCGGATCGCAGCGCTACCATCACGAGCGGGGTAGGCGGGCCGCAGACCGGAGC
>JBEKUI010000350.1:0-3849 GCA_049515175.1 Terriglobia bacterium
GAGCAGGTCCTTCACAGCGCGCGCCGAATGGACAACGTCTTCGGCTCCCACTGCCGAGCGCGTCTCCTGCCAAGTGGGGCCATACGGCGCTACTACCACCAAGTCGCGGAAGCCGAAATTGGCCATGGCGCGCGCCGCCGCGCCGATGTTGAGCGGATTGCGCGGCCGCACCAGCACAATGCGCCAAGGCATCGCAGGGGACTTCATGGGGAGGATTGTAGCAGGAACCACGACCTCGGTCCGGCACGGAACATTTCGTGCCAACCCAGCGCTGGCTCGGCCCGACGGTCGTCCTGGTCGCCCCTACTTCTTGGGCGCCGGCGTAGCCGCGGTCGGAGTGGAGGGTGTATCCACCGCCTCGGTCGAAAGGATTCGGGACTTCGACTTGAACTGTTTGTAGTCCGTGTAGCGGATGATCTGCTTAATGGGGATGGCCCCGCTGGCGAAGTAGAGTGTGTCATTCGCAAGCGTGTAAGTCGGGAACCAGAACTTCCCGTCAATCTGCTCGCGGTAGGTCGTGAAGCGCGGAAACAGGTTTTCGCCCCCCTTGGATTTCAGCCCTTCCGGCACCGTTTTGCCTTCCGATTTCACGATTTGCAGGTCGCGGTCGTCCACCCAAACCGTCCCCTGAAAATAGAGCCGCCCCTTCTTGATTTCCTTGGGCCGAACGGAAAAGACATAAGCGGTAATCTCATCCACATGCACATGCCCCAGGTACTTGACGTCGTAATCTTGAAGCTCCTCGGTGGTGAGTACGAAAGGTTGAATGTTGCGCATGTTATCGAGGTCTTCCTTGGTGACGATCAGACCCTTTAGAGTATCGGGTGGTGCATAGGTGACTCGTTCGATGCGCTTCCCGCTGTCTTCGAAAAGGATGTCCCATTCCTGCTGGTACACACCCACAACGTTCCCTTCGGAATCGAGCTGGTTGAGTTTGTTGAGCTGATGATACGTGTAGTTGTTGCGGGCTTCCTTGAAGATCTTCTCCTTGCCTGCGAACTCCTGGATAATTCTCTGAATGTCCGTCGGGCTGGGGTCTGGAAGCGGCACACCCTTGGGCTTGGGGGAAGGCTCGGCCGTGACGCTTGGCGTACTCCCCGCTGACGGGGCTGGCGAGTTTGCTGCCGGCGCGGGAGCGGGCGGGGCGGCGGGCTGAGGCGCCGTTGACGGCTGTGGATTGGTCGCGGCCAGCGCCGTTGGCGCCTTCTCGGGCGCTTTCTGCAGGGCCTCGATCACCATATCGTCGGCGCCCGCATCATGGAATTTCTTGGCAAGGTCGGGATTCATGCAAAAGTCGATGCCGCGCTGATTGATCAGCGAAAGCATCTTGTCTGTACTGGCCCCGCCGAGCAGAAGCAACGTGACATCGTCAACGGTGAGCGGCTTCTCCGCCGCCCGCACCGGCCCAGCCAGTGCCCCGCTCCATAGAGCGAGGATTAACAGCCCTTTTGTGACAACACCCACGCCCGTCCTCGCCTCCCGCATAGATAAGCCAAGACCTCCCACACTCGTCCTCTTTACATAGAGTCTAGCATGACCCCCAAGAGTTGTATGGCGAGATCAGGAGGAGGTCGTTTGTTCGGCAATAGTTAGGCCCCTGGTGGGTGCGGGCGAATGTTTCTCAACGGGGAGGCCCATCTCCGTCCAGGCATCAAACCCGCCCAGCAGCGGCCGGACATTCTTGTAGCCCCGATCGATCAGCAGCCGCGCCATCCTGGCGCTGGTGGCTTCGTTGGGTCAGGTGCAGTACATCACGATGAGGCGGTCGGGGGGAATCTCCTGCGCGCGTGAAGCAAACTCCCCCGGCGGGATGTGGATTGCCCCAAGGATTTTCGTGCCGTCCACCTGATAGGTCAAATCCGACCGCAGATCGACGATGACAGGATTTTCGCCCCTCTCCATAAGATCTTTCAGTTCGGAAACCGTAATCCGCGAGCGTTCCAGGAAGCGATAAAACCGCCGGCGCTCGATCCACTTGAGCAGCAGCCAGCCGCCAAAGGCAACGAGCGCGATAATGACGCCGGTCCTGCCGAAAGCCGCCAGCCATTCCAGCAACCATTCAACTTCCGAGTGGAAGAGCTGACCGAGAAGAAGCGCCGACCCTGCCCAGAGGGCGATGCCGCCCAGGTCAAAGAGCAAGAAACGTCCGAGCGACAATCGCAGCATTCCGGCCAGCGGAGGTGCCACGGTATTGAGTCCGGGAAGGAATTTGGCGATCAGCAGCGACTTCAAGCCGTGACGGGCGAACAGGTTTTCCGTGCGGCTGACGCAGGAATCGGGATTGAGCGAAAGCGAGCAGAGCGTGCGCAGGATGGGCCGGCCCCGGGTTCTTCCGAGGGCATACCAGACCCCATCGCCCGCCAGTGCCGCCAGCGCCGTCACCAGGGCAATCCCGCCGAGACTCAGGTGCAGGTCCGCAACGAGCGCGGCGCCCAGCAGCACCAGAGCGTAGCTCGGTACCGGCAGACCAAGGTTCTCGACGAGCACCGCGACAAACAGCAGCGGGTATCCGTGCTGACGAAGAATATGAATCACGCGAAACCTGCGACTCCCTTCATGGGATGCCCGGAAACCGGAAAGGTTTCAGAATGATCTCCGCACGTGAGGCAAGTCGACGTGAAATGCCTTCGGATTGATCGATCGACTCGACTTCGCGGTGGTGTGGAGCTACCCCCACTGCCGCCGGATGACACAGCAGACAGAGGGCACTTCCGGGAGGTGGAGGGCATTTTGAGCCGTGACCCTGGGAGGGACCCACTACTCGATCCGGATGACTAACGCGAGCGGCGGCGGTTCTTGAGCCGCGTCTGGCGCAGTTTGCGCGCCTTGCGCTTGGGCTTGGAAATGGCGAAGGTGGTGGTCCCCACGCGCTTTACCTTCCATTCGTGGGGTTTCGAGATCTTCGGGGTTTGCTCCATCATTCCTCCAGAGACTAGCAACTTGCGCAGGCTGCCATTATACAGGATGTCGAGCTCGGCGCGACCCGCACTTCGCATTCTTCAGAAACTGGATGGGAAATGCATTGTACAGGCTGGGTAGTGAAACCTCGCAAGGCGCTGCCCCATGGAAGGGCACCTCGCCCTGGCGAGCGCGGGAAACTGGCACAGCAATATCCCGTCGCGGGGCCCCGCACCGTTTGGTACAGGGCCACGCTCGGGACACCGAAATGACTGGCCGTCACGCGGGATGGAGCAGGCCGCTCGGTAAGCCCTATTGGGCCGCTTCGACCGATGCCACCGTGATCGCCATGCCCTTCATTTCCCCAGTGACCTTGACGGACTTGCCTGCGAACGCTGCGAATTTGTCCTGGGCATCCACCTCGTACACCTTGCCGTCGGAAACCAGGACGTACTTAGCGCCACCTTTTACGCAGCTCGCCACACAACTGGCCGCCGCATCGCTCGCCACAGCGTGCTTGGCGCCGCAGTGACTGTCACTGACCGTTCCCGTCCACGACTTGGCGCCCGCCCAAGACATCGTGGCCACCAGCAGTACCGCCGCCATCAAGAGAAGTCCCTTGCGCATAGCATTTCCTCCTTCGATTGGGCTCAGTAATGGATTCTTGATCCGGCTGGGTGACGCCGCAGCGGTTCTGCTATTCCCACAGGTCTCCTTCCCGAGGCTCCTGCGCAAACGGCCAGAACACCGCACGCGCCTGAAAACCAGCTTTGAACCCGTCAGCCCTGACACTCAGATTGTACGCGAGTGGCCCTCCAAATTCAAGCTCGCAGTGGAGAGTCGATGCAACCGTACCGGGAGCATCAGTTATTGGATGGAGGAGAACCACACCAGCGAGCGCCTGGCATGGAACCGGCCCGTGCGGAGCACGCGCCCTTAACGATCGCTTTT
>JBEKUI010000351.1:0-3826 GCA_049515175.1 Terriglobia bacterium
CCGTCCATGATGCGGTCGAGCTGATGGATGGTGAGCCCGATGCGGTGATCGGTGAGGCGGTTCTGGGGAAAGTTGTAGGTGCGAATCTTTTCGCTGCGGTCGCCCGAGCCGACCATCGAGCGGCGCTCCTCGGTGATCTGCTTCTGCTGCTCCTGGAGTTTGATCTCATAGAGGCGCGAGCGCAGCACACGCATCGCCTTGGAGCGATTCTTGATCTGTGATTTCTCGTCCTGGCAGGAGACGACGGTGCCCGAGGGCAGGTGGGTGATGCGCACCGCGGAATAGGTGGTGTTCACCGACTGCCCGCCCGGCCCCGAAGAGCAGAAGGTATCGATGCGGATGTCCTTGGGGTCGATGGCGATTTCGACCTCATCCGCCTCCGGCAGCACGGCGACGGTGATGGCGGAAGTGTGAATGCGGCCCTGCTGCTCGGTGGCGGGCACGCGCTGCACGCGGTGGACGCCGCTTTCGTACTTCAGCTTGCTGTAAACCTTGTGGCCCTCGATGACGGCGATAACTTCCTTCAAGCCTCCCACGCCGGAGAGGCTGGAGGAGAGGACCTCGACCTTCCAACCCTGCGATTCTGCGTAGCGCGAGTACATGCGGAAGATTTCCTCGGCGAAGAGCGTGGCCTCGTCGCCGCCGGTGCCGGCGCGGATTTCGAGCACGCTGTTTTTCTCGTCGTGGGGGTCGCGGGGGAGCATGAGGACTCGGAGCTCCTCCTCCACCTGGGCGCGCTGCGTTTCCAGTTGCGCCAGCTCTTCCTGCGCCAGCGCCTTCATTTCCGCGTCCGACGCCGGGTCTTCCAGCAGCTCCTTCGCGCCCCGGAGCGATTTCTCAATTCCCTTCCATTGGCGGAATTTCTCCACCACGTCGCTGATTTCGGCGTGCGCCTTGGCGGCCTTCTGGTAGCGCGGCGCGTCCGCCAACACTTCGGGATCGCTGAGCTGCGTGGTCAGCTCGTCGTAGCGTTTCTCGATTTCGGCCAGCTTGTCGCGAAAGTGCATGTCTTTAACCGAGGAGTCAGGAGTCAGAATTCAGAATTCGGAATTGTGAATTGAGCGGCCCACTTATCGTTCCAATAGTCGCGCGCATTCTTTGCCCGACTTCCTATTTCCGCTTCTGTCACGCAATGACGAGTTCCCCTCCGCGGCTCTTCTCCATTTCCATCGCCGTTTCCAGCGCCTTGATGGCAGTTTCGAGTTGCGCATCATTGGGCTCGCGGGTGGTGACGCGCTGCAGCCACAGCCCCGGCTGCGCCGCCCATCGCCACAGCATTCCCTTGGACTTCGCCGCGAAGCGAATGAACTCATAAGAGACGCCGGCGATCAGGGGTAGCAGCGCCAGGCGTCCGAGGAAGCGTCCCAGGAAGGTGTGGAACGGCAGAAACATGTAGAGCACCATGGCGATGACCATGACGACGAGCAGAAAGCTCGTGCCGCAGCGCGGATGGAAGCGCGTGCAGGCGCGCGCCGTCTCGAGGTCCACCTTGCCCGTCTTCTCAAACGCCCAGACGACTTTGTGCTCCGCTCCGTGGTATTCGAAAACGCGCTGAATTTCCTTCCACTGCGCGATCAGAATGAGGAAGCCCACAAAGAGCACGATGCGGATCGTGCCGTCCACCAGATTAAAGAGCAGCGGATTCTCGATGCGAGGGAAGTAGCCCTTGGCCTCGGTGGTCAGGTAGAGCGGCAGAAACTTGTAAAAGAAAATGAAGAAGCCGAGGGAGAAGGCAATATTGAGCGCGAGCATCCAGTTGCTTACTTCGCCCTTCTTCTTTGCCGGTTCTGTTTTCTTCCCCGGCTCCTCCAGCGCCTGCTCGGCCGAATAGCGCAGCGCCCGGATGCCCAGCGCCAGCGCCTGGCCCAGCGTTCCGAGGCCGCGCAGCACCGGCCACTTCAGCCAGCGATGCTTTTCCGACGGCCGCTCGAGGTAGTCCTGCATGACGGCGATGGTTCCGGAAGGCTGGCGCACCGCCACGGCGTAAGAGTGCGGCGAGCGCATCATGACGCCCTCGATCACCGCTTGGCCGCCCACCAGGACCTCTTCCGGGCCCTGGACGAACGGCAGCAGCGCCCAGCGCGAACACCGTACGAAAATCGAGCTTGCTTTCGTTTCTGCCATCGCAACCTTCAGCTTGACTGCCTGCCGCCCGCAAACGCCTCGCCCCCCGGCGCACGGAACCCGCCGGGGCAACGGCACGCGAGCGGCTACGGAGGATTAGATGCGCTAACGGGGCATGAGAGTCCGTCTTCAGAATATCTGGAGTGGCGCGAGGGTGTCAAATCGCTGAGTGGCCCGGTGGCCCGGCGCAGGCTGCTCCCTGCGAAACGGAGGAACTTTGAGGTAACACGGGCGCCTCGCCTCGTGGCAGGATCAGGATAGATGTGCAACCTCAACTCGCCGCGGTCAGGAGCAGCTTGGCCGCGGGGGCCATCTGAATTAGCGCCTTCAATTTCTCTGCCGCTGCCTCCGGCGCGACGACGCCCGCTGGCAGATAGGCTACCAGCCAGGCGCGCTTCGTCTCCGCCGTCACCTTGACGCGCGTGTTGCCGGTGATAGGCACGTCGCACGCACCGTGGGCGTCGACGAGCAGCGGCTTCCCTTCCAGATTGAACGGCCCGCGCAGCGACTCGTAACTTTCGCCCGGCTTCCCCGCGCGGAAAAGGTACGGCGGCGCGACGGTTCCCTCCGCCATCACGCAGCAGGGCACGGCGAGGCTCGCCGAGAGGAAATTGTTCAGGTCCACCAGCGGCGAAATCACCGGCATCTCTTCACCCTTGAGCAAGCGGCGCAGCAGCGCCTCGGAGGACGGCCGGTAGCGCGTCGGGTCGCAACCGGCGGCCTTGAAGAGCTTGCGCAGTCCGGCGAGCGTGGGATGCGCGGAAAGGGTCTCCATCCGCATCTGGCTTCGGACCTGCTCCACCACCTGGCGCGCCGCGTTCGCGAGCAGCGCCGGGTCGCAGGGCTGCGCCTCCAGATGCGCCCAGAACAGTGTCCATCCCTCCAGCTCCAATCGAACTTCAAACGGCGGCGTGTTCATAGCTGAGGCATGTTACTCGATGTTGCCCCGGTTCGGCGATGCTCTTGCCGCCTCTCGGGCGGTTTGAAACGCGCAGGGTTTCGGTCACTTGCTCTCCGCCGATGGCTTTGCTAGGATGCGTGCGGAATTCCGTCGCCAGGAGCCCCTCCGAATTCGAGGAAGATGATCTCCTCTGCAGATTGACGAAGCCGTGACCCGTGCTCCCGTTGACGTCCCCGGAGCGCGCAGGCCCCAAAGGAGGCAACGATGAGTTCACCACTTAAGCGGCGCGAGTTTCTCCAAATCGCCGCCACAGGAACGATTCTTGGTTTGGAAGCTTCCGGCAACCCACTCCCCGCCGCGAGCCTTGGGCGGCCGAAGCTGATTAGTCCCGGCTGCCGGCGCAGCAAAGTGAAGGTGGCCCGCCTCTACATGGGCAGCGCCGAAGGCCTCTGGCCCAAACCGAATCTGGACCTTCAGGCCGAGGTGCAGTCATATCAAATCGAGTTTGCCAAGCTGAAAGACCAGCTCGCCGACGTGGACTTCGTCGTCGATCAGTTGGTCACTTCGCCTCAGCAAGTCGTCGCCCTCCAGGACCGGCTGGGCAGCGTCGATGGGATACTGGTCATCCATCTCAACATCGGCATTGAACCCACCTTGAAGGAGATCCTCCGCGCGGGTCGCCCCACGGTGGTTTTTGCTGTTCCGTATTCCGGGCATGAATGGGCGGGGTTTGGCGCCCTGCAACGCGAGCCCCTGGGAGCCAGGATGGAATGCCTGCTCACCAGCGACACCACGCAGCTC
>JBEKUI010000352.1:0-3782 GCA_049515175.1 Terriglobia bacterium
CGCCTCACCCGCGCTTGCCTCAGCACCAACACCATCACCTACAAAGACTTAGTGGCAGAACCGGAGCTAGCTTGATATTCACATCTCGAGGAACGAAGCCAGAATGTTATAGAAAACAAAGGCACTTCTCACATTGTGAGAAATACGGTGGATCGTCCGCGTACGCGCCCCGCGCAGGCAGGTAGCCACGCTCCGAGTTTCCTGAGCATGGGCTTTTCGCTTGTGACGGACCCGCGGTCAATTCAAATCTCCCAATGGCTGTGGCGACCCGTAGAACCTTAGCGGGGGTCATTTCCTTGACTTGCCTGAAAAGCGCGGCCTATAATCGCGCCGGTTGGTGACCCATGCGCGAAGCGGTGATTATTGCCGCCTGCCGCACCCCCATCGGCAAGTTCCAAGGTTCGCTCTCGCCCTTCTCCGCTGTTGATCTCGGAGCCTTTGCCGTCCGGGAAGTCGTGCGCCGGGCAGGTATAGAAGCTAATCAAGTTGACGAAATCATTATGGGCAACGTGGTGCAGGCGGGCCTGGGGCAGAACCCCGCCCGCCAAGCGGGCCTGAAGGGCGGCCTTGCAGACCACGTCGCCGCCATGACGATCAACAAGGTCTGCGGCTCGGGTCTGAAATCCATGGCGCTGGCGGCGCAGGCGATTCAGACTGGGAACGCTGAACTCGTCGTTGCGGGCGGCATGGAATCGATGACCAACACTCCTTACCTCCTGCCCCAACTCCGCGCCGGCCTGCGGCTCGGGCACGGCAAAGTCCTCGACTCGATGATTCAGGACGGTTTGTGGGATTCCTTTGAGAACTTCCACATGGGCATGACGGCAGAGCTGGTCGCGGACAAATACCAGATCACCCGCCCGCGCCAGGACGCCTACGCCGTCGAGAGCCATCGCCGCGCGCTCGACGCCATCAAGAGTTGCCGCTTTAAAGACGAGATCGTTCCCATCAGCATCCCGCAAAAGAAAGGCCCGCCAATTGAATTCGCAAAAGATGAATCGCCGCGCGAGGATACTTCGCTCGACGCTCTGGCGAAACTCAAGCCCGCCTTCAAGCCGGATGGCACCGTCACCGCCGGCAACGCTCCCGGCACCAACGACGGCGCGGCGGCGCTGGTCGTGACTTCTGCCGACAAGGCCAAGGAGCTCGGCAAGGCGCCCATGGCGCGCATCGTCGGCCAGGCGGTCAGCGGAGTCGAGCCCAAGTGGGTGATGATGGCACCGGTCAGCGCCGTCCAATCGCTGCTCAAGAAAGTTGGCTGGAAGCTCGAAGAAGTTGACCTCTTCGAACTCAACGAAGCCTTCGCGGTCCAAGCCCTCGCCGTAATTCAGGAGTTGGGCCTCGACCCCGCCCGTACCAACGTCAATGGCGGCGCGGTGGCGCTCGGCCATCCTATAGGCGCTTCCGGCGCGCGCATCCTCGTCACCCTGCTCTATGAAATGGCCCGCCGCAACGCCCGGAGCGGCATTGCAGCGCTCTGTCTGGGCGGCGGCAACGCGGTCGCGCTCGCCGTGGAGCGGTCCTAATCTGCATGCGCAGGAGGATCAAGGTTTAGATGGACACATACGAACAATTGGTTCAAACGTATTTGACGGTTGTGGAGAGGTGCGCGGTCATCCCGCAGTTTCCCGTTTTGTTTGACGAACATGGCCAGCCCTGGACAGAGGGCCATACGGTCTCATGGTCAGCCTACCCGGATTTCCTTGCCGTCGATTTTCGAAACAGGCAAGCCCAAGTACAAGTAGTAGAAGTCACCAAAGCGCTAAAACCAAAGGACCTCGCCAAGAACCTAACCGCCCACCGCGGGAGGATCGAACGATACATCCATTGGTTCATGAATGACACCTTGCCTATCTGCTGGCGATACTTCGTGCGAGATGTCAACAAAGCAAGGCTTGAAACACAACTTGGGATCATTGGAAAGAGTGAAGAACTGAAATGGAAGGTAATAGCGCTAGAAGACGTCTTCGATCATTTGAAAAGAATCATGCCATAGCGCGCGCAACCCAAGGTTAGACCTCAGGGAGCCATCACCGAGGAATGGATTCCTGGGCCAGTCTGGAGAGGAACCGGTCCTGTGTTTTGCCCTATGTGCGCCAGTCAAGTGCTCGGGACGTGGGAGTTTTGCCCTGCCTGCGGGGCGCAACTTACCCTGGACCAGCCTGGACGGGCAGCGGCACCTCGCTCAATCTGGCGACCGCGACTTGTGGTTCTTTTGGCAATATTCCTAGGAGCGGCAGCCTTCTTTGTCAGTTCTGTAATGACGGAGCGAAGAAGCGAATCCAACGCGAACAAACAGCAGGCCACAAAACGCGACGAGAAGGAGGCGAAGGATAAAGGTGATTCGCGGCCAGCCGGACGAGACCAACTTCCGGGAGCATCTGCTAACACCAAGGGCCCTGATGCTTCGGAGCCAGTCTTCTCGGGGATCTTCGTACATGCTATGGACCTGCTTCAAAACCCGTATCAGCATGTGAACGAAATCGTTGTTCTGAATGCTGGCGACTGGCCAGTTCTTCTCAATAGGCAGGCGATTTCCTACGCTCCTCCGGTAAACCCAATGGCAGGTTTCGCAGGAATGAGATTCAACAGGATGATCGCCGTAGACGTAGCCCTCTGGGATGTCATGGGGCAGGAAATGAGTCGCGGTTCGGATATTATGCCCGTTGGACAGTTGGCCGTCTCATTCAAAGATTCCGCGGCCTCTCGGTTGGACGTATTACAACAATGGCGTGTTGAACCTCTGGGCGTTATTCATGGTACGAATGCATATGGAGCCCCCGTCACGGTTCCCTCTATCAGGTTCTGGGGATACTGGGAACAGAAGTCGAAGGCCATTGCTCCGCAACAATTAATGCCGCAACGAGAAACCGCCACCCCTTTGCTTCCATACGGGTTCAAGAAACTGGAGCTTGAAGTTCAAGAGGGTCATGCTTCTCCTTCGGGAAACACTCGAATAGCTTTATTGATGGTGAATTTGGGGAAGAAACCGATCATTGAATACGAGATCGAGATATCTTTGGAAAACCTTGCAGGCCACGTGCTCGCTCAAAAGCGGTTCTCCGTGAGCACGCCTCTAATGCCCGGAAGAACCGACCGGCTCATGTGGAGTCTAACTACTGACCATTCCGATACGCTGGTTCATGAAGTTTCCGTCACACCTTGGGAAAAACTTCAGGCAGAAGGGTACGTGAGTCAGATAAGGTTCGCCGATGGGACTAGTCTCAACGACGGTTACTCAGTCAAGCCCATTAGCATGGATCCGTCCGACCCGAAGTGACGGATGTTAGACTTGGGATTAGTGCTCGAACCGGAGGAACTGTGGAATTAGTCGGCGTTGTCGGCGCGGGGACGATGGGCGGCGGGATCGCCCAGGTTCTCGTCAAGAGCGGGTATTCGGTGATCCTGAACGACGTGGCGCAGCAGCTTCTCGATCGAGCGACCGAGAGGATTGCGAAAGGACTTGCCCGCGACGTCGAAAAGGGCCGCATGACGGCGCAGGAGCGCGAGCAGGCGCTGGCGCGGCTGAAGACCACGACCGATCTGGCCGCGGTGGCGGGTGCCGACTTTATCATCGAAGCGGTAATCGAAAACTTTGAAGCGAAGGCCGGAGTCTTCAGAGCGCTCGAAGCCCACGCCCGGCCGGAAGTGATCTTCGCGAGCAACACGTCTTCGATTTCCATTTCCAAGCTCGCGGCCGAGACCAAGCGCCCGACCCAATTCATTGGGCTGCACTTCTTCAATCCCGTGCCGGTGATGAAGCTGGTGGAAGTCGTCCCCGG
>JBEKUI010000353.1:0-3777 GCA_049515175.1 Terriglobia bacterium
TCGAAGGTGAGCGAGAACGCATCGCCCTCCTCAATTCCGCGGTTGGTGCGCGGCTGGTAGAGGTCCTTGTCGGTGACATCCACGCCGACGTAGAGATTGCTTTCATCCCAGGCGAAGGCGACGCGGGCGGAGAACTCGCCGGGGCCCTTCCAGCGTTTGGCTCCGATAAGAATCTGCGATTCTTTGTCGAGGGTGTGCACCGTGCCGGACTGCCACTTGCTGAAATCACCGTCGAGCATGGGCGGGCTGGGGACGTGAGCCACGGACACGAGATCAGCATCCTGGCGGCGCTGCAGTTTGCCGTCGGGCTGGCGTTCGAAGGCCGGATCGGCGAGTACCTTGGCCAGGCGATCCCTCACCCGCGACGGAAATGGGGCGAGTTCCGCGGCAAGCTTCTGAAGACTTCCGCGAGCCTTCAGCGCTGCCAGGGCCGCATCGAGTTGTTTCACCTGCCCTTCGATCGCCGGGACGTCGATGGGCCTGCGCCGCGACTCGAAAAGGGGCATGAAGACGTCGTCGTCCCACATGTAATCCCCGAAGGCTTTCAGGAAAGGCTCGAGCAACTTGGGGCCATCCTTGCCGTACTGGTCCACGATGGCCTCGGTGTGCGACCGCTCGGGATCGTAGGTGAAGGGATTCCAGAGGTAATCCGCAATGGTGGCGAGGGGGATCATCGAGGCGCGCGGCTGGATCATGGGATTCGAGAATAGGCCCTGAGTCACCTCGGCAAGCCCGGCCTCGCGCCCGCGCAGCGGGCCCAGGAAGAGTCGCCAGGGTCGCCCGTCGTTCACCGGAAAGTTGTCCCAGGTGAGCGGCGGGCGCTGCAAATATTCGCCCCATTCCCGCGCCTGCTCCACGCTGATCGTGGGCGTGAAGGTGTCCGATCCCGTCCACACCAGCGGCACATCCCGATTGGCCAGCCGGCCCAGCTCGACGATGTAGTCGTGGCTCCCCCAGGTGCTGTTGTAGGTCGTGGGCGTCACCACCAGGCGGTTGGCCGCCGACTGCGCCTTGAGGTGGTCGTAGAGCCGATTGATGAGCGAAGCGTGCGCCTCCGCCAGCGTTTTGAAGCGAGCGCGGTCTTCGGGATGATCGAGCTCTTGCGGAACGTCGTCCACGAAGAGCGCGAAGCACGAAACGCCGAAGCTCGCGACGTTCGAGAGCTTGGCGGTGAGTCTGGCGAAGTCCGCATCGCCCGAATAGGCCATCGAGAGGCCGGGGCTGATGGCAAAGCAGAAATCCACAAAGTTGGCGCGCGCGGTCGAAACCAGCTCACCCATCCGCTTCATCTCCTGCGGCGGATAAGGTTCCTGCCAGAGCCGGCGATGGTAGGGGTCGTCCTTGGGAGCGTAGTAATAGACGTTCATGCCGTGCTTGCCCATGAAGCGCATCATGTCGAGGCGGTCCTGATGGGTCCAGGGCGTGCCGTAAAAGCCTTCCACGATGCCGCGCTCGCGGAAGGAAGGGAAGTCGGCGAGCGTCGCCGTCATGCCCTGCCCGCAGCGGCTGACCGAGAGCGACTTGGCGACCGGCAGGAGGCGGGAGTTGAGTTGGCCGGCAGGAAGGCGCAGCAGGTCGGGAATCCGGCTAAGACCGTAATGAAGGCCAGCCGCTGAGGCCGCGGTGATGCGCAGGCGCTCCAGCGCGAGGCCGCGCGGATAAGTCGCCGAAATCGAATATCCCTCCGCGGCCAGTTCGGGCGTGAGGTGACGGGCGTCCCCGCCGCACTGGCGCTTCAAATCGCTCAGCCAGGCTGCACGGTCAGTTTCCTCGCGCACCTCGAGAGTCAGGCTTCCCCGCGGGGCGCGGAAGCGCGCTGCCTCCTGCGGCGTGTGGAAGTATCGCACCAGCGCCTGGTCGCCCGCGGCCAGGCCTTCGACCTGGCGGCGGACGCGCGCGTCCAGATCGGAGCTGGCTATGACCGACCACGTGTGGCCCGGCCTTTTGGCCGCGTGGGCCAGCGACGTGCAAAGAATCATGACCAACCACCACCATTGGTTTCTTTTCATGGGTACACTCTCAATTATTGATGTCGCCCTGCGTGCGGCGCGAACTGCACCCGTTAGCGGCCATGAGACGGAGCCGCTCGCGAGCGTCCCCGCGCACCGCGCCGAGGCGCCCTACTGGGCGCGGGTTTTTCCAGAGACTTTGCATATTCTGACGCCACGTCCCAAAACTGCGGGTCTTCCGTCCCCAGTCGCCAGGCTGCGAACCCGCGCAATCGGTACCGGCGCACGAGTTCCAGTTTCTCCTTGTAGCTTCGCCGGTCGTCAAACCAGACCGTGTGGACCTCCGTCCCTTCGCGGAACTGCAGCCAGGGCGCGCGCCAGCGTTCGTCCCACTGCATTTGGGCATCGGGGCGGCCGAGCAGGGTCCGCAGGCTGCTGAAGTTGAGCGAGCGGGAGAGCACGCCATTGGCGGTTTCCACCCACTCCCGGCTGTAAAACGGAATCCCCATGACCAGTTTCTGGGGTGGCACTCGTCGCGCCGCGTATTCGATGGCGGCGCGTGCCCACTCGTACCCCGCCACCGGGCCGGGGGGTGTCGTGGTTCCATGATGATCGTAAGTCATGAGCACGATGAAATCCACGGATTGGCCCAGGGCGCGAAGGTCGAAGGGTGCCCCCCATTCGCCCGTGCGGAACTCCGCGTCGCGCGTGTCGGGGTATTGGTCGGAGAAGCGCGGCGTAACGGCGAGGCTCAGCAGGCGCCCGTCGCGATGCAGCTTGGCGGCTACGCGGCGAACGAAGGCGGAGTAACGGGCTTTGTCGGCGGGGTCGATGTATTCCAGGTCGAGTTGCCAGCCGGAGAAGTTTTCGCGGCTGGCGAGGTAGGCCAGGTAGGAAGCGGCACGCTCCTGCTTGCGAGGATCACGCAGCAAGGACGAGGCAATGGAGCGGTCGAATCCGGGATTGACAACAAGCGGCAAGACCGGCAACTCAAGCCGCCGGGCGAGCTCGGCCAGGGCAGCGGGCACCGCTCCGCGGACAATGCCGTTAGAATCCACGCTGAAACATTGCGGGCCCAGCAGAGTGATCAGGGCGGAGTTCTTTTCGACCGAGGCGAGACTGCTCGTGTCCTCGGTGGAGTAATACATCGCGAGAGGGCGCGCTGCCAGGATTCGGCGGCGCTCGCGAAGGAGCTTGGGATTCGCCTTGCCGGGCGCCGGGCGAGCCTGGGGAGGCTCTGCCGCCAGCGCCGAAGTGGCTAGCACCACTGCGAAGAGCCCGAAAATGAAACACCGTCGACGAGTCACGGGGTCGTGGAACGAGATCGCGCCCTCCAGAGAAAGAATGCGGGGATGCCGCTGCCCACCATGAGGAGTCCCCAGAGTGAGTCGCTGCGCCGCTCGAGAAACGTGTTCAAGAGGAGAAGCCCCGCCAGAAGAACGAAAATCGCGGGGACAAGAGGATATCCCCAGGTTCGGTAAGGTCGGTCGAGCGTGGGCTCGCGGCGGCGCAGAATGAAAATCCCCGCGGTCACCAGTGCGTAGAAAAGCCACTCCGCGAAGATGACTTTGGTAAACAGGGCTTCGTACTGGCCCGTCAAGGCGAGGATTCCGGCGACCACGCTTTGCGCGACTATGGCCACAGCGGGCGTGTGGAAGCGCGCATGGACGCTCGCCAGCGCCTGGGGGAAGAGGCCGTCTCGCGCTTGCGCGAAGGGAATGCGCGAGCCGGCGAGAATCGAGCCATTGAGCGTCGCGAAGGCGGAGATCATCACCCCCACGGCCACGAATGCGCCGCCCGCCCCGCCCAGAAGCCGCCGCGCCGCCTC
>JBEKUI010000354.1:0-3775 GCA_049515175.1 Terriglobia bacterium
GCTTCTGGGGTTACATCTATTCTTCCGCCGCGCCCATCGGCGCGCTGGGCGACCTGCTGGCGGCGGCGGTCAATCCCAACGTCGGCGCGTGGAATCTCTCGCCCATCGCTTCCGAGATCGAGGCGCAGACGGTGCGCTGGATCGCGGAACTCATTGGTTATCCCTCGGACTGCGGCGGGCTGCTCGTGAGCGGCGGCAACATGGCGAACTTTGTGCCTTTCCTCACGGCGCGCGCGGCGAAGGTGGACTGGGACCTCCGCGCCAACGGACTGGCAGGCAAGGGAAGTCGCCCGCTGCGCGTTTATTGCTCCGCCGAGACGCACACTTGGATTCACAAGGCCGCGGACCTGTTCGGTCTTGGCACTGATGCGATCCGCTGGATTAGCACCGATGAAGGGTTGCGCATGGACACTGCCGCGCTGCGCAAGCAGATTGGTGAGGACAAGGCGCGCGGCGACCTGCCGTTCATCGTGGTGGGCGCGGCGGGCTCGGTGAGTACGGGCGCGATCGATCCCCTGCCGGAACTCGCCGCCATCACGCGCGAGCACGGCCTGTGGTTCCACGTCGATGGCGCGTATGGCGCGATTGCCGCGGCGCTCCCCGACGCCTCAGCCGACCTGCGCGGGCTCGCTCTGGCCGATTCCGTTGCCGTCGATCCCCACAAGTGGCTCTACGCGCCGCTTGAAGCGGGCTGCGTGCTGGTGCGCGACCGCAAGTCGCTGCCCAGGGCCTTCAGCCACCGCCCGCCCTACTATCACTTTCCCGAGCACGAGGGCGAGGAGTCGATCAACTATTTTGAATACGGCTTGCAGAATTCGCGCGGCTTCCGCGCCCTCAAGGTCTGGCTGGCGCTGCGCCAGGTGGGACGCGAAGGGTACGTGCGCATGGTCGCGGACGATATCGAACTTTCGAAGGCTCTGTTCGCAATCGTCCAGAAACATTCGGAGCTGGAAGCCTGTACGCGGGGCTTGAGCATTACGACGTTTCGCTACGTGCCGCGCGGACTCAAGCCGGGCCCGCAGGGAGCGGAGGAATATCTGAACAAGCTCAACCACAAATTGCTCACGCGCCTGCAGCGCAGCGGCGAAACATTTCTGACAAACGCCGTGATTCGTGGCAAATTTGTATTGCGGGCCTGCTTCGTCAATTTCCGCTCCACGCTCGCCGATGTTGAGGCGTTGCCGGGGATCGTCACGCGCATCGGCGCGGAGGTGGATGCGGAATTGCGGCCGAAGGAATTGAAGATTGATGATTGAAGATCGAAAAGCCGTGTCCGTGGTCCGTTGTCAGTTGGCCGTTGCAGAGACGTCGCTTCTGTTGATTGGGCGGAGAGTCTATTGACTGACAACTGAGAACTGACTACTGACCACGAACAACCAACGATTTTGGAGGCAACAATGTGGCAATACGATGAACAGATGAAACTGAAAGTCGGCCTGGCGGAGATGCTCAAGGGCGGCGTCATCATGGACGTCACCACCTCCGAGCAGGCCAAAATCGCCGAGGACGCGGGCGCCTGTGCGGTGATGGCGCTGGAGCGCGTGCCGGCGGACATCCGCAAAGAAGGCGGCGTGGCGCGCATGGCGTCCATCAAGATTATTAAGCAGATCATGGACGTGGTGACGATTCCGGTGATGGCCAAGGCGCGCATCGGGCACTTTGTGGAAGCGCAGGTGCTCGAATCGATCGGCGTCGATTACGTCGACGAGAGCGAAGTGCTCACTCCCGCCGACGAAGAGCACCACATCAGCAAGTGGGGATTCAAGGTGCCGTTTGTGTGCGGCGCGCGCAATCTGGGTGAGGCGTTGCGGCGCATCGGGGAAGGCGCGGCGATGATTCGCACCAAGGGCGAAGCGGGCTCGGGCAACATCGTCGAGGCGGTGCGGCACATTCGCGCTATCGTCGGCGAGATGCGGCACATCGCGACGCTGCGCGAGGACGAACTGATGGCAAAAGCCAAAGAACACGGCGCCCCGTATGAGCTGATCGAGTACGTCAACAAGCACGGCAAGCTGCCCGTGCCCAATTTCAGTGCAGGCGGAATCGCCACGCCGGCCGACGCGGCGCTGGTGATGCAACTGGGCGCCGAGGCCTGCTTTGTCGGCTCCGGCATTTTCAAGTCGGAAGACCCGGCGAAGCGCGCCAAGGCCATCGTCCGCGCCACGACGCACTTCAACGAGCCCGCCGTCATCGCCGAGTGCTGCGAAGAGCTGGGCGAAGCCATGCGCGGCATCGACATCGCCAAGCTCGACCCGAAGGAGCTGCTCCAAACGCGCGGCTGGTAGCGCCACCTTCCAGGCGGCGGGGAATTGTGCCGGCAGGATGCCGGCGCTACAACCCGGTGTGACTGAAGACTGACAACTAACAACTCTTACCTTCCAACAAGAAGCGAGGTTTCGATGGCAGTAGACTTGAGATATCCGATTGGCAAGTACCAGGGCCAAGACAATCTCACCGACGCGCAGCGGAGCGCGCTGATTGACCAGGTTGCCGAGACACCGGCCAAGGTGCGCGCGGCGGTGGCGGGATTCACCGAGGCGCAGTTCGACACGCCCTACCGCGAGGGCGGATGGACGGTGCGGCAGTTGGTTCATCACATCGCCGACAGCCACATGAACGCCTACGTGCGCTTCAAGCTGGCGATCACCGAGGACGAGCCGACCATCAAGACCTACGAACAGCAGAAGTGGGCGGAGACGGCGGACTCGCTCAGGACGCCGGCGGAAATTTCGCTGGGACTGATTGAGGGAATTCACGCGCGCTGGACGACGCTGCTGCGCTCGCTGCGCGCCGCCGACTTCGCGCGCAAATTCAACCATCCCGAACATGGCAAGATGACGCTCGAACGGCTGCTCGGGCTCTACGCCTGGCACGGCCGGCACCATACGGCGCATATCACGGCGCTGCGCGAGCGGAGCGGGTGGAAGTAGGATCGATCCATCGGGCGATCGGGCCATCTGACGGCTACGCTCGTTTGCCGCCTGTTCGCGTGAGTACTTCGATGAACCAATGGCCCGATGGACAGATGACCCGATGACCGGAGCGAATTCAAAAACCGTCGGTGTCTTGGCCGTCCAGGGCGACTTCGAGATGCACGCCAAGATGCTCGAGCGCATCGGCGCGGCGTGGAAACTGGTGAAGCACGCCTCAGACCTGGACGGCGCCGCCGGGCTCATCATGCCGGGGGGCGAGAGCACGACGATGCTCAAGTTTTTCGCCAACGAAGGCATCGGTCCCGCCATTACCGAGTTCGCAGCGCAGGGCAAGCCGGTCTTCGGTACGTGTGCCGGCGCGATTCTGCTGGCAAAAGAGGTGTTGAACCCGCGGCAGGAACATCTGGGGCTGATCGACATCAGCATCGAGCGCAACGCCTACGGTCGCCAGATTGACAGCAGCGTGCGGCGCGGTGACTGCCCGGAACTCGCCACGCAACCCGTCGAGATGGTTTTCATTCGCGCCCCCATCATCCGCCGCGTGGGCGAAGGCGTGCGCGTGCTCGGCCGCTCCGACGGCCTGCCGGTGCTCGTCGAACAGGCCAACATCCTTGCGGCGACTTTCCATCCCGAACTCACCCAGGACGAAACCATCCACCGCTATTTCCTGAAGAAATTGAGCCATTGAATTATTGATCCATTGCGGGCTAGTTGTATTTCTGCTGCTCGCGCGTGGGAAGCAGGAAACGTGTGCCCACCGGGCTTGGAAGAGCAATGACTCAATTCGGGATTTGTGATATCAAATCCCTATGGGCAATCCGCAGGGACAAAGACCACTGAGC
>JBEKUI010000355.1:0-3754 GCA_049515175.1 Terriglobia bacterium
GATGCTGCCGCCCAACCCGAATTCGAGGCCGCTTGCCACCTTAATCCTACATTCTGCACTCCGCCTGACCAACGCTAATCTCCGATGGGCGAGGCCGAGGCCGACGCAAACTCATGGAGCGCTGAAGATGGGAGAGGGGATCTGACGGTTCATTTCAGGCCTCGATAAACAGCGAGGGCTCCCTCCCCCGGCTCAGTGACTTCGAGGCGGATCGCATCCGCTGCATTCAATGATTTGAACGCCTCAACCGAACGAGCGTATTGTTCGCGCGCTTTGCGGACCCCAACTGGAAATCCCATGGGATCTCGAGCGTTTACGATCCAGGTTGGGCGGGGCGCGAGCGCTGCCATAAGGTCCTCCAGGTCATAAGCCTTCAAGACGCCGGGAATCACGCTCTGAAAGATGTCGCGTTGGATTCTGTGCCTCACGGCGGACTCGTAGGAGACCAAAACCCCTTCCAAAGCGACTTTCTTCAACCGTTGGTCAAGAACCGCTTCATGCAGGAGCGGAATGGCGGCGGCGTCCACTCCAAAACCAATGATTTTTTCCGCATCGACCTCGGGCCGGGCTGCAAGCAGGTCAACACCGCGGGAAATGTCTTCGGCGCGCATTCCCACCAGAGTCTTTCCCAGCAGCAGTGCGCTCATGGCGTTGTCGTAATTCGGAAAGAGCGCAACGATCTCACTGGCGGATATGCGGAAAACGTTCCCCGAAGAGCGTCATTCGTCCAGGGGTCGATTGTGGAGCACCAACTGGTCGATAAGCTTTTTGCGACCCATTCTTTTGACTACGTTTATCACCTCGCCGCCTACGCGGCTGAAGGGCTGAGCCACTTCATCAAGGGGTTCAACTACCAGAACAATTTAATTGGGTCCGTCAACCTCATCAATGCCGCCGTAAACCATGGCGTAAAGTGCTTTGTCTTCACCTCCTCCATCGCGGTTTACGGCGCCCTCCAGACACCCATGCGGGAAGACATGACACCCATACCGGAGGACTCCTACGGAATCGCCAAGCTGGCCGTGGAGCAGGAGCTCAAGGTCAGCCATGAAATGTTCGGTCTCGAGTACGTAATCTTCCGCCCTCACAACGTTTACGGCGAAAGGCAGAACATCGCGGATCGCTATCGGAACGTAGTTGGCATTTTCATGAATCAGCTCCTCAAGAGCGAGCCCATGACCATCTTCGGTGACGGCAACCAGCAGCGCGCCTTCACCTACATCAGCGATGTGGCCCCCATCATCGCGGCCTCTGTTCATTTCCCGGAGGCGCGAGGTCAGGTTTTCAACGTGGGCGCCGAGGTCCCCTATACTGTGAACGAGTTGGCTCGTGTCGTATCCGAAGCCATGGGAGCGCAGTGCCGGGTCGATCATCTCGAAGCACGAAACGAAGTCAAGGTGGCCTTTTGCGATGACTCCAAGGCCGAGCGGATTTTCGGGAAGCGGGAAAACACGGCCCTAAAGGATAGAATCGGCCGCATGGCTGACTGGGCGAAGGCCCACGGCGCCCGTCCAAGCTTCGTCTTTCAGAACATCGAGGTTGCTAAGAACCTGCCGCCCAGTTGGGCTTCGGTAATCTCCACTTAAAGCCGAGCTTCGATGAAAGAGCGCTCTACGTGGCTTCGAGGATGGTGGGATCAGAGAAATCCAGAGGGTACTGTCTGGAACTAATCTCCGCGGACTTTCTGGCGGGGCGGACGGAGGAATCGACGCCGGAGGAAATCCTGCTGGTCATCCATCGCCTCCTCAGCCTCCTGCCGCCGGACTATCAGGCGCGGCTTGCCGGCCAAAGCGGGGGCAGGGAATTGGAGACAGCCGGAAGATGCTGAAGAAAGTGAAGCGGATCAAGCTTGGAAATCAGATTTACCGGCGGTTGATGAAGCGGGTGCTCGAGCGCGACGACTGGCGATGTCAGAAGTGCGGGTCGCTCGAAAACCTCCAAGTCCATCACAAGGTCAAACGCAGTCAACAAGGCAACGACGCGCTCGGGAACCTTGAGACACTCTGTGCTAACTGCCACATGGCGAAGCACGGACAGTTGAACTACTCAGCGCCCGCTGCCTGGGATCCTCATAGCTTGAAAGTACGCTCGAGACGGCGGCACCCTGTGTCGTAATGTTGGAGCTGGGGAGTGGGAATGGATTGGGACGAGTTAGTTCCTGAAGCTGAAGCGCGAGGAAGTGCTTCGCCCTCCCCCTCCTGCCGCATTCCAGTGCAAACTGTCCCGACATCCCTGACTTAGATCGCGTTTAGCTGGTGTTAGCCTTCCCAACACAGAATCTCAGCAGCCAGCAAACTGGAGATTCTATCTTGCATTTTGTTCATGCTATACTCAATATTCAAGGATGATTGAGCGCACCGCCTTGCACCGCCAGCTTCGTCGAACCACCCGTACGAGCCCGGTAACGGTTCTCTACGGACCGCGCCAGTGTGGCAAGACCACGCTCGCCCGGCAGATTGTTGACGCAAGTTCGACCAATTACTTCGACCTGGAAGATCCGGTTAGCCAGCGCCGATTGTCGGAGCCGATGCTGGCCCTCCAAGAGTTACGCGGGCTGGTCGTTATTGACGAGGTCCAGCGGCAGCCAGAACTATTTCCGGTACTCCGTGTTCTTACTGACCGCAAGCCGCTTCCCGCCTGCTTCCTGATCTTGGGCAGTGCCTCGCCCGACTTGCTCCGCCAAAGTTCCGAGTCTCTGGCCGGCCGAGTTACGTTCGTCGAGATGGGAGGTTTTGACCTGTCCGAAGTGGGCCTGGAAGCGATGCGGCGCCTGTGGTGGCGTGGTCGGTTTCCTCGCTCGTTCTTGGCTCGGAGCGATGCAGAAAGCCGTTCCTGGCAGGAGAATTTCATCCAGACGTTTCTGGAACGAGACATTCGAGAATTCGGCGTCCAAGTGCCACCGGTCGCTCTTCGTCGGCTGTGGATGATGCTGGCGCATTATCATGGCCGGATTTGGAATGCCTCCGAGATCGGAAGATCTCTGGGAGTATCCCACACCACCGTGAAGCGGCATCTCGACATCCTCAGCAGTGCCCTGATGATCCGACAGCTGCAGCCCTGGCATGAGAACCTCGGCAAGCGTCAAGTGAAGTCACCGAAGACCTACCTTCGAGACACTGGGCTGCTGCACGCCCTTCTGGGTGTCGACTCGTTCCGATTCTTGGAGGGGCATCCCAAGCTGGGCGCGTCATGGGAAGGGTTCGTAATTGAAGAAATCCTCCAACTCGTGGGAGAACGCAGCGCTTATTTCTGGGCGACTCAGTCGGGGGCTGAGTTGGACCTCCTGCTGCTGGTGGGTGGGGAGCGCTATGGAATTGAGGTTAAGTACGGCGACGCCCCAGGCATGACCAAGTCCATCCGGATTGCGGTTAGTGACTTGGGTTTGCGGCAACTCTTTGTCGTGTATCCTGGCCGCGTCTCCTATGATTTGGACAAGAGGGTTGCCGTCGTTCCGCTCGAGCGGATCAAAAAGCAACTGACTTCTCGCCACCACGCGGGCACGCAACAACGAAGTCGGTCCTGATCAGGATTCGCCGGCATCGTTTTCCCCTCGCTTCTGCGCCATTGCGAATTTCCGTGGCACTCGCCCCAGTGACGGGCATTTGCTGTGCATGCCTGCAATGGTGTGCGTCTTCCGCACCTGTGAGGCTTGTCGGGGTTCCTTCTGAACTCCAGGTCGTTCTCCAGTTCACCTGGGTTTGATTCGGCGCCTGGCCCAGATGGTTGTCATTCGCCACAGGTCCATCCGATTGTG
>JBEKUI010000356.1:0-3680 GCA_049515175.1 Terriglobia bacterium
TCGACCTCGCGGAGCGCCTCGTCAATGAATCGTGTCCTTTCGGCAAGCCTGCGTGACTTGACCTGACCGAATTTGCTAACGTCGGTCTTTCGCCCAGCGGGCGCAAGGAGGACTGACGATGACCAGGGAGTCGCTCGATATTCCAAACAGCATGCGGAAGGTTCACCGGCGTTTCGAACGGTGGAGGAGCGCGCACGCAGGACGCTTGCCGATTCCGGGGCCCTTGTGGGCCGCTGCGGTAGAACTGGCTCGGGAGCACGGGGTTTTTCACACAGCGAAGGTTTTGCATTTGGAGTATGGCAAGCTCAAGCGGCTGGTGGAGTCGGCGGGTCCGGTGAACGCGAAGGTTCCGGCAGCGAAGGGTCGGGTGGCGAAGGCCCGGGCAGCGGCGCTGCGCCGAGCACGATCCACCGCACCGCCGGCGTTTGTGGAACTGATGACGTCACAGGCGGTCGGTCTGTCGGAGTGCCTGATCGAGTTGGAAGGGCGGCGCGGCAAGATGCGCATTCAGTGGAAAGGGACGACCGCGCCTGACCTGGGTGGGCTGAGCCGAGCGTTGTGGGAGTCCAAGTGATTCAGATCGCACCCCAGATGCGGATTCTGGTGGCGACCGAGGCCGTCGATGGAAGGAAGGGCATCGACTCCCTGGCCCGGCTGTGCCAGGAAAAGCTCCGGGAGGATCCCTTCTCGGGATGCTTGTTTGTGTTCCGCAGCCGGCGCGGAACGTCGATTCGCATCCTCACCTATGACGGCCAAGGGTTCTGGCTGGCGCAGAAGCGGCTATCGAAGGGGCGGTTTGTGTGGTGGCCGAGCGGGACGGAACCGACACGAAAGCTGCAGGCCCATCAAGCGCAGTTGCTGCTGGCGGCGGGCAACCCGGAGGCGGCAGCGGCGCCGGTGTGGCGGCGCGTGAGCGCGTAAAAAAATCACGTTGGCACTTGCGTTCCAAATGAGGCTTTGGCATACTGCGGCGTATGCCTACGGAGTGGAGATACCGGGGCCGAGCCGTTAGCGCCGAGGACATCGAATTTATCCGGCAGTTGATCGCCGCACATCGCGGCGCCAGTCGGCGGGCGCTCTCGGCGAAACTATGCGAGGCCTGGGGATGGAAGCAGGCCAATGGCGCGCCGCGTGATATGGTCTGCCGCGGCTTGATGTTGATGCTGGACCGCGCCGGGCAGATCGATTTACCACCCGTTCGATTCACTCCCCACAATCCGCTGATGCGGCGCAAGCGGCCCGCACCGGTGCTGATCGACACCACGCCCATCCGCGGGTCGTTGAGCGAACTTCGGCCCTTCGACTTTCAGCCGGTACGGCGCACGGCGGACGAGCCGCTGTTCAACAGCCTGATCGAGCAGCATCATTACCTCGGCTACGAGCAACCGGTCGGCGAGCACCTCAAGTACATCGTGTCGGCGGCGGGACGTCCGATGGCGTGCCTGGCTTGGTCCTCCGCGCCGCGGCACCTCGGCAGCCGGGACCGCTTCATCGGTTGGTCCGCCGAGGCGAGGCGTCGAAACATCCGCTTCCTCGCCTACAACACCCGCTTTCTGATTCTGCCCTGGGTTCAGGTCGAGCACTTGGCCTCCCACATCCTCGGCCGCATGGCGAAGCGGCTGTCGGAGGATTGGGAGCGGGTCTACGGACACCCGATCTACTTCCTGGAGACTTTCGTGAATCCCGAACGGTTCCGCGGCACCTGCTATCGGGCGGCCAATTGGGTGGTGTTGGGGCGCACCACCGGCCGGGGGAAGGACGATCGGACGAATCGGCCGAACCGACCGATTAAAGAAGTGCTCGGCTATCCGCTCACGCCACACTTTCGCCAGTTGCTGGCCGAGGTCTAGGATGAAGCCTGCGAGCGAGCCGATCGAGGTGAACATGCAGGAGTTGGAAGCGCTGCTGGAGCGAGCGCGGCAGGGGCCTTTGGGGGAAGAGGACTACCAAAAGCTGAAAGCCGCGATTCACACCCTCGGCTATGTGGCGCACTTACTCCAGGACCAAGAGACGACGATCCAGGCGTTGCGCCAGTTGTTGTTGAAACCCAGCACCGAGAAGACGGCACAGGTCCTGAAGAAGGCGGGTCTCGAAGTCGGCGAGAAGAGCCGGCCGTCGGGCGAGAGGGCGCACCCGAACCCGTCCGGGCACGGCCGCAACGGCGCGGAGGCATATGGTGGCGCCCGCCGGATCAAAGTCGCGCACGCCTCCTTGCAACCGGGGGATCACTGTCCGGAGTGTTGGAAGGGGAAGGTCTACCCACGGAAGGAACCGGCCCTGCGGGTGCTGATCGTGGGCCAAGCGCCGCTCCAAGCCACGGTCTATGAGTTGGAGAGTTTCCGCTGCAACCTGTGCGGCGAGGTCTTCGAGGCCGAGGCGCCGGAGGAAGTGGGCGAGAAGAAATACGATGAGACCTCGGCGAGCATGATCGGGCTGCTGAAGTACGGCAGCGGGGTTCCGTTCTACCGGCTGGCGGGGTTGGAGGAAAGTCTGGGGATTCCGCTGCCGGCGTCGACGCAGTGGGGGATCGTTCAGGAAACGGCGGAACTGATCCGGCCGGCGATGGAGGAGTTGATCCGCCAGGCGGCGCAAGGGGAAGTTGTCTACAACGACGACACCCGCATGAAGATTCTGGGGCTGGCGAGGGCCAGTCCCCACCCCGTGGGGGCGGAGGAAGAGGCGTCGGACTCCCGCGAGCGCACCGGACAGTTCACTTCCGGGATTGTGTCCACGCGGCAAGGACAACGCATCGCGCTGTTTTTCACCGGGCGGAGGCACGCGGGGGAGAACCTCGCCCAGGTGCTGGCGCGCCGGGCCCCCGAGCTGGATCCGCCCATCCAGATGTGCGACGCACTGTCGCGCAATCTGCCGAAACTGACCGAGAAGCTCGCGGTCATCGTGGCGCATTGCCTGGCTCATGGCCGACGCCGGTTTATAGAAGTGGCGCCGAACTTTCCCGAGGAGTGCCGGCACGTGCTGGAAACCCTGGGCGAGGTCTATGGCTACGATGCCCAGGCGGAGGAGCAGAGCCTGACCCCGGAGGAGCGCCTCCGCTTTCACCAGACCCACAGCGGCCCCGTCATGGAAGAACTGCGCGCCTGGCTCAACGCGCAGTTCGACGAAAGAAAAGTGGAACCGAACTCCGGCCTGGGGCGGGCGTCTGCTTACCTGCTCAAGCACTGGGGCCGGCTCACCCTCTTTCTGCGGCAGCCAGGAGCGCCGTTGGATAACAATATCTGTGAGCGGACCTTGAAAAAAGCCATCCTCCATCGAAAGAACTCTCTCTTTTATAAGACCGAGAACGGCGCCGGGGTGGGTGACTTGTTCATGAGTCTGATCCACACCTGCGAATTGAACGAATCCAATCCCTTTGACTATCTGACGGAGTTGCAGCAACACGCGGTCGAGCTGGCGAAGCATCCGGCGGCATGGATGCCCTGGAACTACCGCCAGACCCTTCGGCAGGCCGGCACGAGCCAGGATTCCGCGTAGGCCCCCGCCGGGAGTAGAATGCATCCCGCCTGGCCGGAAACCATCCTCTTCGGCCAGGCCGGAGCGGCAGTCGAAAATGGGCGAAAAACGGGTGTCCCGCCCAGTGAAATCGCCAAGGGTTTTTGGCCACCCCCCTCACCGGGCCAAAACACCGTTCCGGGCAGGCCTCTACGCCCGCGTTTCTACAC
>JBEKUI010000357.1:0-3672 GCA_049515175.1 Terriglobia bacterium
GCGCAAGATCAGCTCGGAAGAAGAGCGGCAGCGCCTGAAGCGCATCGTGGCCAGCGAGCGCGAGAACGGCCATGGTGGCTTCATCGTGCGCACCGCCGCCGCCGGCATCAAAGAGGACGAACTGCGCGCCGACATCCGCTTCCTCAAGCACCTGTGGAGCGAGATCCGCAACCGCGTCGACAACAGCCGCTCGCCGGCGCTGATCTATCACGACCTCAACCTGGTGGAGCGCATCCTGCGCGACCAGGTCACGCACGACTTCTCGCAGATCTGGGTGGACAGCGAGCCCGAGTACGAGCGCACCGTGCGCTTTGCCTCGCGCTTCCAGCCCGACCTGGTGCGCCGCATCAAGCTCTACACCAAGCCCACGCCGCTGTTCGAGCAGTTCGGGTTGCAGGAAGAGATCAACAAGTCGCTCAAGTCGAAGGTGTGGCTGAAGAGCGGCGGCTACATCGTCATCAACCAGACCGAGGCGCTGGTGGCCATCGACATCAACACCGGCAAATACGTGGGCAAGACGGCGCGGCTGGAAGACACCATCGTCAAGACCAACTGCGACGCGGTCAAGGAGATCGTGCGCCAGATTCGCCTGCGCGACCTGGGCGGGATCATCGTCATCGACTTCATCGACATGGATGAGCGCAAGAACCGGCAGAAGGTCGTCCAGGCGCTGGAAGAGGCGCTGCGCCGAGACCGCGCCCCGACCAAGATTCTCTCCTTCAACGATTTTGGCCTCGTGGCCCTCACCCGCAAGCGCGTCAAGCAGTCCCTGGAACGCACCCTCTCGCAGCAGTGCTCCTATTGCTCGGGTTCCGGCTGGGTGAAGTCCGTCACCACCGTCTGCTACGAGATTCTGGACGAAGTGAAGAAGATGGCGCAAAGCCTGGAAGGCGACTCGATCACCCTGCGCGTGCACCCCGATGTCGCGCACGCTCTCAAGTCGCGCCAGGGGGCGCTGCTTTCGGAGATCGAAGCCCTGACGCACAAGGATGTCATCATCAAAGGCGACGCCAGCGTGCATCAGGAAAGGTTCGAGATTTATTGATTTGCCGCGGGGGCGTGGAGCTTCGCGCCCCCTGACGGATCGTCAAACCCGCGTTACCCGCCTCCCCGGGATTTCATGCCTCAATGACCCGCGATGAATGACGCCCTTAGCGAAGGAATTCGCCTGTTTAATACGCAGAAGTTTTTCGAAGCCCACGAAGCGCTGGAAGCAGTCTGGCTGCGTGCTCAGGGCGAGGAAAGAACATTCCTTCATGGGCTTATTCAGATCGCTGCGGCCTTTCATCACCATGCACGCGGAAATTCAGCCGGTTTCCGATCGCTGCTCGAAAAGGGTTGGAGAAAACTGGAAACGTCTGGCGCGAGAAGAGATGGAATCGACCTCACTGGCTTGGGAAAACAGCTCCAGCGCTGGCGGGACTTTCAGCGTGGTATCTCGGAACCGCCACCGATTCCTCAAATCAAAACAGCGCGGAAAACCTGAGGTTCAACGGCCATTCCCACCACCTCTAAAGGGCGGTGTATGGTTCACAATTCACCATTCATCATTGCTTTTCCGCTTCTTCCACAACCAGCTTGCCCTTCATTCGCCCGTGCCCGAAGCCGCAGAACTCTGAGCACTGGAATGGGAACGTGCCGGTCTTATCCGCCGTAAACTCGATCGTCTCCGTATCTCCTTTCTTCAGTTTCTGATTGATCCCGAAAGCTTCTAGCTTGAAGCCGTGGTCGCGGTCGAGCGCCGTGATGAGAAGCTTGACCCGCTCTCCCTTTTTCACGGTGACCGTGCTGGGATCGAATTCGTACTTCTTGGCCGTCATTTTGATTTCGTGCGCCGTGCCGGCCGGCGACGCCGGCTCCTGAGCCCTTGCCCCCATCGCTAGCAGAAGCAGCACCGCGCAACTCGCAAGATATGCATTTTTTGTATTCATCACCCCTCCTCCTGTTCTCTTACCATCGCAACAGCGCAGTCTCCGCGGCCATTCCCGGACCGAGCGCGATCATCACGCCCCAGTCACCGGGCCGGGGATTGCCGTTGCGAGCCACTTCGTCGAGGACGAACATCACCGTCGCGGAAGACATGTTCCCGTAATTGCGGTACACCAGCTTCGAGAAGCAGACCTGTTCGTCGGAAAGACCCAGCTGCACCTGAACGTTGTCAATGACCTTCCGCCCGCCTGGGTGCGCCACCCAGAAGCGGATATCCTTTGCGGTCAGGCCGTGGCGTTTCAGAAGGGCGGTCAGCGATTTTTCGATCAGCGGCGCGGCGAGGTCGCGGATTTCCGCCGCCAGAATGATTCGCAGCTTTCCTTCCCGCTGCTCGAAGCCGACCTTGTCGAGCTGCCCGGGATCGAGGAAAGTCTGAAAGTCCACGACTTCCGGCAATCGCCGGTCACCGCCATTCCCCGTCGAGACCACGAAGGCGGCGGCCCCATCCCCACAGATGGCGTTGCCGACCACCGTCTCCAGCGAATTGTCGATGTAGTAGCTGGCCGAACAGATTTCCACCGCCAGCATCAGAGCCTTGCGTCCGGGGCGGGCGGCGGCAAAATCCCAGGCACGCTGCAGCGTGGGCATTGCGCCCGCGCACCCCAGACCGAGCAGCGGCGCACGTTCCACATCGTCGCGGAACTTCATGTGTCCGATCAAACGGCTGCCCAGGTCCGGGCAGAGGTAGCCCGTGCAGGTGCAAACGGCGAACAGATCCACGTCTCGCGGCGTGAGGCCGCCCGCACTCAGGCAGCGCTCGACCGCACGGCACCCTATTTCCATCGAGCCGCGCAAGTAGCGCTCGTGAAGCTGGTCCGGAGTCTCATCGCGATGGAAATTCTGCGGCTCGATGTAGAAATGCCGGTAGTCGATGTCGCTGTTCAGGAAGATGTCGAGGATTCGCTGGCTCTCATAGCCGGCCATCCGGTAGGCATCCTGCTGACTGAACCGATTCGGAGGGTTGGCCGTCCCCACCGCCAGGATTCGTGGGTTCATCTCACCCCTGTCCCGCTGTTTCGTTCAATGCCCTGATACCCGTAAGATGCAGAGTATAGCACCGCGGATTCTGTCAGGCTTCAGGGGATTGTCAACGGATGGTCAAGGTTTGGTTTTCCTTCTGTGGCCTTCTCGCATACAATCACGATTGAAGAATCAATGGTTGGGGAGCCGCGTATGGTGACCACTGAAGAAGTCTTTGGAGCCCTCCGGGAATGTTACGACCCGGAACTCCCCGTCAATATTGTGGACCTGGGCCTGGTCTATGACGTAGCCATCGACGAGGACCACGTCAACGTGGTGATGACGCTCACCGCTCGCGGGTGCCCCGCCCACACGTTTATCAGCGAGTCGGTCCGGGCACGCGTGGCGCAGATCCCGGGCGTCAAGTCGGCCAACGTGCAAGTGGTCTGGGAGCCGCCCTGGGACATCAGCCGGATGTCAGACGCCGCCCGGAAACGCTTGGGATTGGTGTGACCCCGCCTGGCGCGTACGGGCGCCGGTCATCCGACGGCGCTGCGGTTCTGGTCGCGGTGCGAGCTTGGACCTTCCCTTGAATCCAAGCAGGTGAGTATGACCGGAATCACTGAAAAGAGAACCGAGGAGTACATCTACTCCCTGTTGCCCCGGCGCGATGCGGTGCTTCGCGAGATGGAGCGCTACGCCGCTCGGCATGACGTGCCGATC
>JBEKUI010000358.1:0-3662 GCA_049515175.1 Terriglobia bacterium
AGCCATGGCGCCGCCAATCAAAATGCTGTTGGCGAATTTGAGCAAGTTTTGCAGCAACTCGATCTTATCGGAGACCTTCGCGCCACCCACGATGGCGACGTAGGGCCGCGCCGGATTCTCGACGGCCTTGCCCAGGTATTCGAGTTCCTTCTCCATCAGCAGTCCCGCCGCGCAGGGCGACAGAAACTTGGTGATGCCTTCCGTGGAAGAATGCGCGCGGTGCGCCGAGCCGAAGGCGTCATTCACATACACCTCGGCGAGAGCAGCGAGTTGCTTCGAAAACTCCGGCACGTTCTTTTCTTCCTCGGGATGGAAGCGGAGGTTTTCGAGCAGCAGGACGTCGCCGTCCTTCAACGCCCTGGCCATCGCTTCAACGTCCGGCCCGATGCAGTCGGGCGCGAACGCTACCGGCTTCCCCAGCAACTTGGAGAGCCGCGCCGCCGCGGGCTTCAGGCTCATTTTCGGGTTGGGCTTGCCTTTCGGCCGTCCCAGGTGGGACGCGAGGATCAGGCGCGCGCCCTGCCCCACTGCCAGCTTGATGCTGGGCAGCGAAGCCTGAATGCGCGTGTCGTCGGTGATTTCCAATGCGTCGTTGAGCGGGACGTTGAAGTCAACCCGCATGAAGACGCGCTTCCCTTTCAGATTAAGATCGCGGATAGATAGTTTAGGCATGATTTTCGTCTCCGAAGTACGGTCATGAATGGGCCAGTAAGCAGAAGGTAGAAAGCAGTTGGCAACGACCGAACCCTTTTCCCGGCCGAAGTCGCGCCTCGGACCCATGGGCTTGGTCGCCGACCGGGTCTGTACCCGCCCTGCTAGTCCAAAGGATATTTCCACGCGGCCCTCGGAGAAGGCAGAGGGTCCCATGGAATTCCCTATGGCCCTCTGCCTTCTGCCGACTGCCTTCTGCTTTCGCTGCGCGGACTAGAACTTCTTCGCAATGAAGTTAATCAGGTCGCGCACGCGGCAGGAGTAACCCCACTCGTTGTCGTACCAGGCCGTCACCTTGATGCAGTTGCCATCGATCACTTTGGTGAAGCCGGCATCGAGGATCGAGGAGTTCGGGTTGCCGCGGAAGTCGATGGAGACCAGCTCTTCGGTGCAGTACTGCAGGATACCCTTGAGCGGACCTTCCGCCGCTTTCTTCATGGCCGCGTTCACTTCCTCAGCGGTCGTGGACTTCTCGGAGAAAACCACCAGGTCCACCAGTGAGATGTTGGGGGTGGGTACGCGCAAGGCGTAACCGTCCAGCTTGCCCTTCAGTTCCGGCAGGACAAGGCCTACGGCTTTTGCCGCTCCGGTCGTGGTGGGGATGATCGAAACCGCCGCGGCGCGCGCCCGGCGCAGGTCCTTGTGCGGCAGGTCGAGGATTTTCTGGTCGTTCGTGTAGGCGTGGATGGTGGTCATCGAGCCCTTCAGGATCTTGAAGTTCTCGTGGAGCACCTTGGCCACCGGCGCCAGGCAGTTCGTCGTGCAGGAAGCGTTGGAGATAACGTTGTGCTTGGCCGGATCGTAGGCCGCATCGTTCACGCCCAGCACCAGCGTCACGTCCTCGTTCTTGGCCGGGGCGGTGATGATGACCTTCTTTACCGAGCCTTTCAGGTGCTTCTTGGCGTCCTCCGCCTTGGTGAAAAGGCCCGTGGATTCGATGACGATTTGCGCGCCGAGCGAGGTCCAGTCGAGATCGGCGGGGTCCTTCACCTTGAAAACTTTGATCTTCTTCCCGTCCACGGTAATGCTGTCATCACCGTGACTGACGGCACCCGAAAAAATCCCCAGCACCGAGTCGTACTTGAGCAGGTGGGCGAGCGTCTTCGGGTCGGTAATATCGTTCACGGCCACGAACTCGATGTTCGGATCACCGTGCGAAGCCCGCAGGATATTTCGTCCGATACGCCCAAAACCATTGATTCCAACTTTCACCGGCATATTGAGTTCCTCCAGTAGAGTTCAGCTTTTTTGACCTAGATCATTAATGTTAAGCAGCAAGACGAGTTTAGTCAAAAGGAAAGGTCACTGTGCGACACTTGGTCGCTGTTTCTGACCTGCGCCAAAAAACTCAAAAGTCAGAGTCTGGCATCTCTGTTTGGCACCCCTGATTCCAAAAAGTCGCCGGGGGCCCCTAATAGCGCCGCTCGATGAGCGGTGGGACGCCGTTCCCTGCCTCCGTCAGGGAAAGCTCCGACCGGCGATACGGTGGACTTTAGTCATAGCCATCGACAGTTTGGCCGCCTAGACTGAGACCAGTTCAAAGCAAAGGAGCGAACCAATGCCAGAAGGAACAGGGATTCTGCGTAAGGAGCACGAAGCTATTTTGAAAATGCTCACGGCGACCGAGGCCGCCGCCCATCGTATCCAGTCGGGCGGGGCGGTGCCGACGGAGACCTTGGAGGGCCTGATCGAATTCTTTCGCCTGTTTGCCGACCAGTGCCATCACGGGAAGGAAGAGGACCTGCTCTTCCCGCTGCTCGAGAGCCGTGGTCTGCCGCGCTCCGGCGGACCGACGGGGGTGATGCTGCACGAGCACGAGCAGGGGCGGGCGCTTATCCGGCAGATGGTCGAGGGAGTCGAAGCGTTGAAGAGCGGCGACGCCTCCGGCGCGGCGCGCTGGGCCCAGGCTGGTCTCGGCTATGCGGAATTGCTGCGCGCCCATATCGACAAGGAGAACAACATCCTCTTCGTCATGGCGGAGAACATGCTCACGCCGGAAGAGCAGAAACAACTGGCCGCCGATTTCGACCGCATCGAGGTTGAAAAGATGGGCGCCGGCACCCACGAGCGCCTGCACGCCAAGATGGAGAAGTTGCTGACGGAACTCGCTCCCCGCTAGTGCCGTTCCAGCTTATCTGGGCTAATCCTGGTCCGTGAGGTTAACCCAAGTCTTTGATCTCAGGCGGCATAACGTAGCTGTAGCACATAGGCGAATTAAGTTGGAACGGCACTAGGCCGTCGCCTGAAGCCGCACAAGAGCCGGAGATTTGCCGGGAAAGTCCGCGCTACGCACCCTTTACGATGAGCTACCGCGAAACCGGCCTTGCTCAGTACTGGGTGACCTTCACCACCTTGTCGCTCTCGAAGGTTACGAAGAGGACATGGGGCGGGAGGCCGTAAATCCAGTCTTCCTGCTCGATGCCTTCACGCTCCTCGCGCACTTTGCGCTCCGGGGCGCCCTTCGAGGAAAGGACGGCGTCGCGGTCCATTCCGATCACAACCTGGTGATTCTTGATCGCCTCCTTGAACTCCGGCGGGACGGCGGGCGAGTAAAGGACGGTGGGCGAGTGGCGCTCGAAATCGAGGACCTGGGCGAGCAGTTTCTTGACCTCCTCGACGCTCATTTGCTCGATCTTGCGGGGCAGGACCAGCGTAATGGATGAACCGTAGGCGAGCACGGGGGCATCGCGAACTATCGGGCTCGTGGTGGTTCCCACTCCCACCTCGATGCGCTGATACCACTTCTTGCCACTCCTCCCGCCGCCGTTTAGTTCCAGCACCATGCGGTCGCCCTTGAACTCCATCTTGGTGATCTGCACGGGCATGCCGGGGCGGATGGCGGCGCCATTCATGCGCATTTCTTCTTCGGCCCTCTTCTTGTCCATCTCGCCCTGAGCGTTGACCACGACCCCGCGCTTCCCGCGCGGCAGCGCCACCTTGGTGACGGCAAC
>JBEKUI010000359.1:0-3655 GCA_049515175.1 Terriglobia bacterium
CTTTACTCCGACCGCGATTTCCCCTGGGAGTTTGGGATTCCCCGATGGCGCAAGCGGGTGGCCGCGTGGCCCCGGTGGCTGCCCGGCAGCTTGTGGGTCCAGACGGCTGCCCAGCGGGCCACAAGTCAATCCAGTGCTTCTTTAACCCGGCGGCCTTCGGTTACGCTAATCCCGGCGAGTTCGGCAATGCCGGCAGAAATATCGTGGAGGGACCAAGCCTCGTGGGGGTCGATTTTGCGCTCCACAAGGATTTCCGAATCACCGAGAACAAACAACTCCAGTTCCGGACGGAGTTCTTCAACCTTCCGAATTCACCCAGCTTCGGAAATCCGAACCAAATACTCGAAAGCTCCACGTTTACCCGTCTCCGAAGCACGGTTATCTCTCCGCGGGACATCCAGTTTGCGCTGAAGTTCGTGTTCTGAGAGGCGGCGATGTCCCCAGTTTCCCGGGTGCGAGGATCGTGCGCAAGACCCTCGCACTCGGGATGCGGAGTCGAGTGCGCGGAAGAACTGCAACCCACTGGTACATGAGAGCTGAGTGCCGCTTCTAGCAGCTTTGTTTGTGCCTGCGTTCTCGATGGGTTTTACAACGGATGATAACCCGCTCGCTTTGAGGGCCCGGTTGCTGGTTGTTCAGAGCACGACAATGCTGCGGGACAAGGATAATGAATGGAGCCGTCAGTTCATCAATTCGTGAAAAAGACCATTCGGGAGCACGAAGAATGGCGTGGCCGGTGTTGGAATCTGATTGCCAGTGAAAACATCACCAGCCCAGCGGTCGCGGCGCTCCTCGTGAACGACCTCTCGCATCGGTACGGGGATTACGAAGGTATTGATCTGAATTCGCGAAAATACCGTGGCAATCGTTTCATCGTTCAACTCGAGAAAAAGTGTCACGGCCTCGGACGTGAGCTTTTTGGAGCGGAGCACATCGATCTGCGGCCACTCTCTGGTCACATCGCTGGAGTTGCACCGCTTTTCACTTTCTGCAAACCAGGCGACACGGTTCTCGAATTAAGTCAGGAGTGCGGTGGTCACAGGCTGGGGGGAAAGCTGGTGAATTGCCCACTGGTTCCGATTCGCACTCAGCCGCTTCCGTTCGACGCTGACCAATTCAATATCGACGTTAGGCAGACTCTCCGCCTGGTTGAAAGCGAAAAGCCGCGATTCATTATCCTGGGCTCGAGTACCTTCTTGTTTCCCCACCCGGTGGCGGACTTACGCCACGGGATTGACACCCTCGGCGTTGGGACCTTGCTCCAATACGATGCCTCTCATGTTCTGGGCCTCATCGCCGGCAAACGTTTTCAGAAGCCCCTTGCCGAGGGTGCTGACCTCATCACCAGCAGCACGCACAAGACTCTGGGCGGGCCGCAAGGCGGATTGGTTCTGACCAACTCCGGGGCGATTGCCGAGGCGGTAGGGAAAGCTCTGCAGCCGGGGTTGTTGTCCAACCACCACTTGCACCGGCTGCCTGCGCTGTGCCAGACCTTCCAGGAATGGTTGGAGAAAGACGGCACGGATGCTGACCGAATCGTAGCTGCTTCTCAAGCGCTTGCCGCAGCGTTAGAAAGACTCGGCATATCGGTTGTAGCCTCGCATCTAGGTTACACGGCCTCGCACACCATCTTGGTCCAAACGAAACAGTTGGGATCTGCCAAAGACTTGGCGCTCGCTTTGGAGGATGCGGACATACTTGCCGGCGCATGCCGTTTGCCCGGTCAGTGGGGGCCGGAGGGGCTTCGCCTGGGCACTCAAGAGGTTGTTCGCAGAGGCATGAGAACTGAAGACATGGAGGAAGTCGCCTCGGTGATTGCCGCTTTGTTGAAGCGGGAACTCGATCCCCAGTCAGCGCGGAAACGCGTAAACGCGCTGGCGCGGAAAGTCGCGAAGCGAGCCGACTCGAATTCAGTTCGGGGAAGCGTCAGCCATGACTAAGCCCTGCATTCTCGTTATCGATGTGGGAACAACCAACCTCAAGATCAGCCTGTTCGACTTCACGTGCCAGCCGGTTGATCGTGTTTCCTGCCCGCACAACACCAGGGGCACCGACCATGTGGCAGCCACGGATCGCCTGTGGGCGATGGTCAAGGAATCGGTTCCGGCGCTGACAGGCCGGCATCCCGATTATCGCGTTTCCGCCGTAGGTCTGACGGGGTTCATGCATTCCGTTTTCGCACTTGATCGGGATGGAAAGGTCCTCCCCTTCCAGGCTGCCGAAGAGGGGGCCCGGAATTGGTTCGACGAGATGCTCGACCACTTCGGAGTCGAGAAAATCTATCAAACGACCGGTTCCAGGCTCGACGTCACTTCCGTGCCCCCTCAAGTGCTTGCCTGGCGAGAAAGCAACCCCAAAGAATTCGAACAGATTTCGAGCCTCCTGTCCGTCAAGGATCTTCTGCGGTACCGTCTGACCGGAGAGATCGGAACCGATGAGATCGACGCCTGCGGTACCATGCTTTACGACTTGCATCGTCGACGTTGGGATCCCGAACTCCTCTCTCACTGCGGACTGGAATTGAAAAACATGCCCCCCTTGCTGCACTGCACCGACCGGGCTGGGGTCGTCAGTTCAAGGGCCGCCACGGAATTGGGCCTTACCGGTAGGATACCCGTCGCTGTCGGCGGAGGCGATGACGTCGAAACCCTGGGCAGCGGTGCCCGCGCGCCACGGCAGGTTTGCGAGCACGTGGGATCGACAGGATCCTTCCTGTTGCCCTTGCTGGCCGAGCAGTCGGATCCCACGCGTCGCCTGGAGTTGTATCCAGCCGTGGTGCGAGGCGAGTGGGTTCTCGGTGGGTCTTGCTCAAACGTCGCGCGCGCGCTGGACTGGTTTCTTGCCGGTTCTAGTTACGGTGGCGCCGGGATGATCCCGTGGGATTGGGCGCGCCGCGAGCTTGCCGAGGCCGTCGGCGACGTCGCGTCCGACCGGCCCCTCTTCCTTCCCTACCTATATGGCGAGCGGGCGCCACTCTGGGACCCCGATCTACGTGCGCAGTGGATTGGACTGCGAAACACCCACTGTGCCTCCGACCTCTTACTGTCCGTTGTGGAAGGGATTTGCTTTTCACTGCGCAACATACTAGAAGCTTACAAAGACTTCGGCCTAGATATAGATGTCGTCTGTTCCTCAGGCGGATTCAACCAACTCGGCACCCAGCGGTTGCGCGCGACGATCTATGGCAAACCGATCCGGCTGGTGCGCAGGACTGATCCCACTTCGTTTGCGACCGCCGCTGTCACGCTATGTTCGATTGGCGAGCTCAATGGTCCGACCGACGCAATTCTCTGGCTTAATTTTGAGCCCGACGTCGAGCCGGAACCAGCATGGCAGGCAGTGTTTAACGAAAGGTATTCGTGCTTCGTGGAGCTCACCCAGAAGGTGTTGCACCATCACACGGGAGCTAAGCCGGGGGTGCGCATCGCGGCACAAGAAAATGGAGGGAAGACCCAATGCTGATCCTATTCCTGTCACGCCGGGCAGTGAGGCTGGCTGCGTGTACGATGGTCATCTGTATTCTTTCCGGCGGGTCCGCTAAAGCGCAGAGCCACACCTCAACCGTCAAGACGGTGGTTCCTCAAGAAATCGATGAGCCATTGTCCAATCCATATATGGGCTGGGGAATCTGGGCAGGACCGCGCTACTACGACGG
>JBEKUI010000360.1:0-3654 GCA_049515175.1 Terriglobia bacterium
CATACTTACCTCAGTTGCACGTACTGGACCGGTGGCGAGGACCTCGGCAATCTGCCAGCATTATCACCCCAAAAGGGCTTTCACGGCTGCCTTTCTTCCTGCTGGCTTTAGTCTGACGGCTCCCGCACGCTCGAACCCGGAACGCGCAGCCCGCCCAAGGTTATAATGGAAACACGCCATAGGCGCGCTTCCCGCATTGTCTGGGCCTGCAATGACGCAGTGCAGGAAGCTGATCGCTGATCGCCTCATGATATGAATCGAGAGAAGTATTCGCGCCAAGTCCTCTTTCGACCCCTCGGCGCCGAGGGGCAGGAAAAGCTGCTCGTTTCCAGCGCTGTCATCATTGGCTGCGGCGCCCTGGGGACGGCGCAGGCCAGCGCCCTTGTGCGCGCCGGCGTGGGCCGGGTGCGAATCATCGACCGCGACTTCGTCGAGGAGAGCAACCTTCAGCGGCAGATCCTCTTTGATGAGTCCGATGCGGCCGCCAGCCTCCCCAAAGCGGTCGCCGCCGAGCGCAAGCTGCGCGCCATCAACTCCGAGGTTCAGGTCGAAGGCGTGGTGGCCGACGTCGAAAGCCACAACATCGAAGCGATGGTGGAAGGCTTCCAGCTCATCCTCGACGGCACGGACAACTTCGCGATCCGTTATCTGATGAACGACGTTTCGGTCAAGCACGGCATTCCCTGGATTTATGGCGCGGCGGTGGCGAGCTATGCCGCGACCCTGACGGTCATTCCCGGGCGCACGCCGTGTCTGGCCTGCGTGTTCCCCAAACCGCCGGAAGGAATGCACGACACCTGCGACACGGTCGGCGTGATCGCTCCGGCGGTCAGTTGGGCGGCCGCCATTCAGGTGGCGGAGGCCATCAAAGTCCTCCTGGGGCGGCTCGACGCGCTGCATGGCTCGCTCCTCGCCTGCGACCTCTGGGAAAACCATTTCCAGCAGCTTAGGCCCACGATCAATCCCGAATGCCGGACGTGCGGCGCCCGGCAGTTTGATCATCTGACAGCGCAGGCAGCAACGCACACGACGCTATGCGGGCGCGACGCCGTGCAGATCTCCTTCGCGGACCCGCGTCGTCTGGATCTCGGTGCGTTGCAGACGCGCCTGGAACAGTTCGGAACGGTGCGCGCCAACGGATACCTCCTGCGTTTCCGGATGGGAGAATATGACCTCACGATCTTCCGCGACGGCCGGGCGATCATCAAAGGCGCGCACGATCCCGCCGCGGCGCGGAGCTTGTACGCGAAGTACATCGGATCTTGAGACCTCGGCCTTGAGATTCAAAATCGGGAGAGCACCTTCATGCGACGGAGTATCTGCCAGCTTTTCCTGGTCGTTGTGAGTCTGGCCGTGTTCCAGTCCGGGGCCGCGGCACAGGGGAGTTTGCAGGCGGCGCTGCATGGCGCGCTGCAACGCGACCTTGAGCGCGTCGCCGACCGGCTCGACGGAGTCCTCGGCTACGCCATCAAAGACCTTTCCACGGGTGAAGCCTTCACCCGCCAGCCCGATACTGTCTTCCCGCAGGCCAGTTCCATCAAGTTGACGGTGCTGCTCGAACTCCTACGCCAAGAACAGGAAGGGAAACTGTCTCTGGAGGGGAAGCACACGATCCAGCGCAGCGAAATGACCACCGGAGATCCCGACCCGATTCTGAACAAGCTCGGGGATGGCACCGTGAGCATGTCGCTGCGCGACCTCGCCGTGTTCATGATCGTCCTGAGCGACAACACCGCAACCAACATCCTCATCGATCGTCTGGGAATGGAAAGCATTAACGCTGGAATCCAGCGCCTCGGATTGAAGGAGACGAAACTGCGGCGGCGCATGATCGACCTGGAAGCCGCGCGCAAAGGCAATGAGAACGTCTCCACTCCGCGCGATATCATGACGCTGCTTGAGAAGGTCTTTCGCGGGGACGCCTTGGACGCGTCCCACACCCAGGAGTTCCTTCGCATCTTGCGCCTGCCCAAGAATACCTACCAGAGCGACTTTCGGCGGGCGCTGCCGCCGGACCTCGCAATCGCCGACAAGGCCGGCAGCCTCGACGCGGTGCGCTGTGATTCCGGAATTATCGAGATTGCGGGCCATCCGATCATCCTTTGCGTCATGACCACTTATCTCCACAACGACGCCGAGGGCGAACGCGCCATCGAGGACGTTGCCCGGCTCACCTACTCCTACTTCTCACGCCTTGCCAAGTCCAGCCCGTATGGAAGACCGATTCCATAGGTGTAACATATTTGTTTTAAATAACTTACTGAGTCAGTAAGTTCACGCTTGATTTTTCGAATCTTATATGCTCTTATGCGCATCTAAACGAATATGGATCGCGACGCAGAATCAATCCAGGTCTTGGGTGAACCCACGCGCCTCCGCCTGCTCAACCTGCTGGCGCAGACGGGTCAAGTCTGCGTCTGTGAGCTGGTGGACGCGCTGCAGTTGCCGCAATACAACGTCTCACGCCACCTCAGTGTGCTGGCCCGGGCGGGGTGGGTGGAGGACCGGCGGCAGGGCAAGTGGATCTACTATCGCATCGCCCAGGAGCTTCGACCCTGGCAGCAGACCCTGCTTGCTTCGCTCGGCCAGCTGCGGGAGGAGCGCGAAGACTTCCGCCAGGATGAAGCGCGCGCCGGTCGCCGGCTGGAATTGCGGCGCAACGGACTCTGCTGCGTGGGAATCGTGTCGAAGATCGGAAAGGTGATGGTGCGAACGGTAAAGTCCTGACGGAGCGCCCTTCCCAGAGGACTGAACCTGAGCAGAAATCAATCTATTCATAGCAAAGGAGCGCATTCGATGGAATCACCGAGTCTTGAATCCAAAGTCATCAAGAAAGCCGTAGAAGAGAGGTACGCCGCCATCGCGCGTGGCGATGTCAAAGGTTGCTGCAACCCCCCGAACCTGCCGAGCGGCGTGATCTACAACATCGCCACCAAAGGGCAGGGGTACCAGGCCGGCGAACTGGCGGCGATTCCCGAGGGGGCCGATCTCGGGCTGGGTTGTGGCGACCCGACGGTCGACGCCGATCTCCAGCCGGGCCAGACCGTGCTCGATCTCGGCAGCGGCGCTGGCGTGGACTGTTTTCTCGCCGCGCGGCGCGTGGGTCCGGCGGGCCACGTCATTGGCGTGGACATGACGGACGCCATGCTCGAGAAGGCGCGCGCCAACGCCCAGCAGGGCGGCTTCAGCAACGTCGACTTTCGCAAAGGCGAGATCGAGAAGCTGCCGGTTGAGTCGGGCACCGTGGACCGCATCATCTCGAACTGCGTCATCAATCTCGCCCCCGACAAGCGTCCGGTCTTCGCCGAGGCTTACCGCGTGCTCAAGCCCGGCGGGATGATTTCGATCTCCGACATCGTCTCCTTCGGAGCCGTTCCCGAAGCGGTGCGCAAGAGCGCCGAACTGTGGGCGGGGTGCATTGCCGGGACGATGGACCGGGAAGCCTACCTCGCCTTGATTCGCGAAGCCGGATTCAAACGGGTTTCGGTGGTGAAGGAAGTGGTTTACGACGTCGTGAAAGGGCCGGAGTACGGATTCTCGAGCGTTACGGTGTGGGCCGTGAAATAAGCGCCAGGGCACAAACTGCACACACGCACGGCGGCCGCGGGTGAAGCCGCGGCCGCGCGAGCGAGCACCATGGTAGCGCAACGTTCA
>JBEKUI010000361.1:0-3604 GCA_049515175.1 Terriglobia bacterium
AAATTGAAGCCGCACGTCGGGTCGATTCTCAATCCCAGCCTGGAAACGATCGTGGCCCTCAAGCCGGACCTCGTGCTGGGGAGTCCGGAGGCCAATCGCCGCGAAATCGCCGACCGTCTGGCGCGGTTTGGAATTCCGCTCTACGGAGTGACGGCGCGCACCGTGGATGAGACGCTTGCTTCGATTGTGAACCTGGGTAATCTGCTCGGGCACGAAGCAGAGGCGACGCGCGTGGTGAGTGGCTTGCGAGCGCGAATCGGCGCGGTGTCCAAACGGGTTGCCGGCAGCAAAGCGCCACGCGTGCTCTTCGTGGTTTGGTACCGGCCGCTGACCACGGCGGGCGCGGGAACCTTTATAGGCGATGTAATCCGGCGCGCGGGCGGTGAGCCGGTGAGCGGGGGATTGGAGGGCGAGTGGCCCAAGCTGAGCCTGGAGGAGGCGCTGCGGCTCGATCCCGATGTCATCCTCTTTCCTCGCTCGGAATCGTTTTCGCCCGACCTGGAAGAATTTCAGAAGCTGCCTGGCTGGCGGGATATGCGCGCCGTGAAAACGCGGCGAATGTACATCATCTCCGACGCGATCATCCGCCCCAGCCCCCGATTGGTGGACTCGCTGGAGGAAGTTGCGCGGATTCTCCATTCTGAGGGCAGGGCAGCCGAGGGAGGCCCGCGATGATTGTCGCGGCCACGCGGCGCAACGCACTGTTGGTGAGCGGGGCTCTCGCCGCCGTCCTGCTGCTCGTGAGTTTGGGCGCGCTCTGCTTTGGGAGTGTCCACGTGGCGTTGCGGGACGTCTGGGCCGGGTTGACCGGCTCGGCCTCGACGGGTGATTGGGCGATTATCGTCCGCGATATTCGCCTCCCGCGCGTCCTGTTGGCGATCCTCGTGGGCGCGGCGCTGGCCACCTCCGGCACGGCGCTGCAGGCGCTCTTGAGAAATCCCCTCGCCGAGCCTTACGTGCTCGGTATTTCGAGCGGCGCGGCGCTGGGTGCGATCGTCGCCCTCTGGGTCGGCGGGCGCGTGGCCGCCGCTTCCCCGCTTGCGGCCTTCCTGGGTGCGCTCGCCACGACCGCGTGGGTCTACCTTCTCGGCCACCGCGCCGGGCGCCTGGCCAGTTACACGCTGGTGCTGGCCGGAGTCGTCACCGCGTCATTTCTTTCGGCGGCTATTCTCTTTGTGCTGACGCTGCTCTCGACCCGCGACGTGCGTGGCATGGCCTTCTGGCTAATGGGAGATCTGAGCGTGGTCACGGACACGCAGCTTCGGATCCTTGGCCCCATCGTGGTGCTCGGCTTCCTGGTGCTTTACGCGTTTGCCAAAGACTTGAACGTCCTGCTGCTCGGGGAAGAGGAAGCAGCGCACCTGGGCGTGAATGTGACGCGAGTGCAGACGGTGGTCTATCTGCTGGCTTCGGTGCTGACCGGCGTGGCGGTGGCGCTGAGCGGGGCGATTGGCTACCTGGGATTGCTCGTGCCGCACCTGGCGCGGATGCTGGTGGGCAGCGACCACCGGACGCTCCTGCCGGCGGCGGCGCTGGGGGGCGCGATTGTGCTGGTGCTCTCGGACACGCTGGCGCGGACGGTCGTCGCGCCCAGTGAGCTTCCTGTCGGGGCGGTGACCGCGGTGGCCGGCGCGCCGGTGTTTATTTACTTGCTGCGGCGCACGGCAGGGTGAGGCCTGGTTCGAGATTCCAACACGTTGAATCAGGTAGGAGCAGCCCGAACGGAAAATCTTGTAGTCAGGCCGAAAAGGACGGAGGAGGAAGGACGAAGTACGAAGGACAAATTACAACTGACGGCGGTTCGTTGATCGCTGAGACCTAATGGCTGCCGGCTAATCGCTGACATCGGACAACCACTTTCAATGGCCACTCCGGAAGTTGCGACAGATAAGAATAGTGAGAATCGGCGACGGAATGATGTGCGCTTACAGGTGAAAAGTGTAGCATTTGGCTACACTCACTTCGAGCTTGCGGCCACGAGTTTTGAGGCTCGTTCCGGTCAGTTGGTCGCCATCGTCGGCCCGAACGGTTCGGGCAAATCGACCCTGCTCGAAATTATCAGCGGGCACCTCCGGCCGCGGGCCGGCAATATATTCCTGAACGAAATCGACCTGCAGCGGCTCTCGCCGCGCGAGCGCGCCCAGCGCGTCGGCCTGGCGCGGCAGGAAAGCATTCTGCTGTTTTCATTCACGGTCCGCGAATTCGTCCGCCAGGGCCGCCATCCCCATCTCGGCCGCCAGCTTTTCGAATCCCCCGAGGACGAGCAGTGGGTCGATTGGGCTCTGGAGAAGACCGATCTCGCGAAGTTCGCCGCGCGGGAGATTCTGGGAATCAGCAGCGGCGAGTTCCAGCGCGCCGTGCTGGCGCGCACGCTGGCGCAGCGGCCGCAACTGGTTCTGCTTGACGAGCCGACCGCCAATCTCGACATTGGCTATCAGATCGAAATGTTCCGCCTGCTGCGCGAGGTGGCCGCGTCGGAGCGCTGCATCGCCGTGGTTGTCACTCACGAATTAAACCTGGCGGCGGAACTCGCCGATTACGTTTTGCTGCTCGATTCCGGCCGCTGCCTGCGGCAAGGAACCCCCGAGGAAGTCTTCGAGGCGGAGCTCCTCAGTCGCGTGTTCCGCGCCCGCGTGCTGGTGGATCAAAACCCCACGAGCGGCCGCCCCCGCGTCACCTGGAGCGGGTGCTGACGGTCGGGCGCGCGACGTGAGGAAGCGGTTCGAATCGCCTTGCAGCCCGCCTGCTGTTTTGATACCTTGCCACCGCAGTTTCAGACCCTTAATTAACCTTCGCCCGAAGGAGCGTGTGATGATCACTCCCAAACACAATTCTCAGGATGGAAAGGCAAAGCGGAACGTCAATCGCCGCGAATTCATCGCCGGCGCCGGAGCGGCGCTCTCATTCACGATTATGAAACCGGATTTGGTTCGCGGATCAGCCGCCAATTCCAAAATCGCGCTGGGCTTGGTGGGTTGCGGAGGCCGGGGATCGTGGATTGCCGACTTGTTCATGAAGCACGGTGGTTACCAGGTGGTGGCCGGCGCGGACTATTTCCAGGATCGCGTGGATGAGTTCGGCTCCAAATTCAACGTACCCGCCGAGCGGCGTCACACGGGCCTGGCTTGTTACAAAAAACTGCTCGAGGGCAAAGTGGACGCCATGGCGATCGAAAGCCCGCCCTACTTCCATCCCGCGCAGGCTGCGACGGCAGTGGACGCGGGCGTGCATGTCTATCTGGCCAAGCCCGTCGCCGTGGACATGCCCGGATGCAGGAGCATCGAAGAGAGTGGACGGAAGGCCACTGAGAAGAAACTTTGTTACTTGGTGGATTTCCAGACGCGCACCGATCCGTTTTATCAGGAGGCCGTGAAGCGCGTGCAGGGGGGCCAGATTGGCCGCATCGTCTGTGGAGAGGCCACCTACATCGCCGGTGATCCTTTCACGCGGCATGCTGCGCAGTTGCTGGCCGACCCTGAGAATGCGGAGCGGCAACTGCGCGCCTGGGGCCTGAGCCGCGCTCTTTCCGGCGACATTATCACCGAGCAGAATATTCACTCGCTTGACGTAATGAGCTGGATTCTGGATCAGGCGCCGCTGCGCG
>JBEKUI010000362.1:0-3542 GCA_049515175.1 Terriglobia bacterium
TCTCCAAAAAGTCGCCGGAATCTCTGGATCGTCATCATTCCCTTGCGCTTAGCCCTTTTCATGCCCGGCATTATATCGCTTTTTCTTCGCCGGAGCAAGCATGATATTCATACCTCGAGATTCGGAAATTTCTGCAGTCCTACCCATAGCGACGCCGACGGACAAATTGTTTCCCTGCTGGCTGGGCCGGAAGCTAGAGGAGCTACTGAGGCCGGGGCAGGCGAACCGGCCAAGTAACGGACCCGATGGCAAGCAGCCGGGCAGCATGAGGCGTCGACCCTCCTGGTAGATCTATAGGCTATCATGTGGGGCTACATTTGTCAAGAGACCCGCAGCGATCGCGAAGCCCAGTCCCAGTCCACCCCCCGCGCGGATTCTCGAATCGTTATTGGGTGATTTGGGAAGTGAGTCCCGCGCGAGAACACGACCGAGTCGGTCGTGCCAAGACTTCACACCGTCTTGGCTGGGGCGGCGGGGATATTAGGCAGTGGCTTGCCCTGGCCGGGGCCGTGAAGTTTCTCGCAGGGCTTTTTCCGTCGAGACAAGTGGAGATAATCGAGCACCAGCCGGCGCTTGAGGTGTTGGATGGCCTTGGCGGGATCGACGCCCTTGGGGCAGACGCGCGAGCATTCGCCGGCGTAGTGGCAGCGGAAGGCGCCGTGCGCGCTGCCTGTCTGCTGGTTGCGTTCGCGCCGGCCGTCGTCCCGGGAATCCTCGTTGTAGCGTTGCGCGGCGGAGAGCGGCATTGGGCCGAGATATCGCAAGTCGGTGGCCAGCGTTGGGCAGGCGGCCATGCAGCATCCGCACTTGATGCAATAGGCGAACTGGAGATAGGCCTCGAGCTGCTCCGGCGACTGGTAGAACTCGCCCGCCGGATCGTTGATCTCCACCTCCTCGGCGCGCACAATGTGCGGCTTCAGCGAGCGGTGCTTGTCAAACATGATGGCGAGATCGGGGACGAGGTCGCGGATGATTTCGAAATTGGGCAGCGGACCCACGGTGAGGTCGGTATCGGCGATGTGGAGGATCTGGGTATTGCAGGCGAGCGTCGCCTGGCCGTTCAGCAGCATTCCGCACGAACCGCAGATGCCCATCCGGCAGGAGTAGCGCCAGGCGAGCGAGGGATCGAGGTTCTCCTTGATATAGTGCAGGCCGTCGAGAACCGTCATGCCTTCGCGCACGGGAATGCGGTAAACCTTAATGTACGGCGCGCGATCGCTTTCGGGATTGTATCGTGTGACGTGGAAGTTGACTTCCCGCACGACTCTGCTGCTTTCCATCGTTACCCCCTCACCGCCGTATTGGCGATGGCGTGCACGGTGATCGCCGCCCAGGTGCCCAGGCTGAAAAGTCCCAGACCCAGGATCAGCAGCACGGCGCTGATGACCTTCTCGGTCACTCGGTTTAGCGTCAGTTCGAAGAGAATGGTCCGCAGTCCGTAGAGCCCGTGGTAAAGCGCCACTCCGAGGAGAAGGATGTAGCTGACGGTGAAGAACAGCCGGCCATCGCGGAACAGACTATTGGCCTTCGAGACGGCCTCGCCGCCAGAGGGCGCAAACAGGTGCGTGATCCCGCCAATGTGCATGATGATCATGTGCTGGCCGAGCAGCAGAGCAATCACCACTCCCGCCGCCATGTGCCAGGTCCAGAGTTTGGTTTCGCGCATCTCTCCTCCTACTTCGTGAGCCCCAGAAATTCATAGCCGCCCGCCGCGAGAAATATCGCCGCGAGAATCATCATCACAATCAGTAGCGGCCGCTGGACACTAAGTGAGGTCTTGTAAGGATAAATGGGCTCGATGGGCTTGCCGACTGCAAAGCCGAGTTCCACCAGCACCAGCCGGATGCCGTTCATCGCGTGGTAAGCGAAAGCCGCGAAAACCAGGAACTCGCCGGCCTTGAAAATCGGCTGGTGGAAGAATCCTCCTTCGACCCACAGGTAGATGCCCTTGGCACGCAGGCTCGTCACCACAACGTGCATCAGGAAATAGCAGAGAATCCCCAGGCCGGTGAGGCGATGCAGGATGTAGGCGTAGCGCTCGACCCCCCAGCGCCCGCCTCCCAGCCATCCCCAGATTCCGAGCCGATTGTCGTGTCTTACAAGTTCGGCCATAGCGGCCTCCTTCAACGGTCACTCACAGCGCAAGGCAACCATCGGGTCCACCTTCGTTGCCCGCCGTGCGGGGAAATAACAGGCCACGAGCGAGACCAAGCACAGCAAAAATGCGACGCTCGTATACGTCAGCACGTCGGTTGTCGCAACGCCGAAGAGCACGCTTTTCAAAAACCTGGTCAGCGCGAGAGAGACGGTCACGCCCACCGCCAAGCCGGTCAGCGTCAGCAACAAACCCTGGCTGAGCACCAGCCAGAAAACGTCGCCCCGCTTAGCTCCGAGCGCCATGCGAATGCCCAATTCATGGGTGCGCTGGCGAGTCGTGAAAGCGATCACTCCGTAAATGCCCACGGCCGCCAGGATAAGCGCGAGTAATCCAAAGGCGCCGGCGAGGGTTCCAGCGACCCGTTCAAAGATGCTTCCAAGCTGCATGCTTGATACGAGGGGCGTCACATTGAACACAGGCAGGTCGGCGTTGAGTTCATGAACCGTATTTTCGATTGTCGAGGCAAAGGCTTGAGGATTGCCCGAAACGCGCGCGTGGATGATCACGGGATCACGGTAGTCCTGGAATAGCGGCAGAAAAATGCCAGGCTCGGGCGCATAGACCAGGCGGCGGTACTTACCGTTGGCAGCCACGCCGACGACCGTCCACCACTCGCCCCACAGGCTGATCCTCTTGCCGATCGCGTCCTCGTGCGGCCAGTAACGGCGGACAAACTCCTGATTGGCGATGGCCACCTGCTGCGACTTTTCGCCATCCTCTTCTCGAAAGTCACGCCCGGCGATCAGGGAAGTTCGCATCGTCCGCAAGTAATTGGGACCGACGACGGCGCGATTGATTTCCATCGATTCACCAGGCTGGGGTACATACCCCTCGGGATGGACATAGTCGCTGTGGATGGTGAAGCTGAGCGGCGAGAAATCCGCCAGGGTCACGGCCTCAACCCCCGACAGCGCGTTCAGCTTGGCGAGCAGCTGGCGGTCGAACGCGATGCCGTCCGCTCCAGAATAGCCGGCGGGCCCCAGCTCGTAGGAAGCCAGCAGCACGTGGTTCGGGTCGAAACCGGGATTCAACCGCTGGGATTTCTGCAGGCTGCGGGTGAAAAGACCGGCGCAAATCAGCAGCAGCAAGGAGAGAGAAATCTGCGCCACCACCAGAGCGCTCGTGAGCCGCGCCCTGCTGGGTCCGCCCGACACGCTGCCTGCCTCCTCCTTGAGCACGGTGATCGGGGCGATGCTGGAAGTGCGCAACGCCGGCAAAATGCCGAAGATCACGGCGGTGAGAATCGAAATGACAACCGTCACGAAGAGCACCGTGCGGTCGGCGTGGCCATTGAGTGTGAGCGGAAGATTGGTGGTTGGAAAGAAGGCTGCAAACGTCCGAGCCGTCCAGAGGGTAAACATCATTGCGACCGCCCCGCCGCCCA
>JBEKUI010000363.1:0-3516 GCA_049515175.1 Terriglobia bacterium
GAACCAGTGCACGACGTCGAGCTCGTGCGCGCCGAGGTTCGTCATCTGCCCGCCCGAGTAGTCCCAAAACCAGCGAAAGTGATAGAGCGACCGCAGCGGGTTGTACGGCCGCGCGGGCGCGGGGCCGAGCCAGAGATCATAATCGAGGCCGGGTGGTGGGGCGGAATCCGGCGGCGTGCCGAAGCCCGGCATGACGTTGCGGAAGGCGCCCAGGCGCGCCGTGTGAACCTTTCCGATATGGCCGCTTGCCACGAGTTGCGCGGCCCGGGCGTAATGGAGTCCGCTGCGCTGCTGCGATCCGGCCTGGACGATGCGGCCGTAGCGCCGTGCCGCGGTCACCAGCCAGCGTCCCTCACGCACGAAAAGCGAGAGCGGCTTCTCCACATAAACGTCTTTGCCCGCCGCACAGGCGAGCAGGCTGAGCGGAACGTGCCAGTGGTCAGGCGTGGCGACGACCACAGCCTGGATCTCCTTCGCGTCGAGCAGGCGGCGGAAGTCGGCGTAGCCCTTGGCGCTGGGGCCGCAGGCGGCCAGGCCCTGCGCCAGGCGCGGCTCGTAGACGTCGCACACGGCGGCGAGGTCCGCGTCCGGCTGGCGCTTGAAGGTCTCAACGTGCTGCGCGCCCATCAGCCCGTAACCGATGAAGCCGAGCTGCACGCGATCGTTTGCGCCCAGAATGCGCGACGACGTGAGAGCGGCAGCGGTGGAAGAAATCAGGAAATCACGGCGCGAGGGACTCATGCGCGCGAGTTTACCATCCCCCAGCAAGCGGGAGTAGCGGGATTGGCCGCTGGGGGATGGCAGATTAAAAACCCGCGAGACGGGGCGCGGGCGGCCCATGGCGAAGGTTACTGCCCTTCCGGTAGGTCGAGCAGAATCAGCTCGGCGCCCTCGCTGGCTCGGATTTTCAATTCCCGCTCGTCCGCCAGTCGCGCCTGGTCGCCCTTCGCGAGCGCGGTGCCATTGAGCGTGACGCCGCCCTCGATCACAAACAGATAGGCTTTGCGGTCAGCCTCACTCTTGTGCGTGACTTCGTCGCCGGCCTGGAGCGAAGAAACGTAAATCTGCGCGTCCTGGTCGATGTGCAGCGTGCCCGCGAGCGCGCCGTCCGAGACCACGGCGAGCAGTTTCCCGCCGCGCTCCGCTGGACTGAACTGCCGCTGCTCCCAGCGCGGTGTGAGGTTGCGCGTGCGCGGGAAGATCCAGAGCTGCAACAGGTGCACCGGGTCGCGCTTCGAATGATTGTACTCAGAATGCATGATGCCCGTACCCGCCGACATCACCTGCACTTCGCCGGGATGGACGACGCCGCGATGGCCCATGCTGTCCTGATGCTCGAGCGCGCCGGAGAGCACGTAGGTGACGATCTCCATGTCGCGGTGGGGATGCATGCCAAAGCCCTGCCCGGGCTCGACGACGTCATCGTTGAAGACGCGCAGCGCGCCCCAGTGGGTGTTCGCCGGATCGTGGTAAGTGTCGAAACTGAAATGCCACTTGGTGTCCAGCCAGCCGAAATTTTCGTGATGCCGTTCCTGGGATTTGATCACCTGAATCATCTCTGCCTCCTCGCGCGCCGCCGGCGCGATGCCTTGCGCCGCGAACGCTACTTCCGTTGGAAATTGGAAACTGGAAACTGGAAATTAGAAACTGGAAATTCGAAAAATCGAAATTAGGAGCTGCTTCAGGCTCCAATCTCCTGAATCCTGAATCCCGACTCCTGACTCCTGAATCCCGAATCCCGAATCCTAGTCTCGTCCTCGAATTAGTCGTTACAACACCTATTTGATGCCGGCAACCCCCCTTCGGTTACAGACGACTCTCCTCCGGCTGCTCCCAAAAACAAAAACGGGGAGCCCGTCAGGCGACGAACTCCCCGCTTTCTCTTTTTTTGACGCCGCGGCGACCTGTACCAGGGTTGCCAGCGGTACGCACCGCAAGAGCGGTGTGATTATTCACGCGTCAAATGCCAGCCCGGTGGAGTCATACCTCCTCCCGTCTGCATACCTTCTTCTTACTCCTTGCCAAATTCGAATGCAAGACCAATCTTGTCGGCCTACAGCACGCCCCCAGTCCGCGCTTGCACGGGGTGACAACAACGACGGTCATGCGCCGGAATAGCGACCCCCCGCGCCAGCCGGCGTTTTTCCGGCGAGCCGCTTATCCACCGACCAGCAGCCGGCACCGGCCAGCAGAAGGAAGAGCAATCCCATCAGCATCGAGTAATCCGTTCGCGCCTCGGCTTCCATCGGCCAGAAACCACTCCGCGACAGGATCGGGATTTTCGTGGTGGCGATCGCAACGCCAATGTTGACGAGCAAGGGAATGGATGCGACGCGCGTGAGCAGGCCGATGAGGATCAGAAAGCCACAAACGATCTCCACCACGCCGACGAATGGGCCCATGATCCCGGGAGCGGGAATCCCAATGCGGGCAAAGCGGCCCGCGCCCCACTGTTCGGCAAAAAGGAACTTCTTGATCCCTTCGAGAAAGAAGACGCCGCCCACCAGGAGACGGATGAACAGGATTGCGCCGGGGCCATCCGCAGCCACGATTTTCTGTAATCTCACGCTTCACCTCTTTCGGTAGCGAGCACCAGCCCGCGCCGGAATACGGGAATGCGTCCGCCTCGTGGCGGCGCGCGAAGGACGCGAATTCGCTCCGAGAGTGAGAGCCAGCCCGCCAGCACCTCTTGCCACTTGACGATAGCATTTTCGAGGGCGAGAACTTTGCGCGGCAACCCCGCGGCTACGCCCTCGACAAGTGGGATGGGAACTTTTGGGGGCTTTTGTCAGCGTGGCCACCCCACGTCCAATAGAGGCCCAGGTAAGCGACGGTGTGCGGGCCGCCGCCGATGTCCCGTCCCGCGCTGAACAGGAGACTGAAGTTGCGGGTAAAATTGTAATAACCGCCAAAATTAAAAACGGTAGAAGCGCGAGTGCCGATGCTGCCCGCTCCTTCGGAGTAGAGTTCCCCTCCCAGGGTCAGCCGTTTCCCCAACTCCCGTTGCAGCAGCCAGCCGGCGACGGCATGGCTGCGCATCCCCGGCGCTCGATTGAGGACATAGCCGCCGCCCCCGTAAGTCGTCCAGGGTCCCCAGCTTTTTTGCACCCATAAGGGTAACCGAGCCCAAACGCGGCCATTGCCCAATCCCCGACTGGCATTGCCGGTGGGAAGTTCCAGTTGCGGGAAGATGCCGATCTGCGGTCGCTTGCCTGCTTCCTGAATGAAGCGGTACTTGACCCCGAACTCCGCATCTCCGGCTCCGAGCCATGTTGGACCTCCCGGTGGCCGCGAGGACGCCACCGGCAAGATTAAGTGAAGCTGGACGTTGGGAACCACTCCCCAATTGAACTCCAGGGCTGGGAATTGAGTTGCCCGCCCATCCCTGGTCTGGTCGAGGGTGGAAAAGAAGTAGGCTTCCCAGTGACGGAAGTCAACGGGTTGGGGATCATCGGTGCGGAAAGGAGGGCCGGCGAACGCCGGCGCTCCACCAACGCCGCCCAGCGCGAGCACGAG
>JBEKUI010000364.1:0-3509 GCA_049515175.1 Terriglobia bacterium
GGAAGGGTCAGTGATGAAACGAAAACCGCACGGGGCAGTCCATCATATTCCCCGGCCAACGGCCGGGCGCCGCGCCCGCCGCCAAGCGGAGACTCGCGCCCGCATCCTGCGCGCCGCGCTCGATCTCTTCGCCCAGCAGGGGTATTCCTCCACCACCGTCGAGCAAATCACCGACGCGGCCGACGTCGGCAAGGGAACGTTCTTCAACTATTTCCCCAGCAAGGAGCACGTCATGGCGGGCTTTGGCGAGATGCAGCGCGCCAAGGTGGAGCAGGCTCTCTTTGAGGGCGCGCGCGCGGGGTGGTCCACGCGCCAGACCTGGAGGCATCTCACGCACGAGCTCGCCCGCGAGCCGGGCAACAGCCCGAGCCTAGTGCGCGGCCTGCTCATCGCCAACCTCTCGAGCGACTTCGTCTGCGGCCACATGCAGCGCAATCTCGCGCTCGGGCGGGAAATCCTGGCGCAACTCATCGCCAGCGGCCAGCAGCGCGGCGAATTGCGCAGCGGCCTCGATCCAAGCGAGGTCGCTCGCCTCTTCCAGCAGATGTTCCTTGGCGCAATGTTATTTTGGGCGCTCGATTCATCTTCCGAACTGGCGGAATGGTTGGACAAGGCCTTTGACCTTTTCTGGTCCGCGGTTGCCGCGCCCGCGGCCCCGCCTGAGGTGAGATTATGAAAAACAAGCCCAAGCTCGTCCTGGCGGCCGCGATCGCGGTGGCGCTCGTCATCATCATCGGAATTCTCGTGGCCAGGTCGCGCCGCTCGCCGAACGCGCTGCGCGTTTCGGGCAACATTGAGGTCACGGAAGCCGAAGTGAGCTTCAAGCTTCCCGGGCGCGTTCTGGAGCGGCGGGTGGACGAGGGCCAGACGGTGAAGGCCGACGAGCTCGTGGCCCGGCTGGACACCGCCGAGCTCGCGCAGGAAGCGGCGCTGCGCCGCGCCGACGCGCAAGCGGCGCAGGCGGCTCTCGCCGAGCTGGAAGCCGGGTCGCGCCCGGAGGAGATTGCGCAGGCGAAGGCGGCGAGCGAGCAGGCGAAAGCGCACCTCGACGAAATGCTCGCGGGATCGCGGCCGGAGGAAGTGGCCGCCGCTGAGGCCGCGCTGCGACGGGCGCAGTCGGAAGCGGAGCGCGCCCGCCTCGATGAAGAGCGCTACGCGGGGCTCTTCAAGAAGGAAAACGTCTCCGCGCAGCAGTATGACGCGGCGCGCACCGCCAGCCGCACGGCGCTTGAAAGGCAGCACGAAGCGGAAGAGCAGCTGAAACTCGTGCGCGAGGGGCCGCGCCAGGAGCAGATCGCGCAGGCGCGCGCCGCCTGGCAGCAGGCCGACGAACGCTTCACTCTCGTCCGCAAGGGGCCGCGGCGCGAGCAGATCGACCAGGCGCGGGCGCGCCACGAGCAGGCCCGGCAGGCGCTGGCCGCGGCCGAGACGCGCCTCGGCTACGCGACGCTGGCTTCTCCGCTCTCCGGCGTCGTGCTCTCCAAGAACGCCGAGCCCGGGGAGATTGTTGCCGCCGGCACTCCCATCGTGACCGTCGGCGACCTCGAACATCCCTGGCTGCGCGCCTACATTGATGAAACCGACCTCGGGCGCGTCAAGGTCGGCCAGCGGGCGCGCGTCTCGACCGATACCTATCGCGGCAAAGTTTACGACGGACGCGTCTCCTTCATCGCTTCCCAGGCCGAATTCACGCCCAAGAACGTGCAGACCGCGAAGGAGCGGGTGAAGCTCGTCTATCGCATCAAGGTGGAAATCGCGAACCCCAACATGGAGGTCAAGCCCGGCATGCCGGCCGATGCCGAGATTGTGCTGGGAGACAAATAAGTTTGGTGGTTCGATCCCTGCGGGGTTCATGCGGTTCCGATTCGTGCCTTTTGTTATGGGATTTGTTCGACCCCTGCGGGGTCGGGAGGTGGTCGGTGGTTCGTAACCGTGGGCGCCAGCCCCCGGAAGAAGACGGATGGAAGCAACAAACGATCCCGACCCCGCAGGGGTCGAATGTGAATAGCCGTGGGCGAAGCCCACGGGAACGGAAGGGGACCGCGGCCAACGACACCGACCCCGCAGGGGTCGAATATTAATAGCCGGGGGCGTAAGCCCCCGGAACGGAAGCAGGCCGTGGTGAACGAGATCGACCCCGCAGGGGTCGAACATGAATAGCCGGGGGCGAAGCCCCCGGAAGAAGAGGCCCCGTGACCCTACGACCAACCCCGAAGGGGTTGAACGTAAAGAACCGCCGGCTGAACCCTGCGGCAAAAAGCGTGGCTCCTGACGCAGGGATTTTGCGGATCAGAAAGGCTATGTTGTGATGGGAGAAATGATGCCCGCAATTCGGATGGCGGGACTGACGAAAATCTTCGGTGACGTGCGCGCCGTGGACGGTCTGACGCTCGACGTCGAGGAGGGAGAAATCTTCGCGCTCGTCGGCCCGGACGGTGCCGGCAAGACCACCACGATGCGTCTGCTCACCGCCATCATGGACCCGACCGCCGGCGACGCCTGGGTGGCCGGCCATCACGTTGTGAAGGAAGGCGAAGCCCTCAAGGAAGAGATTGGCTACATGAGCCAACGCTTCGGACTCTATCCCGATCTCACGGTGATGGAAAATCTCGACTTCTACGCCGACATCTATTGCGTCGCGCAGCGCGGGCGCGCGAAGAAGGTCGAGCGCCTGCTGGCCTTCAGCAACCTGACGCCGTTCAAGCAGCGCCTCGCCGGAAATCTCTCCGGCGGCATGAAGCAGAAACTGGGTCTTGCCTGCGCGCTCGTCCACACGCCGAAGGTTCTATTCCTCGACGAGCCGACGAATGGCGTCGATCCCTCCTCGCGCCGCGACTTCTGGCGCATCCTCTATCAACTGCTGCGCGAGAAGGTCACCATCTTCGTTTCCACCGCCTATCTCGACGAGGCCGAGCGCGCCAGCCGAGTGGGGCTGATGCATCGCGGACGATTGCTCGCCGTGGGCACGCCGCAGGAAGTGAAGCGGTTGATGCGCGGGTCGATCCTCGAGATTCGATCCTCCAATCCCCGCCAGGCTACCGCGGCGCTGCGCGCCGGCCTGCCCGGCGGTTCAGTGGGATTGTTCGGCGACCGCGTGCACGTCGTCGCTGAGGATTTGGACGCCGCCCGGCGACAGGCAGCGGAAATCCTGCGCGCCGCCCAGGTCGAAGCCAGCGACTTCCGCCCCGTCGAGCCCACCTTGGAGGATGTGTTTGTGTCGGTGTTGGGAGAAGGCAGAGGGCAGTAGGCAGAAACCCCAACCCCGAAGGGGTTGAATATGAATAGCCGTGGGCGAAGCCCACGGAACGGAAACGGGCCACGATCAACGACACCGACCCCGCAGGGGTCGAATGTGAATAGCCGTGGGCTGAAGCCCACGGAAACGGAGGCCAACCAACAAACCACAACCCGAAGGGGTTGAACAATGGTCTCGTCTGAATGAAGGCAACGCGGAACGGAACGCCATGACCGTTAACGACACCCACCACGCCGTCGTCGTCAACAACCTC
>JBEKUI010000365.1:0-3469 GCA_049515175.1 Terriglobia bacterium
CCGACGCCGCCGCCGGGAGCAACGATCAGGGTCTGATTATGTATTGTGAGGGGAAAGGTCAGTCGGGGCTCATCTTCCACGATGACCACCAGCGTGGCGCGGCCTATTCCTACCTCGAAGGCATTGGTCCGGGAGGCTCGAAATACAACTACGTCAGTCCGGACTTCTTCCGGTTGGTTCCCTGGGAAGGGCCGGGCTATAAGCCAATCGGTTACGGATATGAATCTGTGGCCGGCATTACTATGGCCATTCATCGTCTGGAATGCGCTGCGGCAGGTCTGGGGCAGGAAGCGGCAATCGCCAAGCGCCGGGAAATCCTGCGCGAAGTGGACGCCCAAGGTCTGCTTGCCACGCCGGCCAACAGCGCCATCAACGAGCTGGTGGTCGAGGCGGCGCGGATGTCACTCCTCCGGGATGCCGCGCCCGTCCGCATCGTCTACGGTGACCACCCGCATGTCGAACTCAAGCGAAAATAGAGAAAGGGGAAAGCATGGCTGTTTACGATTTGACACCTGTCGAAGTCCCGAAGGTGGAGACGAAGTACCGGAGCATCAAAACCAAGCTACCGGTACCGGCGTCTTTGCCGATCTTCGAATCGCTGAAGCAATCGGAGCCGCGCTCCATGATGGGGCAGCCGCCCGTGGTGTGGGACAAGGCAGAGGACTTCACGGTCAGCGACCGCTGGGGCAACCGCTGGATCGACTGGTCGTCCGGCGTGCTCATTACCAACGCCGGGCATGGACGCCCAGAAATTCGTGACGCGCTGCGCAAAGTGATTGACCGCGGGCTGCTGGCGTCTTACGTTTTCGTGCACGAGCGGCGCGCGCGTCTCGCCGGGATGCTCCGCGAGCTTTCGCCTGATCCGCAGACGTACCAGATCTTTTTGTTAAGCACCGGCAGCGAGGCGACCGAGAACTGCATTAAGCTGTCGAAGACCTATGCCCTGAAAAAACACGGTGCGCGCAAGAAGTACTTCGTGACTTTTGACTGTGCCTTCCACGGGCGCACGATGGGCGCGCAGCTCGCCGGGGGGATGGAGAAGCAGAAGGAGTGGATGGTCGATCGCGACCGCACCTTCGTGCAAGTGCCATTTCCTGACGGGTATAAGAACGAGGACACATCGTTCGATCTTTTCCTGAGAACACTCAAAGAAAAAGGCGTCGCTTCCCGGGACATCGCGGGGGTGATGACGGAGACCTATCAGGGCGGCGGGCCGGATTTCCTGCCGGTGGACTACGCGCAGAAACTCGAAGCCTTCTGTCGCGAACACGACATTGTCATGTGTTACGACGAAGTGCAGGCGGGCTTCGGCCGCACCGGCAAGATGTTTGGGTACGAGCATTACGGCGTGCGCCCTGACCTGATCGCCTGCGGCAAGGGCATCTCGTCGTCCCTGCCCATTTCCGCCGTGATCGGCCGCGAAGACATCATGGGTCTTTATGCCCCCGGCTCGATGACTTCCACCCACTCGGGATCTCCCCTGCCGGTAACCGCCGCCATTGCCAACCTCGAGATCATCCGGAAAGAACGGCTCGCCGAGCGCGCGGCGCGTCTGGGAGAAATCCTCCTCCCCGAGTTACGCCACCTCCAGCAGAAGTATCCAAAGGCGCTGGGGTGCGTGCACGGCAAGGGTCTGGTGGCAGGCATTCAGGTCGTGAAGCCCGGGACGAAGACTCCCGACCCTGACACGGCGTTGAAGATCAATATCGCCTGCCTGCAAAAAGGGTTGCTCATGTTTGCGCCGGTGGGTGCGGGCGGAGAGTGCATCAAGATCGCTCCACCGCTCACCATCACCGAGGACGCCCTGCGAGAGTCCATTCAGGTTCTGGAAGAGGCGTTGGACGAGGTTTTGGGCGGCAGGTGACCGTCGGACCGAGCCCTATGGCGAAGTCGTTTTAGTGAGTTCAGGCGGCACAAGCGACTGTGAGTCAATGACCGAGGATTGGGCGGGCAGCGCACTGCACGCCGAGAGGCCAGACCGAGACAATCGCTTCAATACCCTGATCCGATCGGCTTATGAAACGGAACCGTTAGGCTGTTTGGGAAGAATATCGGACAGTGTCCTTCGCCGGAACGATATTTTGTTCCCTAAATGCAACGGTGTTGTCTCAGGCGACGTGCCTCCACCTGCCGCAACGGATCCCGATGGACGCCCCGAGAAAGCGATTTTCCACCATGAACAAATTCCCATTGCCCAAAATTCGCCTTGCCATCCAGGCCATCCAAGATGAAACCGAGCTTTTCCTCCGCGATTTGATCCGTCTTCCTTCCCTGCCCGGCGAGGAACAGGCGGCTGTCGAGTGCGCCGCCCATCGCTTTGCGGAAGTGGGAGAGGTCGAGCGCGTGCCGCTGACCAACGCCTTGCGGAAGGACGAGGATTACGCCGACCCGGTGCCCGGCCTCGAATATGACGGGCGAGCGAACCTGCGCGTGCGTGTGGCCGGAAGCGGTGGCGGACAGTCTCTGCTCTTCAACACCCACCTCGATGTCGTGCCGCCTTCCCAGGGGCAGGAGCATCCTTTCGAACCGCGCGTGGAAGGGGGTCGCGTGTATGGGCGGGGCGCCTGCGACGCCAAAGGACAGGTCACCGCGCTGTTCGCCGCACTGCTGGCCGCGAAGCGCCTGGGCATCAAGCTCCGCGGAGATGTTCTGGTGCACCTCGTTGTCGAAGAGGAGGTAGGCGGCAACGGAACGCTGGCCCTGGTGCGCCGGGGCGAGCAGGCCGATGCCTGTATTGTGATGGAGCCAAGCGACCTTCGCATCTTCTCTTCAGTGCGCGGCTCAGTTTGGTTCCGCGTGACCTGCACGGGCAGGCCAGGTCACAGCGCTCACATCGGCGATACGGTCAGCGCCTTGAAGATGGCCATCCGGACGGTTGAGATTCTCGAGCAGTATCAGGCCCGCCTCTTCGCCTCGTCCCGGGGCATTCCTCTGTTCGATCGGTCTGCCAACCCAATGCCGATTCTTTTTGGCAAACTGACGGCTGGTGATTATCTGGGCACCGTACCTGCCAGCGCTTCACTGGAAGGTCTGGTGGGCTTCCTACCGAACAAGACCCGCTACCAAGTGATGGACGAGATACGCCAGGCCCTCATGGGGGGAGAGGATGCATGGTTCCGAGACCACATCACGGTGAAATTTCCCAACCGGCACGATGCTCATGTCCTCGATCCGGGGCATCCGCTGGTCACTCGTCTGCAAGCGTGCTGTCGGGAAACCGGCGCACTTGGCGAAGTCAGCGCGATGACTGCCTCGTGTGACTCCTGGCTCTATAATAACCAACTGCACATTCCCACGGTGGTCTTCGGCCCCGGCAGCTTGCGCTATGCCCACACCAACGAAGAGCAAATCGGTTTGGATGAAATCCGCGAGGCGGCGACCATCCTGGTTCGTTTCCTAGCGGACTGGTGCGGCTGAGTCAAACAGGGCAAGCGCCAAGAGAACTGTCAGAACTGGCTCTACGAAAGAC
>JBEKUI010000366.1:0-3377 GCA_049515175.1 Terriglobia bacterium
CGGCCGTGTTGGGATTGTGCGGTCTGATCGTCCTCGGCGTTGCAGTTCCATCAACCCGCAGTCACGGGGCGTCGCCTGGGATGGGCGCAGAGGTGAAAGCGCCTTTCAAGTGGCCGGCGGGGAAGCGCGCAGCGATCAGCCTGTCGTTTGACGATGCGCGGCTCAGCCAGCCGGAGGTCGGATTGCCGCTGCTCGAGAGGTGCGGTGTGAAGGCGACGTTCTTCGTCGAGCCGCGCAATGCCGCGGAACGGCTGGAAGGTTGGAAGAAGATCGTCGCCGCCGGGCACGAGATTGGCAACCACTCGCAGACGCATCCCTGCACGGGCAACTACGCGTTCTCGCTCAAGAACGCTCTGGAAGACTACACGCTCGACCGCATGGCGAAGGACATCGACGGCGGGAGCGCCGAGATCGAGCGTCTGCTGGGCGTGAAGCCCAAAACGTTTGCTTATCCCTGCGGGCTGAAGTTCGTCGGCCGAGGGCGCGACGTGCGAAGCTACGTCCCGCTGATCGCCGACCGCTACCTTGTGGCGCGCGGCTATCTCGACGAAGCGGCGAACGATCCCGCCTTCTGCGACCTGGCGCAAGCCATGGGCACGGCCTTCGACGATATGGACTTCCCCCAGATGCAGAAGATCGTTGACCAGGCGGCGAAAGAAGGCCGTTGGGTCATCTTCGTGGGACACGAGATCGGCAAGAAGGGTTTTCAGGTCACCGACACCGCGGCGATCGAAGTGCTCGCGAAGTATGCCAAGGATCCCGCCAACGGTTTGTGGCTCGACACGGTGGAGAACGTGGGCCGATACGTTCAGCAGCAACGCGGCGAGAAGTAGGGGCTCGGGGCTGGGGACTAGGGACTGGGAAAGGTCGTCATGCGCGATTCGACCGCCCGCTGGCTCGCGCCCGCCGATGGGCGCATCAAGAAGTCTCGATCATGCGGCCGACCCGCGCCGCGACCCAATCGACGGCGAGGCGGATCAACGCTTCGCCCTTCTCGGCGCGCCCTTTCAGCGATTCGGAGTAGTAGCGACGGTCGTCGGCCGCGTCTTTAGGGTCTTGCAATTTCAGGTTGACCTTTTCGTAGTCCACGCCGTCGCGGTGAACGCGTTCGGGAAACGCCGCGAGCGCAAAGGAAGTCTCGAACTCCGCCGAGTGGCCGGGAATATTTTCGAGGCCCGTCTCCATGTATTTCTTCGCCTCCTCGCGCGGCGCTCCGCTCGCGAAGGCGTCCCAGTAGGAACAGGCATCGAGCTTCACATCCAGCTTCTGGCTGAACTCCGCCACGTGACTCTTGAGCGGCTGGTCGTTGCCGCCGTGGCCGTTGACGATGAGAATGTTTCTGATGCCGTGATGCCGCAGGCTTTCGCAGAGGTCGTACACCATGGCGAGGAATGTTTCGGGCCGCAACGTCAGCGTCCCCGGGCGCTCCATCCAGTAGGGCGAAATGCCTACCGCCACGGGCGTGGCCACGGTGACGCGCGGATAGAGTTGCAGCGCCGCCTGCTGCGCCACCAGCACGGCGCTGGCGGTGTCCTGGATCATCGCCAGGTGCTCGTTGTGCTGCTCGGTGCTGCCGGTGGGAAGGATGGCGGCTTTGAGGCGGCCGGATTCCAGGGCCTCGCGGATTTCCTTGCGCGTCGATTCCCAGAGCAGCACCTTGCGGGCATCGACGTAGCTTTCCGGGACGCGCGCCAGGTTTGATGTCGCCGGAATCGCAAAGGCGCCCCGCGCGCGGGAGATAAGACTCGTGCCCGCCAATCCGCAAAAGAAACTGCGGCGTGAGGTCAGAAATCGCATGGAACCTCCTTGGAGGAATCGGAAGATGTCGGGCCCAGTGTGCCACGAGTCGGGCCGTCAGGGGCGAGGCATCAGATTTTTCTTGACAAAGGTTGCGGATACTACTACATATAGGGCCACGGACGCGCCCGGCCTCTACATCTTGGCCATCGCGCGCACCTTAACTATTCCAATAAGGAGAACTAATCAATGGCAGCGAAGAAAAAGGCCAAGAAGAAGAAGAGATAGTTCGAGATCGATCCCAGGTTTCCTCCTTTCCCCAGGCCCGCTTCCCCAAGGCGGGCCTTTTTTTCGATACGCTCCGCTAAAAAGAAACCCGCCGTGCAGGACGCGGTGTCCTGCTCCTCTCCATCGGCGAATCATGACCGGCAGGCAGCCGGTGGGCACGGTGCGCCGTGCCCTGGCATCAAGTGAATTTAACTTGCACGTCTTCGCGGTCAGCGGCGGCGACTTCGAACAGTGCGTGGGGGCGCAGGCCCATGAAGCCGGCGACGAAACTGGCGGGAATCTGGGCGATGCGGATGTTGTAGACGTTCACGTCCTCGTTGTAAGCGGTGCGCTGGCCAGCGATCTTGGTTTCCAGTTCTGTGATCCGGCCCTGGAGCTGCATGAAGTTGGTGTTGGCCTTGAGTTCGGGATAATTCTCGGCCACCGCGAAAAGGGTTTTCAGCGCGCCGGTCATCATGTTATCGGCCTGGGCCTTTTCCCCGGGCGTGCCGGCGCGAGCGTAGGCGCCGCGCGCCTCGGTGATGAGCTGGAAGGTTTTCTGCTCGTACTGCATGTAGCCTTTGCAGGTTTCAATGAGCTTCGGGAGTTCGTCGTGCCGCTGCTTGAGCAACACGTCGATGTTGGAGAATGAGCGGTCGATATCGTTCTTGAGCGTGACGAGGCTGTTGTAGATGCCGACGAGATACAGAATCAGCCCTACCACAATCAGGCCGAAGAACAGAAGCACTCCGAGCGTAACGATGATTCCCATTGCCGGCTCCTCCGGCGGGCCCTGGCGCGTGGCGCCACGCCCGTCAGGTCAATTTCACTTCCACGTCGCGGCGATCCTCTTCCGAAACCTTGAACAGGTCGCGCCGCTGGAGGCTCAGCAGCTTGGCGACGAAGACGTCGGGAAGCTGCTGGATGCGGATGTTGTAAGTGTTGACGTCGTCGTTGAAGAACTCGCGCCGGTCGGCGATTCTCTCTTCCAGTTCCGAGATGCGTCCCTGAAGCTGCATGAAATTGTTGTTGGCTTTCAGGTCGGGATAATTTTCCGCCACGGCGAAGAGCGTCTTGAGCGCGCCGGTCATCATGTTGTCGGCCTGGGCCTTCTCCGCGACCGAGCCAGCGCGCAGGAACGCCGTGCGCGCCTCGGTGACGAGCTGGAAGGTTTTCTGCTCGTACTGCATGTAGCCTTTGCAGGTTTCGATGAGCTTGGGCAGCTCATCGTGGCGCTGCTTGAGCAGCACGTCGATGTTGGACCACGCCTTGTCGATATCGTTTCGCAGGCGCACCAGGCTGTTATAGATGGTGATGAAGTAAATGAAAATCCCCACCACGAACAGCACTACGACCAGAACCGCCAGAATGGC
>JBEKUI010000367.1:0-4691 GCA_049515175.1 Terriglobia bacterium
CGGGGGCGTTAGAACCAAGAAGCGCAAAACCATGTGGACGGGCGCAAAGAAAGGAATCATGGAGAGTGCCACAGCCAAGGAAGAATTGGGACTGCGGAGAATGACACCGAGCAGCGCGGGGCTGAAACCGAGCACCAGGTTGAGCGGAGTTGCGACTTGCTGCGCGTCTTCGGTGCTGGAGGCCAGCGCGCCGACGGCCGCGTAGAGCGAGGCGTAGAGAAAGTATCCGGTGACGAAGAAGATGGCGATGTATCCGAACGTGGACCAGGGAATGGGGATGTGCGGAAACGCCGCGCCGGGCCGGAAGGCGGCCGCCGCCACCGCTCCGTAAGCGGCGACCAGCCCGACGCTCGTCATCCACACGGCAATCTGCGTGAGGCCCACGGCGCCCACCCCGATCAACTTCCCCCACAGCAATTGTGCCGGCCGCAGCGACGACACCAGAATCTCCACCACCCGCGTACTTTTCTCCTCCTGCACCGACTGCATGGTGGCCAGGCCGTAAACGAAAATCGTCATATAGAGGAAAAACATCAACACGATGGCGCTGATGACGGTCTGCCCGTGCTCGACGACGTCGCCCTCCTCGGTCACCTTGACCAGGGTCAGCTGCACGCCGCCGATTAGGGAGCGGATGTTCTCCACCTCCAGGCCACGGGCTTTCAATCGCTGCGCTGTCGCGGCGTCGTCCAGTGCGCGCCGCACCGCGCCGCAAAGGGCGAAATCGCCCGTGTTGCGCGAGTGGAAAGCGGCCGCTTCCCCCTCCAGGACTTTGGCCGGGATGATGAGAAAGCCGTCGATTTCGCCGCGATTCACCTGCTGGCGCAATTCGCCCTTGAGCCGATCCTTCTCGGCGGCTGGAAGCGAGTCCGCGCGCCGCACAATCTGGTAAGCGGGCGCCCCGCCAGGAAGCTTCTGGTTGAGACCCTGGCTGATCGCCGCCGCGAGCATCCCGGTACCGTCGATCACGGCGAGTTTCTGCGTGTGCGGCGTCTGGCGGGAAATGAGCATGGCGGGGATCGCCACCATCGCCGCCAGCAGCAGCGGCACCGCGAAAGTGGCGAAGAGGAACCCCTTCGTGCGCACCCGCGTCCAGTACTCGCGCCGGACCACCAGCCAGACCTTACGCATCGATTCGTGAAACCCTTTCGATGAAGATATCGTTCAGCGGCGGCTCGATGAGCTCGAAGCGCGTAATGCGCACCCCGTGCGCGACCGCCGCTCTCAGGATTTCCTGCGAGTCGGCCCCCGGCCGGAGTTTGACGTCCACGAGCGCGCCGAAATGGTTGGTGCTTTCCACGAGTTCCGGGCGGTTGAGGAATTCGCCGTCGCCGGTGAATTGAATGCGCAGCGTGTTCTTGCCAATTTCCACTTGTTCCATGCGGTGCGTGGAAAGGATGATGGTTGCCCCCTGGGCGCGGAGTTCCAGCATGATGTCCTTAATCAGCGCGGCGTTGAGCGGGTCGAGGCCAGCGAAGGGTTCGTCGAGAATCAACAGGGGCGGGCGGTGCAGCACCGCGGCGATGAACTGCACTTTCTGCTGCATCCCTTTTGAGAGATCGTGGATTTTCCTGTCCGCCCAGCTGGCAAGCTCCATCCTCTCCAGCCAGGCGAGCGCGCGGCGGTCCGCTTCCGCCTCCGAGAGCCCCTTCAGCGCCCCGAGAAAAATCAGGACCTGCCGGACTTTCATCTTGGGATAGAGCCCGCGCTCTTCCGGCAGATAACCGATCCGATCCTGCGCGCGCTCGCTGAGGGGCTGGTCGAAGATACGGATCGATCCCTCGTCGGGGACGAGCATACGCATCACCATGCGCAGCGTCGTCGTCTTCCCGGCGCCATTCGGCCCGAGCAGTCCGAACAGCGCGCCCTCGCGAACGCGAAGGTCGAGCCCGCCCACCGCCGTGACCGAGTTGTACCGTTTGGTGACCTGTTCGAGGACGACCGCGTCTAACGCCATCACCTCACCCTGCGCCGCTGCCCGCCGGTCTTCCCAGCGGGGAGCGGGTCACCTTTATCATCGGCGACTCAGGCCCGGAATATGACAAGGCTTTTGTAGCATCAAATCGAGGGCGTGAGCAATGGCCGGCGTCTCTGTACGAACCTCGGACCTTCGGAGTAAGATAGACGGCTCAAATTCACGCGCTCGCGGCGAATGAGGCAGGACGAATGCGCAATGTGGTGATCATCGGATCGGGGCCGGCGGGACTGACGGCGGCGATCTATTCCGGGCGGGCAAATCTCCAGCCGCTGCTCATTCGGGGCGTGGAGGCCGGCGGGCAGCTCACACTGACCACGCTGGTGGAAAACTTCCCCGGCTTTCCCAAGGGCGTGCAGGGGCCGGACCTGATCGAGATGATGCAGAAGCAGGCGGCGGAGTTTGGCACCGAGTTCAAGGAAGGCAACGTGACGCGCGTGGATCTGTCGCGGCGGCCGTTCGTTCTCGAGCTGGGAGAGGAGCGCATCGAGACGCGGACGCTCATCATCGCTTCCGGCGCCTCCGCCCGCCTTCTGGGTCTGGAGTCGGAGCGCAAGCTGCTGGGCCACGGCGTCTCGACTTGCGCTACCTGCGATGGCTATTTCTTCCGCAACAAGGAAGTGGTGGTGGTAGGCGGCGGAGATACGGCGGCGGAGGACGCGCTCTTCCTGACGCGCTATGCGACCCAGGTGAATATGGTCCATCGCCGCGATCAATTGCGCGCCTCGAAGATCATGCAGGACCGCCTGCGCCGCAACGAGAAAATCAAGTTCGTCTGGAATTCCGTCCCGACGGACATCCTCGATCCGGCCAAGGGCGAAGTGACCGGAGTGAAGCTCCGGGACACCAAAACCGGCGACGAAACGCTGAAGGCTTGCGACGGAGTGTTCATTGGCATCGGTCACTCGCCCAACACCCGCCTCTTTGCCGGACAATTGGAAATGAACGAGGTGGGTTACATCGTGACGCGCGGCGGCGCCAAGACGAGTGTCGCGGGGGTCTTTGCGGCGGGCGACGTACAGGACCCCGTATATCGCCAGGCGATCACTGCCGCCGGCTCCGGCTGCATGGCGGCGATGGACGCCGAACGCTTTCTAGAAGCCGAACATTGAAAAACAGGTGCCAGGGTTCAGCGGACCTGTCTGACACCTGACACCCGAAACCTGATTTCATGCTCCGTTCCTTCCTCCTCTTCCTGTCCGAGCGAGAACTCCCCAAGAAATTGCTCCTCAAGTCTTCCCTCGGCCGGCGGCTCGCCGCCCGCTTTATCGCCGGCGAGGAGCTCGATGACGCGATTCGCGTGGTCCGCCGGTTGAACGACGCGGGCTTCGAAGCCACGCTCGATTATCTGGGCGAGAGCGTACACGATCCCGCGACAGCGGAGGAAGCAACGCGAGCGTATCTGAAGATTTTCGACCGCCTCGCCGCTGAGAAGCTGCGCTCCCATATCTCCATCAAGCTGACCCAGCTCGGGCTCGACATCGACGAAGCGCTCGCCGCTCGAAACCTCCAGGAGATTGCCAGGCGCGCCGCAAGCCTCCGGACTTTCGTCCGCATTGACATGGAAAACTCCGCCCACACGGAAGCCACCCTGCGTGCCTTCCGCGCCGCGAATGAGTCCCCCGAGGTGCTGGGAATTGTCATTCAGTCTTACCTCTACCGCAGCGAGAAGGATGTGGATGAACTCCTCGGGATTGGGGCGAGGATTCGCCTCTGCAAAGGTGCGTACAAAGAACCGGCAAGCGTAGCCTTTCAGGATAAGGCGGAGGTGGATCACCACTACGTCCTGCTGATGAAGCGGCTGCTCGCGAGCGACGCATATCACGCCTTCGCGACGCACGACCCGGCGATGATCGCGGCCACACGGGAATTCGCGCGTCAGTGCGGGCTCGGCCCGGATCGGTTCGAGTTTCAGATGCTCTACGGAATCCGCAGACGATTGCAGCGCCAGCTCGTCGAGCAGGGTTATCGCGTGCGAGTGTACGTCCCTTATGGAAAGCAGTGGTACGCGTACTTCATGCGCCGCCTCGCCGAGCGGCCGGCCAATCTCTTCTTCCTCCTGCGAAACCTTTTCAAGGGATAGGGCGAGCGCTCCGCCCGTTGCCCGGCGAGCTCTAGCGCCCCTCTACAAGCGGAGGCTTGTTGATTCGCAGGGCGGCTGGTCCCGGCCGGTTCAGCAATTCCGCGCGTTGCTACTGGCTGATCTTTTCGCACACCGCGAAGCCGTCGCGCAGTGGAAGGATGGTGGTGAAGAGTTGCGGGGAGCGATAGAGCATGCGGTTGAAGCGCTGAATCGCACGAGTCGTTCTGTCCTGCACCGCGGCAGGGCGGGCAACGAGCCCGCGCCGCAGGACGTTGTCCGTGATAAAGAGCCCTCCCACGCGCAGGCGCGGCACGGCCAGCTTGAAGACGGTTGGGTAATAGATCTTATCCACGTCGTTGAAGATGAGGTCGAATTCGCCCTCGGTTGACTCCAAACTTTTCAGCGCATCGCCTGTCTTGATCAGAATCCGGTGGAGCGCGCCCGCGCGGCGGAAATAACTTTCGGCGCGGCGGGCGTTGGCGGGATCACTGTCCGTGTAGTACACGGTCCCTCCCGGCCCCACGGCGCGCGCCAGCCAGATGGTGGAATAGCCGATCGCCGAGCCCATCTCGAAGACGCGGCGCGCTCGGATCAATCTCGCCAGCTGGTAGAGCAGGCGTCCGCAAGCCGGGC
>JBEKUI010000368.1:0-3353 GCA_049515175.1 Terriglobia bacterium
GCACCAGGACGGTTACCGCACCCGGGTGCATTCACACAATCCGGAATCCCATTTTCCCCTTTTAGGTTTATGGAGTTCGTGTGCCCCTTCTGAGTCACAGCGACAGGCCGAAGTGCGGAGCGTCACGGCTAGCGGGTGGTTGAGTAATACGACCACTCACTGGCCCAGGTTGCCACCCGGAACCAATAGCGGCCAAACATCACCACCTGCTGCCCCGAGAAAAGCAGCGCAACGATTAGCGGCTCGCGGAAGGCCATCCACGTGCCGGTCGGAGCGGGAGCATTGATGACGGACCACGGCACCACCAGCCAATAGATTCCCAGCAGGGCAACCCCGCACAAGGCGGGAATGGCGTACACGGCCGCGGCCCGCCGGAAACGCCAGAGTCCGAAGGCCAGCGAGCTGAGAAACGCTCCGGCAGCGCTGGTGCGCTCCTCCATCACCAGTTTGACACGCGCGTAATCCATCACCAGGTTCACAAAGGCCAGTCCGAGGAATAGCACGGCGTACACCACCGATCGCAGGGCAAAGACGCTGCGGTCGCTCTGCCAATCGCGGGTATGTTCGGTGATGAGATTGCCCAGAGTCCGATTCAGGAGCCAGAACAGAATCCAGTAGCAGAACAGTCCCAGGATCATCAGGCGGATCATCCGCCACGCATACTGGCCCGTGCTGCGGAAGAATACCGGCAGCGAAAAGGATGATGGCGAAGCGCGAAAACAGCTCAGAACTCCGCCTGCGAGCACCGCGTTGACCAGTATGGTGAGCAGGCCGACGAGCGCGATCACCGCTGCGTAGCGATCGAGCGATCCGGGGCTGGAAGATTGGAAATCGATGAGCCAATCAACCTGAAATCCCGTCGCGAGCTTTTCACCCATCAAGCTGTGCCCGGTCGAGTGGAGAATGCCGCGATAGATGGGAATCGCCGCAACCGCGCTCAAGCCGAGATTGGTAAGGAACAAGATCCAGACGGCCGGCCGCGAGCGCTGCGCCAAGCCAAATCCTTCCTTGAGGGCCCTTGCGATGGTCATATGAATTCTCCCGATGAGGACTAATTAGTCTCTGCACTCCTCCCGTCCCACCCAAGAAAATCAACTGAAGAAGCTGGCGGCCATGAATAGATTTTCCAGCCAGAAGATCCAGCGGACATACCATTTGGCAGCAGCGCTGTTGTCTTGCTGGACAAGGAAGCTGTTGTTGGTCAGGTTTGTGTCGAGAACAAGTTTTCGTTCCGGATCGACTTCCGCGGACGTTACTGACTTTTCGTACACGAATTTGACCCAGCGGTACTGGCCGTCCCAGTGTTCGTGGGCGATGCTGCCATCCTTAAAGTGTATGACGACGTCGACGGGGGCGGTGGCCTCACCCAGCCTGCGCACGACGACCGTGGAGCGGTAATGCTTATCCTTTTCCTTTTCGAATGCCTCGCTTGCCGCTTTCTCCAGGTACGGAACCTTCTTTCCGCCTTCGTCGTAGATTCCGACTTTGCCTTCCTGCGGGGTATTGGTGATGTCGGTGACGGCGTAATCCACAACATTGGAGCCGTAGAAGAACTGTTGGAAAAACCAGTTCATGTTCCGGCCCGAGACTTCGTTGACGGTATCGATGAAATCTTTGAGCGTGGGGTGGCGATACCGCCAACGCTGATGATACGTGCGCATCACCCGCGCCATGGTCTCCATGCCGAGGTAGTTTTCAAGCGTCCGCAGTGCAAGGCCCGTGCGGCTGTAAGAGTTGACGGCATAACTTGCGCCGGTCAAGTATTGCCAGCCGTTTCTCACCAGTTCGTCGTCTTTGGCGTGACCCAGGTAGCCCCATCTTCTGCTGGGGTCCCCGCGAAGATCGACACAACCGCCATAGGCGCCGAGGGGGATGGTGCCGACCCCGGCAAAAGGAAACGACGGAACCTGCACGCGGAACCAGGGAAGCAGCCGAACGGGCAGGCCCAGCAGGTGCTCGTAATAGCAGCGCGACGGGTAGGCGATGTCCATCACCTTGCCGGTCGAGTAAGTGTTGAAGCCCTCGTCGAGGAAGGCTTCTTCGAATTCATTGTTTCCGACCAGCCCGTACCAGAACTGGTGGCCGAATTCGTGCACGGTCACGCCTTCCGGATCGCTGGAACGATCGCCCTCCCAGAAGTAAGCCCCGCCGGTAAAGAGAGTCGGATATTCCATTCCGCCGCTGTTCGAATTTCGCGCCGGATCAACGACCGTCAGGGTGTTGTAAGGATACTTGCCGTACCACAGGCCGAAATATTTGAGGCCATTAAAGGTGGCGCGAAAATAGCGGTCGGCGAGATTCCTGTGGTCAGGCTGCAATAGCAGCGTGACTGTCACATCGCGCAGCGCCACCTGATCGGCGGGGAGATTGAGAATCCGGGCCCACTCCGCGAGTTCGTCGCCGCGCACTTCTTTGCCCCATTCAAAAGTGCGAAGCAGTTTGACGTAGTGCGGGCTGGCGGTCCAGGCAAAGTCATGTACGTCTTCCTGGATGAAGTTGTAGGTCATCGTGCCATCCGCTTTCGGCTGCTGGTTGCGAAGGAATCCCGTCGCGCCGACTATGAACGAAGAGGGCGTGGTCAGCTCGACGTCGTAAACGCCGTAGTCGGCGTAGAACTCCGTGTTGGCGTGGAACTGATGGCAGTTCCATGCGCCGGCCGTGCGGCCGCGGTCACCCGCTCCTTCGTAAACTCCGATCTTGGGAAACCATTGCCCGATGAAGAAGTAGTCATCCACATAGCCAGTCCGAGCCAGGCCGCGCGGCAGCTTGGAGGTGAATTCAACGGCGAGCTGAATGGTGCCGTGCGGCGGGATGGGCTGAGGCAGGACCACGCGCATCACGGTCTGGTCCGCGGCGTTGTCGTCATCGGGGTGAACGAAGGATTTTGACGATGTCAGGTCGGCCCCCCCCACGATCTGGATCTTATCCACATCGACCCAACCCCATTTGTCCTCCTCAGGTGAAGTCTTCCAGTTCTTGAACAACTCGCGCCGGCGGCTGAGAACGCCTTCGTGCAAGAAAGTGCTGTCGGCGTTTTTGAAGGCGTTCAGGTAGAGATGGAAATAGAGGTCGGGAATGGAATCGCCAGTGTGATTGCGCCAAGTGAGCGTGTAATGACCCTTGACCATCTTTGCCGAGGGATCGAGGCGCGCTGTCATCTTGTAGTGCACGATGGGATCGGGGATTTGAGATTGGTAAGTCTCTCCCAATGCTCGGGAGAGCGGGCAAAGGAATGTGATGATCAGAAAAAAGAAGAAGTATTTCGTGCGCCTCATTATTCCTCCACGGAGTCTGGCGAGGGGCCGGGAGTTTCGGGCTGACTTCATGAGCGAGCAGGCCGCCGCCATTCTAGC
>JBEKUI010000369.1:0-3332 GCA_049515175.1 Terriglobia bacterium
CTGGGTGCCGGGAGGGGGTAGCCATGCTTGGGGCACTTTGCAAGCGTGGGCTTTTGGCGTTCATAAGCCTACGGTTAGTCCAAACGGCGGATTAACCGTGGCTACCACTGACGCAGCTACCCCTTATTCATGCCCTGGCTCTCCGGCTCGCGGGGAATTCAGGAAGAGTCTCGTCGGCGACCGCTCGCTGATGGACATTCGAAGCATCTCCATCTCGGCCCGCCCGTGCGGGCCGTTTTCCGTGTACAATCAGCGGCACGCAGAGGAGGCACTATGAGGAAGGCGGCGGGATTGCTGAGCCTGGTGGTTGCCCTGGGCGTGGGATACTACATTTTCAAGATGCAGTACACGGGAGGGCCGACGGGCGGCGCGCCCCCCAAAGAAGTGATCGACGTGGTGGGGGTGAAGAACGATCTCATCGCCATCGGCCAGGCGGAGCGCATGTACTTGGCGAATCACGGCACTTATGGCAGTATCGAACAGCTCCAGCAGGACTCCAGCCTCAGCTTTTCCGGCACCAACCGGCGCGGGTACAACTACACGGCGGAAGTAAGCGGCGGCGAACACTTCCGCATCACCGCGACCCCCGCTGACCCCGCCAAGGCAGGCTGGCCCACGCTGACGATTGATGACACGATGCAGGTTTCACAGCAGTAGACAGGAGTCAGAAGTCAGGAGGCAAGAAGGCGCACGCAGAATGCGGCAGCCAGGACACGGCACATGCCGATGGCGTCCCATTCATCGGTCAGCACTCATGATTTGTCGTCTTCCATTCTGACTCCTGACTTCTGACTCCTTTTTCTCAACCGACGAGGACAACCATGAAAGTCGAAGCCCGAGCACCCGCAAGAGTCGATTTGGCTGGCGGCACGGTGGACATCTGGCCGCTCTATCTTTTCCATCCCGGGGCGCAGACGGTGAACATTGCGATTCGTTGTTACGCCTCCTGCGTGATTGAGACGCGCGCCGACCGGCGGTTCGTCTTCATCTCGCAGGACCAGAAGATCCGCGAAGTCTACGAATCGCTGACCGACCTCGCGCTCAAGACCTCCGAGTTGCCGCTGGTGCGTGAACTCGTGCTCTTCTTCGAGCCGCGGCGCGGGGTGACCATTCGCACCAGCTCGCAGGTACCGGCGGGGGCGGGGCTGGGCGGCTCCTCGGCGCTCAACATCGCGCTCTGCGGGGCGCTGGCGCGGGTCACCGGCAAGCATTACGCGCGCACCCAGATCCTCGAAATCGCCAAGAACGTTGAGGCCATCGTCATCAAGGTTCCCACCGGCTGGCAGGACTATTTTCCGGCGCTGTACGGCGGCGCCAACGCCGTCCATCTGGAGCGCGACGGCGTCAAGCGCGAGCGCCTGCCGCTCACCTTTGCCGACGTCGAGCGGCGCTTCGTGCTCTGCTATACCGGCCAGCCGCGCGACTCCGCCATCAACAACTGGGAAGTGATGAAGGCCCACATCGACGCCGACCCCAAGGTGCGCCACAATTTCGACCAGATTGTGACCATCGCCAGCCAGATGCGCGAGGCGCTCCTCGCCGGCGACTGGAACGACGTGGCGAAACTGCTGGCCCTCGAGTGGGAGAACCGCAAGCGCAATTTCAAGGGCATCTCCACGCCCAAGATCGACCGCATGATCGACCAGACTTCCAAGCACGGCACGCTCGCCGCCAAGGTTTGCGGGGCGGGGGGCGGCGGCTGCGTCGTCTTCCAGGTTACTCCCGGAACCAAGCCGGCGGTGGAAGAGACGCTCACCCGCATGGGCGGGCAGGTCATCAACTTTGCCGTCTCGCGGGCGGGGCTGGACGTGCGCTCGACCCAGGTTGAGCCCGGCGTCGAGAGCCGTCGAGAAGACCGTAAATGAACGCGCCCGCCATATTATTCTCCCAAGGCCGCGTCCGGCCGCTCTGGCGTTTCTTCATCTCGGCGGGCGCGATCTTTCTCGCCGTCGTCCTGGTGGGCCTCGCCGTGGGATTTGTCTTCGGCCTGGCTGGCAAGCCGCTGGGATTCCTCACCGCCCAGGCGGCATCATCCCTGCTCCTCTTCCCGGCGCTTCTCGGCATCTTCAAAGTTCTTTGCCTGATTTTCGAGCGGCGGCCCCTCGGCTCGACGGGGCTCGCGTTGGGCGGCCGTTGGCGCACCGAATTGGCCCTGGGGCTGGCGGTCGGCACGCTCATGATCCTGGCGGTGGCGGGGCTCGAATACGCCCTCGGCTCCCTGCATTTCTCGCGGAGCCCTGAGACCCTGGCGCGGCAAGCCGGCTGGGGGCTCGGCCTCCTGGCGGTTCTCGCCCTCGCGGCGGCCAACGAAGAGATGGCATTCCGCGGCTATCCGTTTCAGCGCCTGATCGAATCCATCGGCCCGGTCGGCGCCATTGTTATCCTCTCGGCCCTCTTCGGAGCCATCCATCTTGGCAACCCCAACCACACCTGGGCCTCGACTGCCAACACGTTGCTCGTCGGAGTCTCCCTTTCGATTGCTTATCTGCGAACGCGAATGCTCTGGGTGCCCATCGGCATGCACTTCGCCTGGAATTTTGTTCAGGGATTTGTCTTGGGGCTGCCGGTGAGCGGCATTCAGCCACCTGTCTCGTTGTTGCGCGCCGAGGTCAGCGGGCGGGAGTGGCTGACGGGAGGAAGTTACGGCCCGGAAGGCGGAGTGCTGGCGCTGGCTTCGATCCTCCTCGCCACCGGTTACCTGGCGCTCTCCAAACGCATCTATATGAGCGAGGAGACAAAGGCCCTGGTCCTCGGTCCCTCGGCTGCGCCCGGGCCACCCGCGAGTGTTTTGAATTTGAGCGGGCCCGCCGAGTCACCCGCAGCCACCTTGCTGGACTCGAAGTAGATGATCTCAGGATTCCTCGCATCTCGAACTGCCGATTGCCGCCCTGGGCCAGGAATTGCCAGCGAGGTTCTGATTTGTGCGCTGGCCGCGCTGCTTCTTGGGGCGGCCGCCGCTCCCGCCAAAGAGAAGCCGAACCCTGCCCGCGATTCCCGCATCGCGCTCATCCGCGGGTTGGGCCACGAGGTTGCCGTCACCAAGGTGGCGCTGCCGCGCGGGAAGCGCGGCGTCGTGGTTAACGCTCAGGGCGAGATGGACAAGAAGAAGGCCGAAGAAGAAATGCGCATCTATGGCGCCGCCATCCGCCCCGGCATGCCCGTGCAGATCACCAAAATGGAGTTCAAGGGCGACCGCATGGTGCTGGAACTGAACGGCGGCGGGAGGAGTGGCAAGAAGTGGTATCAGCGCATCGAAGTGGGAGTGGGAACCACCACGAGCCCGATAGTTCGCGATGCTCCCGTGCTCGCCTACGGTTCATCCATTACGCTGG
>JBEKUI010000370.1:0-3292 GCA_049515175.1 Terriglobia bacterium
GTGTGGTCACGGTCCGCGACCGCGCGCAGAAAACCGTGGTAGGCGAATTTCACTGTGCTCAGCGCTACAACTACGTCATGCCCTACGACCACCGCATTCCGTTTGAGATCGTGATTCCGCGCGGCGCGGAGTGGCCCGCGGATGCCACGGCCAGCCGCGACCGGCAATTCGGTGGGGAATCGGAAGGCAAGGGCGCAAAGTTGCTGCGCGCGGGGCCGCACCGCAGCACACAAGACTTGGAAGGCCTGATCGTCGACGTCGAGATCACCAATTTCCCCGCCCCCGCGCAACTCCCCAAGGGCCGCGTGATCGAAATCCTCGGCAAGCGCGACGAATTCGGCGTGGATGTTGAAATCATCATTCGCAAGTTTCATCTGCCGCATCACTTCCCGCCGGAAGTGCTGGTGGAGGCGGGCGCCGCACCGCAGTACATTCCCGAGCGCGACCGCGAAGGGCGGCGCGATTTCCGCTCGCTTCCCATCGTTACCATCGACGGAGAAACGGCGAAGGATTTTGATGACGCCGTTTACGTCGAGCGGCTGGCCGGCGGCAATTACCTGCTGCAAGTACACATCGCCGACGTCGCGCACTACGTCCGCCCCGGCACGCCGCTCGACCGCGAGACACGCCTGCGCGGTACGTCCGTCTATTTTCCCGACCGCGCCGTGCCCATGCTGCCGCTCGACCTCTCGAACGGCATCTGCAGCCTGAACCCGCGTGTCGACCGCCTCGTGATGTCGGCGCTGATGAGGATTGACCCCGAGGGCCACACGGTCGCCTGCGAGCTAGTGCCCGGCATCATCCGCAGCGCCGAGCGCATGACTTATACCGCCGTGAACGCGGTCCTCACCGGTGATGCCGCCGCTTTGGCGCGCTACGCGAACCTTGTGGACAATTTCAAATTCATGGAGGAATTGGCGCGCATCCTCAGCCGTCGGCGCGAGGCGCGCGGCTCCATCGACTTCGACCTGCCCGAGCCGGAGATCGAATTTGACGAGCACGGGCGGATGACGGGGATCACGCGCTCCGAGCGCAACATCGCGCACCGGCTCATCGAGGAGTTCATGCTCGCCGCCAACGAAGCGGTGGCGGGGTATCTCGAGTCGAAGGCGATTCCCTCGCTCTATCGCATTCACGAGAAACCCGACCCCAAAAAGGTTCTGGAATTTGAGGAAATCGCCGCCACCTTCGGCTACTCGCTGGGCGTGGAATTACCTGCCCTGCAGCGGGTGCGCGAGTCACGACGCGAGCAGGCAAGACGCGAGGATCGCCATCCACGGTTCCTGGATATTCCGGCGGCGAAAGATTTCAGGATCACGCCATATCATTACCAGCGGCTCACGCAGCGCATCGACGGCAAGCCCGAAGAGCGCATCCTCTCTTTCCTGATGCTGCGTTCGCTGAAGCAGGCGCGGTATTCGCAGGAAAACGTCGGACACTTCGCGCTCGCTGCGCCAACCTACACGCACTTCACTTCGCCTATCCGGCGCTATCCGGATTTGATTGTGCACCGCGTCCTGAAAGCCGCGCTGGCGCAGGAAGGCGGGACGGCGCGCGTCGCGCCCGCTATCTCAACTAAACATGCCGGCCCTCTCCCTCCGGGAGAGGGTGGCCCGACGAAGTCGGACCGGGTGAGGGGTAAAACTGCGGGCAGCGCGACCGCGCTCCCGGGCGCTGCCTTCTTTCATCCCCAGGAACTCTACGCCCTGGCCACCGAAACTTCCGAAGCCGAGCGTCGCGCCCAGGACGCCGAGCGCGAATTGATGGAATGGAAGAAGGTCAACTTCATGGCCCAGCACCTCGGCGACGAGTTCGAGGCGCTCATCATCAGCTTGACCAAGCACGGGTTTTTCGTGGAATTGACGGATCTGTTCGTGGAAGGTTTCGTGCCGCTGGATACCCTTGTTGATGACGTTTACATTTACCGCGAGCGCCTGCGCGCCATCGTAGGCCAAAACACCAAGCGCGAGTTCAATCTCGGCGCGCGGGTCCGCGTCCGCCTCGACCGCATCGACCGCATGGGGAACAAGCTGCAGTTCGCCGTCGCTAACCGTGGAGGAAACTAACTGCTGACTGGGTGCGGCCGACGGTCGTTTGTCATGCTGAGCGCAGCGAAGCACCTGCAGTTGTGTCACGAAAATGCAGATCCTTCGCTGCGCTCAGGATGACAACTGTTCCCCGGTGCGCCGCTAATCTTTGTAGAGCCACGCCGACACAAATGTTGCGAGCATTGCGCCGATCCAGAGATCAAGCATCCACCACAGGGGAAAGACGCGGTCGAGGGGCACCCACGTCGCCACCGACAAGTTGATGGGGAAAGCGATGGCGAATCCCACCAGGAAGCCCACGCGCAGCGCCGTCTTCGGGCCAGGGCCGAGCGTGACGCGCAACGAGAGGTAAATCCACATGAGGATGTACGTGAAGAGGAAGATCCCGACGAACCAGTAGAGGAGGAATAGCGGGTAACGCCCGCCCTTGATCAGCTCCCCTTTCTCATAAGCTGCGATGTAGTGCGGCGACAGAATCACCGCATTGACTACCGCGCTCCAGACGCTCCAGGCCACTCCACCCACCACGACGCCCAGCGCCACGCGCTTCTTGTTGACGGCTGCCATCATTCACCTCAAGGAAGGAGAGTTCCCAGAATTCGGCCTATGGCTGCGAATGCTTATCACTCGCCGAGACGAATGTCAATGCGGGTGAGGTTTTGGTAGCGACTCCGTTTGAGGTAGGGGCGACCCGGCGGGTCGTCCGTCAGCCGACGGACGAGACGACGTCTCGCCCCTGCCCCGCGGCAGGAATTCCCGCGCAGGGGAGGGTCCCGCCCTCCTGCCTCGGCTTGACACTTCTCTCGAAATGTGCTAGGCTAGATACTAGCCAACAGATCGTGCGGGAAAGCTTGTGGGCGGCCGGGAAGTGGGCAATTTGTCGGCCGGCGGGGGCAATGGTGGGAGGGTCGCTTCGCGAGCCGACCCAGCTGGGTAGAGGGAGCAAAAAACTCAGATCTCGAGGAACGAAGCCAGAATGTTATAGAAAACAAAGGACCGAGCTGAAAAGCAGTGACGAGTGACGAGTGGAAAAGCAGGACTCAGGAGTCAGAGTCAGGTTTGAACTCTGTGGCCTCTGTGGAGATTAGTCCGAAAACGGGGGCGGCGCGTGTTCGAAAAAATCAAAATCTCGAGGTATGAATATCATGCTTGCTCCGGCGAAGAAAAAGCGATATAATGCCGGGCATGAAAAGGGCTAAGCGCAAGGGAATGATGACGATCCAGAGATTCCGGCGACTTTTTGG
>JBEKUI010000371.1:0-3264 GCA_049515175.1 Terriglobia bacterium
CGCACCAGTGCGAGATGGCAGGTCAAGCGCCGTTCTCGCGCAGGACGCGGTAGATCTCCCTCCCGTATTTCTCTACGGTGCTGGTCCCGATTCCCGGGACGGTGAGCAGCTCCCGGGTGGTTGCCGGGCGGCTGGTAGCCAGAGCCCTCAGTGTGCGGTCGCTGAAGATCCGGAACGCCGGCACGCCACGCCGCCGGGCCTCGATCAGACGCCAGACGCGCAGCGCCGCTTCCAGGCGGGAGTCCGTCCCGGCTTCCGACCCTTTCGCCTTTGCCACTGGGCTCGGCCTGGCGGCAGTTTCGGGCTTCAATGTCCGCTTCCGACCCGCAGAAACAGTGGGCTTCTTCTTCCTTTTGCGCTTCGTGGACGGGGGCACCGTGTCCTTCATGATGAACTCGACCGGCGTCCTTTCGTCCACGGCATAGCCCGTGCGCGTGAGGCCCGCCTTGCGGTACGGGATCTGTTTGCCATTCTTCTCGAAGACCGCGTCCGAGAGCTGCACCAGTCCCGCCCGCGCCATCGCCCCGAGCACCTCTTCGAAGCTATCGCGGGTGATCTCGCGGTTGGGACACAGTTCACCGTACAGCTTGCCCGTTGATTTCGTGCCGCCCGTGCGCAACGCGGCTGCCACACGCAAGAGGGCCGCATGTTCCGCCTCTGTGGCGGTCCGGAACCGTTGCGCGGCGCACTGCCCCGGAGCGCAGAAATCGCAGATGCCGCACGGTTTCTGTCCGTCAGCGAGATCGCCGAAGTGGCGCACCAGGGTGGCCATGCGGCACTGGTTGCTCTCCGCGTAACGGATCATCTGGTCGATCTGTGCCCGCTTCTGCTTACCCTGGGCGATATAGGACTCGCGCCACTGGCCGTGGCCCCGGCTCACGTTCTCGGCGAAGTCCACCAGGGCGCCGCCATGGGTCCACAGCTTCTCGAGAGCTTTGTCGAACACCTCCTCATCCATGCGGACCTGGTGCTGCACCGCCGCCTTTCCTTGAGGCTCGGCCCGGAGCCGGGCGAAGATCCCGTCCAGCACGGTGACGTCCGGATAGTCGCGCTCGAAGAAAAAGTCATGGGTGTAGCGATCGGCGTAGGAGTGCGTCAGGATCGCGCGGCTGGGTCCCCCGTCGCGCCCAGCGCGTCCGATTTCCTGGTAGTACGCTTCCATGCTCCCCGGCAGGGCCGTGTGGATCACGGTGCGGACGTCGGCCTTGTCGATCCCCATGCCAAAGGCAATCGTCGCCACCAGGACCTCGATCCGGCCCGCGAGGAACTCCTCCTGGACTCGCTGGCGGCGCTGGGCATCAAGCCCAGCGTGGTATGCCGCAGCGGGAAAGGAGGCGGCGAGTTGGACTGCCAGGCTTTCGGACTGCTTCCGCGTAGGCGTGTAGACGATTGCCGGCCGGCGCTCCGCCTCACGCAGCAGTTCGCCGGCAAGCTCGGCCCGTTGGGAAGGCGCGGTCTCGACAACCTCAATCGCGATGTTGGCGCGCCGGAAGCCGTGAACGAAGCGGGCCGGCTGCGCCAGCCCCAACTGCTCGGCGATGTCATCCTGAACGATGGGAGTGGCCGTCGCGGTCAGCGCCATCACCGGCGCCGGGCGCAACCGGGGCAGGTGCTGGCCCAGCCTGCGGTAATCCGGCCGGAAATCGTGTCCCCATTGCGAGATGCAGTGCGCCTCGTCGATGGCGATGAGGGACAGTTGTCGTTTGGCCAGCATGTCCGGGAAACCGGCAACGCGTAGCCGCTCCGGCGCGATGAACAGGAACTGCAGCTTGCCGCTGAGGTAATCGAGGCAGGCCTGGCGCGAGTCGGCGCGCGGGCGGCCGGAATGGATGCGCTCGACGGCGAGGCCCAGGTCCTTGAGCTTCGCCACCTGATCTTCCATCAAGGCAATGAGCGGGCTGATCACGAGCGTGGTCCCACCGCGCGCGATGCCCGGCAATTGGTAGCACAGGGACTTGCCGGACCCGGTCGGCATGACCAGCAGCACGTCCCGACCCTCGATGGCCGCCTGGCAGACGGCTTCCTGGTTGGGCCGGAAGGAGGAGAAGCCGAACGCACTGTGCAGGAGACCCTTCAGGTCGCCGGTTGGCAACGGCGCCGGCATCGGCTTTTCCGGCGGGACGGGGACTGTCTGCGGACTTGAGGCTGCCACCGCCACCGCAACCTTAGCGGTCTGAGGCGTTTGTCCCACCTTGCCTACCACTTCCCTCACGTAGTCCTCAATCCCTTTCAGGAACGGTCCTAGCTGAGCTGCACCTCGCTGGGTGCGCTTGAGATACGCCTCACTGGCCCGTCATGGCGGGGCTCTTCACCTCGGCGTGGACGCCAGGGGCAGGAGCCGCCTCTATGGGCAGGAACGCAACCTCATGACCTCCTCCATCGCCCGGATGAACTGCTTCCTCCACGGCATCGAGGACTTCCGCATCGACTGCGGCGACACCCTCGCCGAGCCGAAGTTCGTGCAGGGTGACCGCCTCATGCGCTTCGACGTGGTGCTGCTTCCCGCACGGCGTCCTCTTCCGGCAGCGGGCGCAAAATGGCGTTTGGAGGGAGGCATGACTATCGCTAATATAGCACGCTGAAGCGCAGATCTGCGCTCTGCGGTCAAGAGTCAAGACTGAAATCAACCGAGGCGATTCATTCCGGAAAGCCGATTTGCCATGGCTACCGCTTTGCGACACCTTGAAAGATTGACAGACACCTGGCGCAGCGGTATTGATTGGTCGTGAACAGATCTCCGTGGAGCTATCACCCTCCAGAAAAGGGCCACGGTGAGTCGCAAACCTGCTTGCGTCAGGAGTTGCGTGACAGCCGGAATCGGAGCAAATATGAATGATATTGACTCTTTGCATGAGGCGGCCCGGGAAGGCGACTTGGAAAAGGCCAAGGCGCTGCTCAAGGCCAGTCCTGATTTGGTTTTGAGCAAGGACAACGAAGGCTGGACGCCATTGCACCGGGCGGCGCTCGGTGGTCACAAGGACGTGGCGGAATTGCTGCTGGCCAACGGGGCCGATGTCAATACTAAGACCAACAACGGCACGACGCCTTTGCACTTGGCAGCGGTTTTTGGCAGGAAAGATATGGTGGAATTGTTGCTGGCCAACGGGGCCGATGTCAATGCCAGTGGCTGGCACAGCCATACGCCTTTGTACGAGGCGGCGCTTGGTGGTCACAAGGACGTAGCGGAATTGCTGCTGGCCAATGGGGCCGATGTCAATGCCAAGAATATGTTCGGTGTGACGCCTTTGCACCAAGCGGCGTTTG
>JBEKUI010000372.1:0-3213 GCA_049515175.1 Terriglobia bacterium
ATCCGTTGGTCCCAGGTTCGAGTCCTGGTGGGCCCACCACTTACTTCCAGGCAGTTAGCGGCGCTGGGTTCCCGGTCGATGTGGTCACTGTGCCTAATTTTGTGCCCCTCCTGTCCCTAAATCCCCTCTGACCGGTCGTTGGACGGATTTACTTCAACCGTACGTGAGCTAACCGGTATTTTGTACCAGGGGGAATCAGAGAGAGACCACCTGAGGAAAAAGACTGAGTATGTCAACGAAGAGCTACAAGCCGGACCAGATTGTGAACGTGCTGCGGTGCAAGAAAGCTGACAGGAGACCAACCAATGAGTTCAACCCGCGTTCCAATCTCTCCTGCTCCGCAGGGAGTTCGCGCCGTAAACCCCATCAACACACGAGAGCGCAGCAGGCCAGTTGACCGTCGAGTCCAAAATTGGATTTCGAGTTCATCGCGCAGAAAGGTTCGCAGTTCTTCGGCGTGGGGTTGCATTCGGCCCCTCCCCACCCCGGTGCCTCCTTTGATTGTTCCTCCGTGAGGCACCCCAACCTGGGATGGCTCAGTCCCTACGGGCCATGATGGGGATTTTAAGAATTGTTGTGGGGTTCCGTCGATATTACCGGCTGCTCCTGGCAGAGAGTCATCTGACGCGGCGGCTCTTTGGAGCGATGCTACAGCGGATCGCAGCGCTGCCATCGCCAGCGGGATAGGCGAACCGCAGACCGGATCAGATTTCGGTGACGAGGGAAGAAGGGGAAGGAAGAGTGTCTGTGGAGTAGGTGGCAACAGCATCAGTTCCGGGCCTGGGGATTCTCCGGAGAGTTAGAACTGACCCGTTCCGTGGTCCGTGGAAGCACGCAGGACTGAAGACTCGCCTGGACCTTCCATGCAGAGGCGGCCGGGTGTATGTTACCGGTTGGTCGGAAAATGAAAACGGAAATCCCTGAATACATGTTCCGTCTCTTAAGCTGCGTGTTTCTAATCGCTGGTAGCGCACTGGGACTCCCGGGGCAGCAGGTCCAGCAGCCGGAGCTCGACCGGTACTCCGAGCAGGCCCAGCGGGCCATGGCTGGGAAGGATTGGGAAGCCGCGGCGAAGGCTCTGGAGAAGATGACCAAGCTGGCCCCGGGCGTAGGGGAGGTCTATGGAAACCTGGGAGTGGCCTACTACTCGTTGAGTCGAGTCTCCGAAGCCGCCCAGGCTTTCGAGCGGGCGCTCAAGCTGGATCCGAACATGAAGCGCGCCCAGGTGATGCTGGGTCTGTGCTTTGCCGAAATGGGTCGTAACCAGGAGGCGGTGGCCATCCTGGCGCCGGCCTTCCGCCGCCCGTCTGACCGTCAGATGGGGCGGCTGATCGGTTTGGATCTCCAGCGCGCCTATGTGGGCCTGCAACAGCATGACCAGGCGATGTCGGTCGCCGACCAACTGCTGGAGCGCTTCCCCGATGATCCGGAGATTCTCTTCCACGCCTCACGCTTGCACGCCGATCGGGCTTACGATTTGATGGTGCAGCTGATGCGGGGCGCTCCCGATTCCATATGGGTCCATTACGCGACGGCGGAGGTCCACGAGAGCCTGCAGCATTACGACCTGGCGATCGCGGAGTATCGGGCCATTCTCGATAAGGAACCGCGGTTGCCTGGGATCCATTTCCGACTGGGAAGGGTCATGCTGGCGAGGTCCAAGGACCCTGCGGCCATGGACGAAGCGGCGCGCGAATTTGAGCTGGAGTTGGCGATTTCTCCCCAGAACGCCGATGCAGAGTATGAGCTGGGCGAGCTTTACCGCCAGCGCGGCCAATTCGGGCCCGCACTCGAGCACTTCTCACGGGCCGTACTTGCCGTCCCCAAGTTCGCAGAAGCTCGACTGGGTTTGGCCCGGACGTTGATCAGTGCGGGGAAACCCAGGGAGGCATTGACCCACCTGCAGGAAGCGGCCGCGTTGAATCCCCAGGATGAAGTCCCTCACTTCCTGCTCGCCTCCGCATATAAGGCTCTTGATGATTCGGCGAACCAACAGAAGGAGATGGCACAATTTCAGAAGTTGCAAGCCGCCGGGAAGCTCGGCGGGGTCCGTTTGCCTGGTGCTTTGGCGGCGCCGCAAGTGACCCGACAGACCATTGACGCGGACATCTCCTCGCCCCCCTAGCCGTCCTCCCGGGATCGAAGTCGCGACAATAAGGACGATTTGCCAAGTCGGGAGAACGACTATTCATGCTAGAATAATCCGTCTTTTTGTCGGTCGTTCACACGTCAAACGTCAAACGCTCGGGTGGAGGCTGCACCGATGTATTCCCATGAAAATGCGTTTAGAAGATTCTCGCTTACGCTGTTCGTCTGCCTGTTTGTCGCCCGAGCCGCATACGGCCAGGCAGTGTCGGGCAACATTACCGGCACGGTGACCGATCCCAGCGGCGCTGCCGTGCCCGGAGCGGGGGTCGTCATTACCGACCTCGACCGTGGCGTCTCGGTCCAGAGCAAGACCAACCCCGACGGAAACTTTACTCAAACCCATCTGTTGGCGGGACGCTACGAGGTTAAGATTACGGCCGCGGGTTTCTCGGAGTTTGTAGCCACCGCCGACGTGCAGGTGGACGCGACGACGCGCGTGGACGCGCGGATTCAACTGGGCAAAGCGGAGAGCCAGGTCACTGTCACGGCCGAATCGCCCTTGCTCAAAACGGATCGCGCCGACGTCAGCAACACCCTGACGGCTACGGAAGTCCAGCGGCTGCCCATCTTCAACCGCAACCTGACCACGCTGATCCTGGCGCTTCCCGGCGCCCAGTTGAACGGATTCCAACACGCTTCCAGCGAGAACCCCCAGGGCGGCCTGCAGATTAATGTCAACGGGCAGTATTTTTACTCCAATGGTTTCGAGTTGGACGGAACGGAGAACCAAAGCAACATCCTGGGCATCGCTGTAGTCAACCCGAACCCCGACTCGCTGCAAGAGTTCAAGGTAACCTCCAGCAACTACGACGCGGAGTTTGGCAACGTCTCCGGCGCCTTGCTCCAGGGAACGACCAGGTCCGGGACCAACCAGATTCACGGCTCGGTGTTTGAGTATCTCCGCAACGAAAAGGCCAATGGGGCTGATCGCTTCACGGGTCTTAAACCACCTCTCCGATGGAATCAGTTTGGGGGATCGGTTGGGGGACCCCTGCGAAAGGACAAGATCTTTGGCTTCTTCGATTATCAGGGAACGCGCCGGCGGACGGGCGGCGCCCTCATCAC
>JBEKUI010000373.1:0-3207 GCA_049515175.1 Terriglobia bacterium
GGAGAATATACCGCGCCAGTCAATCTGCCTCCGGGAAGCCTGCGGCGGCATGGACGGCTGCGGCATCGCTAGGGCTCCCGGCCCAGAATCCAGCCTTCAATCTCCCGGACTTCCCGGTCGTCCGGCCCGCCGGGCTCACGCTGGCCAATGCACACCTGGAGCCTGAGGAACGAACTCCGCTGCCACGCTTCCCTTTGCGGTTCCAATGAAATATGGTAGAAACGCCGAGGCGACAAGCACTAAAGTGTGTTGGGTCAGCCGGAGAGCGACCTGTGGTATGAGTCCTGAAGGGCTGTGTTTTGCTGTCGTCCCGCTCATGTGGCCTTTAATGGCAAATAAATCAGTGGTCGTTCAGCAACGAAGTAACCCGCAGCCGTGCGGGTATTTTCACCTTGACCGTGAGTTGATCGAAACAGGCGGAGGGACTGGGGCGCCGACAGGCGTGCGCCGGTCCAAAGCGCGGCGGTTACTCAGCGCTCCAACGTGGGGCAGGGATTTGAGGCAGGAGTTACAAGGCAAGTCAACGTGGAGAAGTCAGGTCGGGAGAAAACATGCTCTCGGTCAGCAGGATGTGCCGGCGAGCGCCGACGCCTTGAGCTCAGTGGCCGCCCGCAGCCTCGGGACATCATCCTCTGTCATGCGGCTGACATCTCCGTACTTGAATGCGCCACCACTTGCCCACTCCACCACTTCACCGATCGCGTGCTTCTTGGTTGTGGCAACGCGCCGTGCCGCTGTCAGGAACTCGTTGCGAAGCTGGTTGAAGCCCAAACTTGCAGCCGACCCGCTGCCATTGTTGGGCGCAGACGAACAGGGGGTTCCACAGGCGTGTGGTTTGGCAATCCCAATCCCGCCAGAAACCCTGGAACCGTTTCCTCCAGGGGGCGGAGTCTCACTTGGCGAGTTCGACGGACCGCTGCCAGGAGTTGTCTCCGTAGCCACCTGACCTGGAAGGCGATTCCGCTGCTTACTTCGACGAGAGCGAACAGTCCCAGTATTCCGGTCATCCCTCACCTCCTTATCCACACGCCTCCTGGTGCACACGGTTATTGCCCCTTCCGGCCCAGGCGCGATGCACACTAACCCCTCCCCTCTGCCAGGGAGGATCAGGTTTTGGGAGCGAAAGGAGAATTTGGTCAGGTTTTGGCTACCCGATTGGCCTGGCGCGGGGACGCATTTAACTTAGCTGTGGAAAGGATTGTTTGGGGAGTGCGGTGTACTTTGAATTCATGCGAGTTGATTCCCGGTTCTGCCCTGTGCCGGAAGCTTGGGGTAAGGAGGGCAGAATCAACACTTCGGGGCTGATTCCTAGCCCAACGAGCGATAGCCTATGATGTAGGCAAGCTGAGTCACAGTTTGGGTCACAGTTAAGCGCCAAAAGGGCTTAATTGTGACTACTTCGCGGGTCCAACGGTCCTGTAAATTCAATGATTTAGCCTGTTGGAAATACGTTGGGACGGATTATGAGTCCGCTGCTCTAACCAACTGAGCTATGGGCCCGCAGTGTCTTACGGACGTCGGCTCCGCCAATGGAAAGCGGAAGTTGAAGCGGGCAACTGCCGCTTCAGTTCTTGGAAGAGGCTCTTTGTGGCCTTGCGGTGGGCCTTCCAGCTTTCTTCCAGGGCCACTGGCGTCGGACGTACGCCCCTCTGGCTGACTGGATTGCTACTAGTTCCCATCAACCATGCGGCCGCACGTGCGCCTGTCCGACCTCGCCAAGCCGAACTCCATAAGTATGTCTGAGCGAGTGTAGCACGAACTCACCGGGCATCTCCAAAGCCTCCCACAGTTCCTAGTAAAGATAGTAAAGCGAGCTTCCCAGCATTGGTCGCACAGCCCTCTCAGCGAACGTCCAAGGCGCCTTTGAGTGCGCCTTGCGGCCATCGAGCATGCCCCGATCGGGAACCACCACAGGAAAGTTGCGCGGTCCCAAATGCCCCCTCCCGATTCGCATGTGAGGGGGGCCGAATTTCGTACTCGAGGCAGACCAAATTGGATTTTTCCGCCATTGAAATTCATTCCTCCAATGTCCAGTTATAGTTCGCCAAGACTTCACCTTCGTGGCTGAGGAGCAGGAGCGCCGCTCTTGAGCAACTGGCGGATGACGCTGTTTTCGTGAGTTCGGCCCGGCGAGCCGCGAGGCTTTGGGTTTCCAGGAACTCCCGTCAGAGACGGCTGCTACAACCTTGAATTGCTGAGCGCGGCGGTATATGTTTTCACGGCGCAGAGGCGCGGGCGCGAAGCGTTCAGCAGCCTCCGGCGCGAGCGCAGTCAGAAGTTGCATGGAGGAAATCGGATCATGCCCGAACTTAAGGTAATCGCGGATTACGGAGACCTCTGCGGCGAGGGGCCGCTGTGGGACTTCCGCAGCAACCAGCTCTATTGGACCGACATCACAGGGCAGAAGTTTTATTGCTACGACTGGACGACGCGGAAGCACCGGCTGGTCAAAGAAGGCTGGGAAGTTTCCGGATGCGCTTTCAACGCGCCGGGGGGATATGTCGTGGTGAACTCCGCCGGCGTCTGGTTGTGGGACGGCGCAGGTGAGCCGCGCCTGGTGGCTGCCGAGGCGGACGGCAACAAGTGCCAGATGAACGATTGCATCGCCGACTCCGCCGGGAGGCTGGTCGCGGGGTCGTATTTCTACGATCCCAGCAAGGAATACCCGCTGGGCAAACTGTTTTCCGTGGCAACCGACGGCAAGGTTCGCGTGGTGGACGAAGGGTTCCACATCGCGAACGGTTTGGGTTTTTCGCCCGACGGCAAGACGCTCTATTTCACCGACTCGGCCGCGCGCATCATCTACGCTTACGACTACGACGTGGCAACCGGAACGCCGCGCAATCGCCGCGTCTTCGTCAAGGTGCCCAACACTTCCGGCCTGCCCGACGGTCTGACGGTGGACGCGGCGGGTTTCGTGTGGTCGGCGGAGTGGTACGGGAGCTGCATCGTGCGTTACGATCCGGCGGGGAAAGTCGAGCTCCGCATCGCGACGCCCGCCAAGCAGACCTCGTCGCTCGCCTTCGGCGGGCCGGACCTCACCGACATCTTTATTACCTCGGCGGGGAAATCGGAGCCCATGCCCGTCATGCCGCCGGGCTACGACCCGAACACGGGTTACTTCGGTGGCGCGTTGTATCATGTCAATCTCGGCGTTCCGGGGCGGAAGGAGCACCTGGCGAATATCCGCCTGGCGTCCTGACGGAA
>JBEKUI010000374.1:0-3127 GCA_049515175.1 Terriglobia bacterium
CCTGAACGAAGAATGCACGCTGGCGGTTCCGCTGCCCGCTTCCACGAGCGACGAGGCGCTGGCCCGCTTCCTCAGGGAGGAATTGAGTGACCGCTATAATCTACAGTTGAAAACCGAACCCTCGGAGAAGCTGCCCATGTCGGGGAGATTCATCGTGGCCGGATCGATCCGGAATCCACTGGTTCGCGAATTCTGCCATCGGAATCACCTGGAAGTGACAGCGCAGAATCCCGGTCCGGAAGGTTATGTTCTGCACGCCAGCGAAAAGGCCGTGGTGGTCGCGGGAAGCGACGAGCGAGGCGCTTTCTATGGGCTGCAATCGCTTCGGCAACTCATTTCCAGCGCACCGCAACCTCTCCAGGTGCCCGGCGTGCAGGTGCGCGACTGGCCGGACAAGCCTTTCCGCGGCGTCAAGCTCTACGTGCCAGGCCGCCCGAGTATTGCTTATTTCCGCCGATTCATTCGTGAAGTCATGGCGCTCTACAAATTCAACACGCTGATGATGGAGATGAACGCTTGCATGCGGCTCGACCGCCATCCGGAAATCAATGCGGGCTGGATAGAATTTGCGCGCGACACCAATTACAGCCGGCTCAACTATCCGCCCGGAGCGCTGCACGGGCGCGAGCAGAATTCTTCGCACCAGGATTGCGGCGACGGCGGGTTTCTGGAAAAGGACGAGGTCGCGGACCTGGTTCGCTGGGTGGAAGCGCATCAGATCGAGGTCGTCCCGGAAATTCCCTCATTTACGCACGGTTTCTACTTGCTGGCGCGGCATAAGGACCTGACCGACGTCCCCGGCGACAAGTGGCCAGACACCTACTGCCCGTCCGAGCCGCGTAGTTACCAGCTCATCTTTGAAGTAATGGACGAATACATTGAGGTCATGAAGCCTCGCCTTCTTCACGCCGGCCACGATGAGTGGTTCGCACCCTTTGGAATCTGCCCACGCTGCAAGGGCAAGGACTTCGGTGAGCTTTACGGGCAGGACCTGCGGAAGATTCACGATTACCTGGCGAACAAGAATATCAAGATGGCCATCTGGGGCGACTACCTGCTCGAAAGAGTGCGCGGCAAGGGCTTGCAGAAGCGTACCGCACCCGACGGCTGGAAATACACCTCGCCGGGCGCCATGACGCCAAAGCAGGTGAAGGACCTGGTTCCCAAAGACATCCTGCTCTACAACTGGTTCTGGTCCAAGGAAGAGGGTGGAGAAGCGAACGAGGCGCAACTGGATGAATGGGGCTTCCGGCAGGTCTACGGCAACATGGAACCCGATCTCGAGAACTACCTCGAGCGCAGCAAACGAAAAACCATCCTCGGGGGCGCACCCTCCTCGTGGTCAGCGACCACCGAATTCAACATGAGTAAAGACATGCTTTTCAGTATTATCGGATGCGGCAATAAGCTTTGGTCGAAAAAGACGTTGGAGGTGGGAGAGCTTGCCAGGACCACACAAAGTTCTGTTTCCGTGTTGATGTCGAGTTTGACCGGCGTGACGCCGCCCAGTGCGACAGAAGGCGCGGTGACGCCTTTGGATATTTCTAGAGCCTTTAACGCCCCCGCGCTCGATGAAGTGTTCGGAGTGGATTTGCGCAGGTTCAAGACAGGCAGAAGCGCCTTCGGGCCGTATCTGTTTGACTTGGCCGGAGCCGACGGGAAAGTCGCAGTCATGGTGGGCACAGAAGGGGCGCAGCCCAACCCGTTGGCGCGCGAAGTCACCTTCAAGGTCAGCGAAGACGCCACGAGCCTACTCTTCCTGCACGCCTGCGCTATTCCCGCGACCAACAAAGAAGCGTATCGGTTGATCTGGGACATGGCCGACTCGGCGGACCTGCTCGGCTGGTACGAGATTGTCTACGAGGACGGCCTGCCGGAAGTCATCCCGATTCGTTACGGCGTGAACATCCTGGAATGGAATTGGGGTCGGGATGAGAGGTCGGGGAAATACTGCTACGACGCGAAGGCCGTGATGTGCTCGCCGAACGCTGAACATCCGGTCACCTTCTTCGTTTTCGAGTGGGAAAGCCCGCGCCTGGGCAAGGTGATCCGCGAAGTCCGGCTGAAGGGGTCGAGGGGTTTCCGCGGCGCTGTAGCAGGGTTCGAGAACTACTATGGCGAGGTGATTCCCAATAACGCCGTCATTTTGAAAGCCCTGAGCGCCGTTCAGAAGCGAGGGTGAGGTGGGGCTGGGTTGCCGTCACGCCTCTTCAAATTGGTGAAGGAGGATAAGAGCTGAGTCTCCCCCGATCGGTCATTGACTTATTAAGAGCAGGATTGTATCGTCGGGCGACGCAAAGATAGATCAAACTCATAAAGGAGAATGTTCATGGCCCAGAACCCCTCATCCAACCCGCACGAAATCGTGAATTCCTCGAAATCCGAATCCAGCCGCCGGGATTTCCTGAAGGGGGCCACGACCGTTGCGGCCAGCCTGATGGCCCCGGCCGCGCTCCGTGCCGAACCCGCGGACCTGCTGCCCAAGGTGAGCCTGGGGTCCCACCGCGTGTCGCGGCTGATCGTGGGAAGCAACCCCATGTACGGCTATTCGCACGTCAACCGGCAATACGACATGCACATGCGGGAGTGGTTCACCGACGAGCGCATCGTCAAGCTTCTTGTGGACTGCGAGAAGGCTGGGATCGACACGTGGCAGGCCAGTTTCAACTGGGACATGAAACGGCAATTCCCGAAAATTCGCGGGGCAGGATGCAACATTCAATTCATCTGCTTGGCCGCCTCTTGGCACTACGACGAAAAGATGGGGCGTGCGCCGGAAGAGATCCTGGATGGAACGATCAAATGCGCGCAAGCGGCGGCGGAATTCAAGCCCATTGGCATCGCTTTCCACGGCGGAGCCACCGACATTCTCTTCCGGGCGGGCAAGATCGACCTGCTCAAGGCCTATATCGACAAGGTTCACGAACTGGGCATCGCCGCCGGCATCTCCACGCACAATCCCAAAATCTTGACCACGCTGCATGAGAAGGGATTTGCCAACGAGTTCTACATGGCGGGGCTGCATTATCTCTCCCGTCATCGCGAGGATTGGATGAAGGAGATTGGCACGGTTCCTCTGGATGAGGGCTGGATCGCCTCCGACCCGCCGAAGATGGCCGAAGCCATC
>JBEKUI010000375.1:0-3105 GCA_049515175.1 Terriglobia bacterium
TTCTGCCTGAACGCCGCCACTATCAAGGGAACGTCCCTCGAGCGACAAATCCAACTCGCCTCAGCTGTGGGCTTTAAGGGAATCGGCCTCTGGCTAGAGGATGTGGAGGCCGCACTCAGTCGCGGAGAATCCCTGAATGGAATCTCAGAGTCTCTGCGAGGTGCGGCCCTGAAGGTAGAGGAATTTTGCTTCCTGGGCGGCTGGCAAGAAGCGGACGGGGGGGGGGAATCGAGAATCCTGAGAGATGCGAAGCGAATTTGCCAAGTCTCTCAGGCTCTGGGTTGCGATCTCGTCGTGGCCGTTCCGGCTCAGGCCGCAGGATTCTTCGAGAGTGGTCCGCAGCGGTTCCGGAGAGTCTGTCAAATCGCTGCGGATTTTCGAGTGCGCGTCGCTCTGGAATTTGTCGGAACAGCCGCAGAAGTGAAGAATGTTCGAACGGCGTGGCATATAGTATCGACCGCCGGATGCGAAAACGGTGGTTTGGTGTTGGATACCTTCCATTTCTTCATGGGCGGTTCCGACGTGGAAGATCTGGCGAACTTGCCCAGCGAAAAGATTTACCTTGTTCATGTGTCCGACGCCATGAATTTGCCTCTGGAAAAACTGAGAACCCCCCACGATTGGCGTACGTTTCCCGGCCATGGGATCATCAATTTTGTCCCTATTCTGGAGCAATTGGACCGTTTAGGTTATCAGGGTGCAATCTCACTGGAGATATGGAATCAGCAGTTACATCGCGCCGACCCGACCGATGTCGTGCGAAGAGGATTTGAATCCTTGTGTGGATTGGAAAAGCTCTTTATGACCGGGAAGATGGCGAGGCAAGGCGAGACGTAATTCCCGGTCGCGGGACTCACTGTCCGCCTTCAGCGAAAATGAGACGGTTGATTGAGGCCCGTTAAGCTATAGTTTTTGCCCTGGTTCACCTTTCAACCTGCTCTAGACTGCGCGGCATACGAGAGGAGTGAGCCATGAGTGAAGATCCTGCCAGAGGGGAAGGTAGCTCCCCCACCCGGGCGGGGGAGGCGGCGCGCAACTGATTCGCCGCACTCGCCAAGTGACCCGACGCAAGTTTCCCGCCGAAGAGAAGATCCGCATCGTGTTGGAAGGGATCCGGGGAGAGGTCGCGGTCTCGGAACTGTGCCGGCGCGAGGGGATTCATCCCACGATTTACTACAAGTGGCTGAGGGACTTCATGGAGGCCGGCAAGGGGCGGATGCGGGGGGACACGAAGCGGGAGGCGACCTCGGAGGAAGTCCGTCAGCTGCGCGAGGAGGATGAGCGGCTCAAGCAGCTGGTGGCGGAGTTGAGCCTGGCCACGAAGCTTCCGCGCTCCAACGCACCAATTCCCCAGAGTGGCCCTAAGTGTGCCTTGTACTGCGCCACGGAAGGAGGGGCGGTTCCCGAAAGGCCCGGGGGAGATATCGCCGGCCCGACGCCAATTGCGGCAAGACCTCGGTGAAGATCGGACCGTTCTGATATGAAACGAAACACTGAGGTTCTTATGCACAAGCGGAAGACTGGCCTCTTGAGCTTTTCTGACGGGCGGGAATTCGCCATACATTAATTGATATGTCTACGTGATTCTGCGTAATTCAGCAAAGGAGCACATCGTTGAGAAAAAGCCCATTAGTCATCCTAGGTATTGCGATCGTGTTTTTGTTTGTTGTCCCGGCGCCAAGGGTCCACGCCGCGGACGACGGTCTGGCGCTCACCCCGCCCATGGGCTGGTATCCCTGGAACGAGTTCGGTGAGGAGCCGCAGAACGAGAAGCTGATCAAGGAGATCGTCGACGCTCTAGTCAGCAGCGGCCTGAAGGAAGCCGGGTACACATACGTCGGGCCCGATGAAGGAATCTGTTTCACACGCGGAGCGAACGGAAAACTCACTTCGAACCTTGAGCGGTATCCCAGTGGCCTTCGCGGCCTCGGCGACTATATCCACAAGAAAGGGCTGAAGTACGCTCTCTACACTGACGCCGGGACGCGGACCTGTAGCAAAGCGATGCCGGGCACCAAAGATCACGAGTTGGAGGATATGGCGGCCTTCGCCGATTGGCGCGCGGACTACGTCAAAATCGACTGGTGCAACACCGAGGGTCAGGACGTCGCGAAAAGCTACACGAAACTCCACGATGCCCAGCACGCCGCAGGGCGGCCCATCGTCCACAGCCTCTGCTCATGGGGTGAAGGAGAGCCGTGGAAGTGGGCGGCTGCTGTCGGGCACCTCTGGCGGACGACGGAAGATATCTGCGCGCCGGGGAAGGCCGATTGGGCCAGGGCAATGCGAATCACCGCCGCAAACGAAAAGCTGTACGCGGCCGCCGGCCCCGGTCACTGGAACGATCCCGACATGATGATCACCGGCATGAGCGGGCTGAGCGAAACCCAGAACCGCAGCTTCTTTAGTCTCTGGTGCATGATGGCTGGGCCCCTTATGGCCGGGAACGACCTGCGGAAGATGACGCCGTCGACGATCCAGATCCTGACCAACCTGGAAGCAATCGGGATCAACCAAGATCCATTGGGCATTCAGGGGCGCATCGTCCGGAGAGACGGCAAGGTCGAAATCTGGGCGGGTAAGCGTCTGTTTGACGGCAGCCAAGCCGCCCTCGTTTTCAATCAGGGAGCCGCGTCGGCAGATGTGAAAGTCGCATCGTCGGATCTTGAGCTCCCTGAATCTGAGTCGCTTTACGTTCGGAATCTGTGGACGCATCAGACGAGTGGACCGCACCGCGGCGGCATCTCCGTCAGGGTGGCTCCGAACGACGTGGCCCTGCTTCGCATCTCCAAGACCAGCGACTTCCCGGTGCCGCCGATCATCGTCGCCGATTCCTACCTCGTGTCTCTCCGCGCGGCAGGCAGGACCGCCCAAAAGCTCACCGGAGCGATCACGGTCAAGACCAACGGAAGCAACGAACTGCCGTTCTGGAAAGTGCGGCCGGGACTCCCGTCCTGGTTGTCGGTGGCTGTGAGGAAGACCGGCAGGAGCCAGACGCTGACCAACACGGCCTCCGCGGCGGGGTTGAAGAAAGGCCTCTATCACGCCGTCGTGCGTGCCGACAATATCGAACCGGTTTCGAGCAAGCCGATGTCGTCGTTCTAT
>JBEKUI010000376.1:0-3052 GCA_049515175.1 Terriglobia bacterium
ACGCAATTGATCGAACCTTACGTCTCGACGCGCGCTAATCCCTTGACCGACGGCTTTTGCCTGCAAGGCATGAAGCGCGTCAGCCGCTCGCTGCGGCGCGCCTGCCAGGAAGGCGAGGACCCCGCGGCGCGCGAGGATATGGCGGCGGCCGCGCTCCTCAGCGGCTTGGCGCTGGCCAATGCCGGGCTCGGCGTCGTGCACGGCTTTGCGGGCCCGATCGGAGGAATGTTTCCGGCACCGCACGGCGCCGTCTGCGCGGCGCTGCTGCCCGGTGGAATGGAGACGAATATTCAAGCTTTGCATGAGCGCGCGCCGCATAGCGAGGCGCTCCGTCGCTACGGTGAGATCGGCCGCGTGCTCACGGGCCGGCCAGACGCGCGGGCGGAAGACGGCGTCGCCTGGGTCAAGCAGGTTTGCCGCGATCTCGTTATTCCGCCCCTCCGCAGCCACGGCATCGGCGAGGCGGATTTCCCGTTGCTCGTCGCAAGGGCCTCGCAAGCCAGCAGCATGAAAGCCAATCCAATTGTGCTCACTGCGGAAGAACTGCGCGCCGTCCTGGACTCCGCCTTGTGATGCACTGTCGCATCCGCGGGACGCAACGGCATGACGGCCCACTCAACCGGCCCCATTCGCGCACATTCATGAAGCAAGCAAGTCGCCCTTGACCCGCACCACTGTGTGAGCCCAGAATGCGCCTCTGATTTCCATCCGTTCTTATGGAGAGATCACCATGACCCTACCTCAACGCCGGTTCGCCCTGTTTGCAGTCTTCTGCCTATTCGGCATGGTTGTCAGTTGCTCCCGCACGTCATCCGTCAGAACCGCGGAGGCCGTCAAGCTGACTCAGCGAGATGGCGCCTTCCGAGCGGAAACCGCCTCCCTGGCACTCGAGTGGACTTCCGCATTGCATTTCCGCGTGTTTCTCAACAGGGAGGGGAAGAGGGTCACCCTTTCGCCGGAGCGGGACTTGCTGCCAATTACTTCACTGCGGCTGGGGGCGCAACCGGTCAATGGATGGAGCCTTTCGGCTCCACCCTCGGTCGCGCAGGGAGTCAGCACGCCCTTTGGCCAAGCCAGCCGCATCAGTATGGACGCACGCGATTCCACAGGCCAGGTAGGAATCACCCTTCGTCTCACGGTCCCTAGTGATCTCGCAGGCGTCGTCATCGCCGAATCGAGTCTGACCAACGTGCGGCAGGCCGATCCCATCGAGCTTGCTGAGGTCGACCAGGCTTCTCTTCGCCTGCGCCCGGGAACATCTCCCGCGCCGCAGAAAGGGGTGCTGTTCTGGTCGTTACAGGGAGGGGGCTATGCCTGGGGTCGGGACTACATCCTGCCGGTGAGTGCCGGATTCAGCCAAGACAACTACACCGGTCCCAAGGGAGAAAAGGGCAACGGCGGTGGAACGCCGCTGGTCGATTTGTGGCGGCCGGAGATGGGTCTGGCGGTGGCGTTGCTCGCTCCCAAGCCGGCGCTCGCTTGGGTGCCCGTGGAGGTCGACGCGCAGGGCACCACCGTCGTGAAAGTGGTGACCAAACCCTCGCTCCGGCTGGCGCCGGGGGAGAGCTACACTCCTCCGCCAGTGATGATTGTTGCTCACCGAGGTGATTTCTATGACCCAGTCGTTCGGTATCGAGAGCTGATGGCACGGTTGGGCGTTCGGGTTGTTCAAGACTACCTGCCTGGCGACTACGCCCCGGCTTGGTGCACGTGGGGTTACGAGAGGCGATTCACGGTGCCGGGCATTCTGACGAAGCTTCCGCAGATGAAAGCGATGGGCATTAAGGAATTCATCCTCGACGACGGGTGGTTCGATCGCTTCGGAGACTGGCAGCCCACGCGGCAGAAATTTCCCCGCGGCGAGGCTGATCTGAAAAATCTGATCGACCAGGTGCACGCCGCCGGAATGAGCTTTCGTTTGTGGTGGTCGCCGGGCTCCGCCGATCCGGGCTCCGAGGCGGACCGGCAGCATCCTGACTGGTACATTCTTGACAAGGCGGGGCGCCGCGAAAAGGCCAGCTGGAATGCCTATTACATCTGTCCCGCCTACGCTCCGGTGCGGCAGTACACGCGCCAACTCGTCGAGCGATTTGTGAAGGGCTGGTCGGTGGACAGCTTCAAAATCGACGGCACCAGCCTGAACCACGCGCCGCTCTGCTACAACCCCGCCCATCATCACGCCCGCCCGGAAGAGTCCTTCGAGCAATGGCCCGACCTATTTGGCGAGATCCGCGCAACGGCGCGGCAGATTCGCAAGGATTTCAGAATCGAACTCTGCCCGTGCGGCATTACCCCGACGTTTCAGTTGGCGGAAACTTTCGAGCAGCCGACCGACTCCGATCCTTTCGATTATCAGGTCACGGCGCGAGTGAAGTTCTTGAAAGCGATGTTCGGCCCGCGCTCGCCCGTCTTGCAGGAATACGTCGGGCTTTTTGCCAGCGAGAATCTTTGCGGCAAGGAGCATCCCTTTCGCGTGGACCTTTTCCCGCGCGCCCTGGGAACCGGCGAGGTTCCCTCGACGTTCAGCACCACGTTGCGCGACGTCCACGCGCGATGGTTTGCCCTCTACAATCAGCATCGTCCGGCGGAAGGCGAGTACCTGAACCTTTATGACATCCGGTGGGAAACCCCAGAGGGCCACGTCATCCGCAAAGGCGACAAGCTCTACTACGGGTTTTTCACTCAGACGCCCGGCGACAAATTTACCGGCACGATTGAGCTGCGCGGACTGGCGGCGCACCGCTATCGGGTGACCGACTACGTTGCAAATCGTGTGGTGGGCGAGGCCTCAGGACCCACCGCCAGCCTCCCCGCGGACTTTCGGGACAGCCTGCTCCTCGTCGCCGAACCCCTCTCGCCCCTTTAGGCAGAGGGCGTGGGGGTAGCGCGGACCTTTGAGATCTACGCGCCAGAGCAGCTGATACCGCTACCGCAGACCCCAAGGAGCCTGTCTCAAAACTCGGAGTGTGGAAGGTGGAGTGCTAAGTGAATCAGCATGAGCCAAGAGATACGAGCCAACTACGATCAGATCGATTTGCTACCGCAGTGTTTG
>JBEKUI010000377.1:0-3002 GCA_049515175.1 Terriglobia bacterium
CTGCTCCTCATCTCCAAAAAGTCGCCGGAATCTCTGGATCGTCATCATTCCCTTGCGCTTAGCCCTTTTCATGCCCGGCATGATATCGCTTTTTCTTCGCCGGATCAAGCATGATATTCATATTACTTAATTGGCTGAATGGTCCCGCGGAGCTTGGCGAGGTCGAAAGAAACCAAATAGTTGATGAAGAGGGTTGGATTCTCGGCATAGAGAGTTGCCCCCATGCACATTGACGCCGCCGAGCTCGAAATCTTCAAAAGTCTCTTTCACTCCGTCGCGGAGGAGATGGGAGCAGCGCTGCGGCGCTCCGCCTTCTCGCCCAACATCAAGGAACGGCGCGACTACTCCTGCGCGGTGTTCGACGGCCGAGGCCGCGCGGTGGCGATGGGCGATCACATGCCCGTCCATCTCGGCTCGATGCCGCTGTCGGTGGCTGCGGCCATCGAGGCGTGCGCGCTCCGGCCCGGCGATATTGCCATGCTCAACGACCCCTTTGCGGGTGGCACGCATTTGCCGGACATCACACTCGTGATGCCGGTGTTTGCCGCGGGAACTCCTGCCTTGGAGCGCGGTCGCGATATCAGGAAACCCGCTTTCTACGTGGCAAATCGCGCCCACCACGCCGATATCGGCGGCGCGCAGCCGGCGTCGATGGGATTGAGCGAGGAAATCTACCAGGAGGGCCTCCGCATCCCGCCCGTGGCCCTTGCGCGCGCCGGGAAGATTCAGCCCGACGTGATGCGGATGCTGCTCGCCAACGTCCGCACGCCGCGCGAGCGCGAAGGCGATCTGACGGCTCAGGTGGCGGCCTGCCTGCTGGGCGAGCGCCGCCTGCAGGAGTTGCTTGAAAAGTACGGTGCGGCCAAGACGACCCATTATCTCGAGGCCTTGCAGCGATACTCCGCCCGCCTGATGCGCGCGGCGCTGCAGGGGATTCCTGATGGAATTTATCGCGGCGAAGACTTCCTCGATGACGACGGCTTTACGACAAGTCCGATTCGACTGCGTGTAAAGGTCGGCATTAAAGGCGGCCGCGCCGTAGTGGATTTCGCCGGCACTTCGCCCGCCTGCCGCGGCAGCGTCAACGCCGTCTTCGCCATCACGTACTCGGCGGTGTTCTATGTGTTCCGCTGCTTGCTCGGTGAAGACGTGCCGGCGTGTGCGGGCCTGATGGACCCCATCGAGGTCCGCGCCCTGGAAGGCAGCGTGGTCAGCGCGCGGCCGCCCGCCGCCGTCGCCGCTGGAAATGTCGAGACCTCGCAGCGCATCACCGATGTGCTCTTGAAGGCGCTGGCGCGCGCCCTTCCCCGGCGTATCCCGGCGGCAAGTTCCGGCACGATGAACAATCTCTCCTTTGGCGGGCGCGATCCGCGCACGGGCGAGCCTTTCGCCTATTACGAAACGATTGCCGGTGGCATGGGCGCCCGGCCCGGGGCCGACGGCCTGAGCGGCGTGCACACGCACATGACGAACTCGCTCAATACGCCCGTCGAGGCGCTGGAATCGGCATACCCGGTGCGCGTACAGCAGTATTCGCTGCGGCGTGGGTCTGGCGGTTCAGGGCTCTTTCGCGGCGGCGACGGAATCGTTCGCGAGATCGAATTCCTTGCCAACGTGCGAGGCTGCATCCTTTCCGACCGCCGCCGCATTCCTCCCTACGGATTGGCGGGCGGCGGTGAGGGGAAGACGGGCAGGAATTATCTCATCGTCGCCGGACGAAGCCGCGAGTTACCATCCAAATGCGCATTCGAAGCTCCTGCTGGGAGCCACCTGCGAATCGAGACGCCAGGCGGAGGGGGATGGGGCAAAGCGAAAGACGAAAGGCAAAGCGCAAAGGGCAAAAAGCAAAAGTGAAAAACAATTGAGAACGACAGGGCGGCGCGACTAGCCGCACTCCAAGGAGGGGAAATGCAGAGAATTGATCGCAGGATGTTCGTGAAAACAGTTGCGGGGGCGGCCGCACTGGCGGCAACAGAAACGTCCGGCCAACCGGCGAGCGACTCGGGGCCAGTGTTTCTTTCCACCTGGGCGCACGGTAAGCCTGCCAACGAGCGCGCCGCGGAGATCTTTCACGGCGGGGGCAGCCTGCTCGATTCGGTCGAAAAAGGCATCAACGTTCCCGAGGACGATCCCAGCGTGACGAGCGTCGGCTACGGCGGTCTGCCCAACGCCGAAGGTGAGGTCGAGCTCGATGCCGCCATCATGGACGGCACGCGGCACCGCGCGGGCGCTGTCTGTAGCCTGTGCAGCATCCGCAATCCCGTCTCCGTGGCGCGGCAGGTTCTGGAAAGAACGATACATACGACGCTCGCCGGCGAAGGCGCTTTGCGCTTCGCTTTGCAGGTCGGATTTCGCCCGGAGCAATTGTTGACGCCCGAAAGCCTCAAGAAATGGCAGGAGTGGAAGGCCAATCCGAAGAAAGAATCCTACTGGCTGAAACCGCCCGACAATCACGACACCATCGGATTTGTGGCCGCGGACGGCAAGGGCCACGTCGTGTCGGTCTGCTCGACTTCCGGCTTGGCCTGGAAAATTCCCGGGCGCGTGGGCGATTCGCCCCTTGTGGGCTGCGGAGTCTATGCCGACGACCATGTGGGCGCGGCGTCCGCTACCGGCAACGGCGATTTGATGACCAACTACTGCACGAGCGTTTCGATCGTGCACACCATGACGCGCGGCGCGTCGCCGCAGGACGCCTGCGTCGAGCTGATGCATCACATTGCCAGGACGGATCCCCGGAACAAGGAGGAATTCATCTGCGTGATCGCCATCGACCCCCAGGGGCACGTGGGCGCGGCGCAAATGAACAAGAGCAGCCGCTTTCAGTACGCTCTGTGGCGCGGCGGCGAGAGTCGTTTGATCGAAGCCATGGCCGCGTTCTGACCGCCAGGATCAGGAGGGTGGTGCAGGCGGTGGCTCGACCTGCCCGGAGCCTTCACCGGAACCCCACAGCAGCCAGGCAAGCAGCGCCAGCGTGAGCAGCCCCAGGAGCGCGCCATTCC
>JBEKUI010000378.1:0-2974 GCA_049515175.1 Terriglobia bacterium
GGCGCGTCTTCCTGCTTCTTTCGCTGCTCTTTGGGGTGCTGGCTTTGATGTCGGCACGCGTCACCAGGCCCGATCAAGGGAGCCTGGTGATTGACTTCCCCGACAACTCCAGCTTTGTGCTGTCGGCGCTGGCTGGGCTGGTGTTTCTTCTGGCGCTGGAGCTTGCCGACCGGGTGACGATGAAGCGCGACCTCGAGATCGCGCGCGAGATTCAGCGCTGGCTGGTCCCCGAGACGCCGCCCGAAGTCCCTGGCGTTGAGATCGCCTTCGCCACCCGGCCCGCCAACACCGTAGGCGGAGATTTCTACGACGCCTTCCTGCGCGAGGTTGAGGAAGGCGGCACGAAGGCGAACCGCTTGCTGTTGGTCGTCGCTGATGTCGTGGGCAAGAGCGTGCCGGCGGCGCTGCTCATGGCGACTTTCCAGGCCAGCCTGCGCACGCTCGCCAATGCGCGTGCTCCGCTCGGCGACCTTGTGCATGGTATGAATCACTACGCCTGCGCGCACAGCCTGGAGGGCCGGCGCTTTACGACCGCGTTCTTCGGTGAGCTGGATCCCACGACGCGCGCGCTGACCTATACGCTGGCCGGGCACAACAACCCCGTGCTGCGACGCGCGTCGGGCACGATCGAGCGCCTGACCATTGGCAACCTGCCGCTCGGGATCGACACCAAGGCGAGATACGCATGCGGCACGACCACTCTCGCGCCGGGCGATCTGCTCGTTGGTTTTACCGACGGCGTCGTCGATGCCGTGAACGCCAAGGACGAGGATTACGGCGAAGCGCGCCTGCTCGCGCTGCTCGGCGCGGCGGGGGCCGAAAACGCCAAGACCACGCTGGAGCGGCTGCTGGCGGATATTCGGGCGTTTGTCGGGGTCACGCGCCAGCACGACGACATCACCTGCCTCGTAATGCGTGTGGTCTGAACCGGAGGTAAAGGAATGCCCTCAAAGCTGCCCGTCAGTCTGCCGATTCCCTCCGTGGCGATTGGCTTCCGGCCGGAGTTTCTGGATTTCCAGCGCGGGATTCACGTCGGCAACCTGGAAGAGAACGAGCGCATCACACGCATCCTGAAGCTAGCGCTGGAAGCGCGGCACCAGCAGTCGTTCGTCACCGAGCGTTGGGGGCGCGGCGTCTATTGGCGCTGGATCGGCTACCTGCCGCGCGCCAATCGAGAGGCGAAGCCGGTATCCCACAAGGTCAGCTTCGGCTGCGCGAAGTTCTTCCTTGCGGTGGATACCGATGACAAGGTCTTCCAGTGCGGAATGCAGGTCGAGCGCGGCTACGTGAAGGCGCCGCGCGATTTCCGGGAGTGCCGGCTGCGCGAGGATTGGGACTGGAACCGACTGGTAAAGTCGCTGCGGCCGGGCGGCGCGATGGAGCGGGAGCTTCGCCGGCTGGTGCGCCGCGAAGGATTCCGGATCTGGGCGGGGAGCTGGCACGCCGAGCCGGCGGGATATTCGAAGGCGAATTTCCCCTCCATGGCGGCGCTCGGTCGCGTGCTTGGCGCTGCGCCCGCGAGCCATTGGGCGGGCTTCCAGCTCTATTACCCCATGAGCGAGGAAGACGTCCGCGCCTCGACCGGGCTCGACCTGGTGGAATCGATGCTCGCGGTGTTCAAGGAGGTCACGCCCGCCATGAACCTGGTCATGCAGATTCAGCTCTAGAGCCGGTCCACGGGGAGCGCGCACATGGGGCAAGACAGCAGAGGGCAGTAAGCAGAAGGCAGAAAGCAGTAGGCAGAAGGAGAGGCAGCGCGGTCTTGAACTTTCGGCGGGTTATATGGAATAATAGAAGGTGAGAGTGGAGTCAGTGGGTCTGCTACAAGTGAAGGGCCAGTCGCAGTAAGCACCGCATGTTGAGCAATCCTAAACGGGACAGTAATTCTTTCCAAGGGAGAGTGTATGGTCGATACAACCAATGATCGTGGAGCGGGACACGCCATGTTCGGTTTGGGCGATTCCGGGCAAGCTTCGCCGGGAGGGGCCGCCCCGGCGGGTTCCGGCCAGCCGGTTTACGTGCAATCGGCTCCGCCGTCGCCCTGGAGCTTTACCGGCGGGCAGGTGGTGATTCTGCTGGTCATCCTGCTCACCATCCTGAGCGGGGTGAATCTTTACCTCGTCATTTCTACCCGACGCCAGTTCACCGAGCATGCCGCGAAGCAGACGGACCAGATGGATCTGCTCACGCGTCGCATGGATTCGAGCGACGAGCGTTATGCCCAAGTGCGCGGGCAAGTGCAGGTCATGGGCGAGAAGCAGGGCCTGACCGAGCAGGAACTGACGCGCGCCAAGGGGCTGGCGACCTCCGCCCAGAAGCAGCAGAAAGTGGCGGTGCAACAGCTCAATGAAGCGATCGGCAAGAAGGCCGGCGCCGAGGAGATGAATAAACTCCAGGCCGACGCCAACGCCAAGTTCGGCAATCTCTCCGGCGATATCGCCGGCACCAAGGCCGATCTCGAAGCCACCAAGCAGGCTCTGACCGGCACCAAGGGCGAACTCACCGGCGCCATCGCGCGCACCCATGACGAGCTCGTCGCCCTCGCCCATCGCACCGACCGCGACTACTTCGAATTCAATCTGGCCAAGAAGAATACCAAGCAGAAAGTCGGGACGGTCACCGTGGAGCTGACCAAGACCAATCCCAAAAAGAACCAGTTCACGGTCAACCTCTACTTCGACGACAAGCGCACCGAGCGCAGAGATAAATCCATCAACGAGCCTGTGTACTTCTACGTGCAGGGCGCGTCGAGCGCGCTGGAATTGGTCGTGAACAAGCTCGGCAAGGACAGCATCGCCGGCTACGTCAGCACACCCAAGGGATTCTTCTCCGGCGTGCCGAATGTGTTGGCCGGCCGCCCGGGAGCTTGAACCCAGTTCGCGGGAACAACCGAGCGCTGGTCCGCCACGGCGATAGAACGGCGCCGGGGCACACAGGGAACACGAACGTCCAACGGCCGGACGCCCCGCCCAGC
>JBEKUI010000379.1:0-2968 GCA_049515175.1 Terriglobia bacterium
AACCTACCCAGCTCCTCTTCCCGGCAGGCGGGCCAGTGTCAAAGGCCCAAAATCCGGCTCGCGGAGACCGAGAGTCGGCAAAAGGTAAGATTTAGAAGCCTTATCTCCGACGGACTCCTAGGCACCGGATCATTCAAGCTCCATGCCCGACACTTCGCAATTCCGCAGCACGCACTTCTCCTTGAAAGACCGGTTTACCTCGTTTGTGAGTGAGAAGTTCTTTGGCAGCCTCACTTACACCGTCCGACACGGGATCATCAAGGGCATGAAGCGGAAGGGCGGCCTGGGGTTCTTGCCCGGTTTCCTGGCGCGCTCGCCTGAGAACGACCCGGAACTGACTTTTCTGAGAAATCTGGATCTGGAGGGCAAGGTCGTCTACGACATCGGCGCCTTTCAGGGCGTGATGACGCTCTATTTCGCCCGGCATGCCAAAGCCGTCATCAGCTACGAGCCGCTTCTCGCCAACTACCGTAGGGTGGTAGAGAACGTGGAGCTGAATGGGCTTCGGCACGTCGTTGTGCTGAACCGGGCAGTGGGCAATCAGAAAGGCACATTGCGCCTGGCGATTGACCCCCGCATGCCGGGAGCCGCCACCGGCGAGCCGGGCACGAGCGCTCAAATCGCGGCGTCTGTGCCCGACGCCGCGACCGCTGAGGTTCCTATGGCGCTGCTTGATGAGGACATCGCACAGAACGCGCTCCCGCTTCCGGATTTCATCAAGATGGATATCGAAGGAATGGAACTTCCGGCGTTAGAAGGGATGAGCAGGACGCTCGTGGCGCGGCACCCTCTGCTCTATCTGGAAATGCACGGGCCGACCGAGGAGGAGAAAGAACAGCGGGCGGCGGAAGTCATTCAGTTCCTCCTCGCCATCGGTTACCACAACATCTTGCACATCGAATCGGGAACCCAGATTAACGCCGCCAACGCCCCCGTGGCCCGCAGCGGCCACATCTTCTGCAAGCCCTGAGGCAAGCCAAAGAGAGATCCGCGGGCGGTTCCACGCTACTATCCTGCTATTCGACTACGGTCTGCGGTCTGATGTTCTCCGGACATTGAAGGCAGGCGCATGGGCGGATGTGCGGACTCTCCAAAAGGCCGGCCTACTCTCTGGCTTTGGCCCGAAGCTGGTTGCTGCGCCGGAAATGCCGGCCGGCATGGAAGGCTGCGAGAGCGTCCTGGCCTTTTCATTGGTTTTTGGAGGGGCCACGGGCAGGACCGTACTCGACGGGCGAGAAATAGAAGAGCACGCCAAACTTCTTCGTCGTGGTCTGCTCGGTTTGCGTATGGATTTTCTGGGGGCAGTCGAATCCTCATGGGGTCTGGGGCACTTCAAGCCGGTGGCTTACGCTTTACCAATTCGGTGCTTGAGTGTGCCCTTTGCGGCGGACGAGGCCTTCTGCCAGGAACTGCTCGATGCAGCGATCTGGAATTGTGCCGGAGGGTCTGCAGCGCTTCAAGTTCGCCATCGTGCGGTCTTGTCCGCACTCTTCTTCCTCTCTCACGCGCAGCGGCCAGAAATCGAGGTTTCGGAATTGACCGACGCTGCGAACAACATCCTTGACCGGGACCAGGAAGAGGTCCGGGTAAGCCCCAAGAAAGTTGGGGCCATCCTTACGGCATTGGGATTTCCAAAGAGGGATCGCAGCTGCTCGGGGTACTCTCTTGAGAACAGCGAGTACGTGAGAAGGCACGTCCACGAGTTGGGGCAAAGGTACGGGATATTTCCTCTAGCGGTCTACGGCGGACGGGGGACGGGTGTTTTGTGCAAGTATTGCCGGGAATTTGGGTTTATCTCGAAAGGGCAGGTCGATCACTACGAACGAGACATTAAACCGAAACTCGAGAAAGCTGAGCGCGAAGCAGCGGAGCAGCAGAAGAAGAGGCTGATGGAAGTGGAGGCTCGGATGCGTCCTGAGCGGGAGCGGCTGAGAAGAGAGCTGGGGATATCTGCGGAGCGTGATTCCGACACGCGCCTGAAGGGCGACGGAGGCTTGCACGAAGAATAGCCCCACAAGGTGCAGGTCGGGTCGATGGGAGCAGCGCGGATCTCCCCCAACGAGGTGGCGGAATATGCTATGTGCTCAAATCGACCACAACGACCCGGCCGGCCGGATGAACTTAGTGAACTTTGTGAACATTGATAAGCCGACACGCGAGAGCGGGCCCGTGCCCCTGGTCAGGGAATTGCTGATCGAATTCAGCGTTAAGAAGCCAGCCTCGATTGGTCCTTCGACCGCACACTTTCGCAGCTTGAGCGTTTGCGGCGAATGCGGCTCGGACTGCGGTTCCAGTACAATCTGGGCCAGGCACCAAATCCAACTCGGGGTGAACTGGGGACTGAACTTGGAAAAAACCTAGATAAGTCTCAGAGGTGCTCAAGACGCACAGGACGGCGGCCGCCTTTTACAACGGACACCGCTCCGGTCTTGATCGCCTCCCCGGCGCGCGGCTGACAGCGGAGCGAGGAACGTCGTGGTCTTAGCCTGGTGCCTCAGTGAACAGCATCTTCAACCTTGTCTGCCGCCTTTTTCGTCGTTTTAGCAACCCCATGAGATGTTTTCTTTACAGCATGTCCCGTCGCGGAACCAGTATCCTCCGCGGCGTCACCCGTTTTCTCTCCGGCCTTCTTCACGGCATGGCCCGTTTTCTTTGTGCCCTTCTTTACGGCGTGGCCTGTGGTATTCGCGGCGTCTTCTACGGCGTCACCTGTCTTCTTCGCACCCTCTTTCATTTCTTGTCCGACCTGACCAATCATTCCAGCTCTCACATCCTGCGCCGCCCATGACAGAAGTATGGAGCTCAACAAAATCCCAAACAATTTCAGTCGCACGTCACACCTCCTCTAACGAGGTCATTCTCCCACAACTTCTCAGATGTTTTCGCAAATTCTGAGGTCGGTGTTCCGTCGTCGGAATCGCTGACCCCGAGCCTGGCTGATTGGGCGAGACGAGTAGTACCGGGTGTG
>JBEKUI010000380.1:0-3556 GCA_049515175.1 Terriglobia bacterium
GCGAGGGCTCGCGCCAGTTCAGCTAACAGATTCCTTCCGAGCGCGAGAACGTTTTATTCTACACGAAGCGCAAGCCCCTGGGCGTCGTGGCGCTCATCAAGCCGTGGAATTTCCCCAGCGCGATTCCGGCCTGGAAAATGGCTCCGGCGCTCGTCGGCGGCAACGCGGTCGTCATCAAGCCCGCGTCGCTCGCGCCGCTCTCCGCCTATCGGCTTGTGGAGGCGCTGCACGAGGCGGGGATTCCCGCGGGCGCGATCAACTACGTCACGGGCGCAGGCGGTGCGGTGGGCAACACGCTGGTGGATTATCCCGCCGTGAGCGCGGTCTCGTTCACCGGTTCGTGCGAGGTCGGCAACACGCTCTATGATCGCGTGGTGAAGCGCAAAATCCGTGTGCAGCTCGAAATGGGCGGCAAAAACCCGACCATCGTGCTCAAAGATTCCGATCTGAATTATGCCGCCGACGTTCTCGTGAACGGCGCGTTCTTCTCCACCGGCCAGAAATGCACGGCGTGTAGCCGCGCCGTGATCGAGAAGGCGGTTTACGATCAACTGGTTGAGATTCTGGTGGCCAAGACGAAAAAGATGAAAGTTGGCAACGGCCTTGATCCCGGCATCGACATGGGGCCGGCGGTTGACCAGAGTCAGCTCGATACTGATTTGATGTACATCGACATTGCGAAGAAGGAAGGCGCGAAGCTCCTCTGCGGCGGCAACCGGCTCGCGGGCGGCATCTACGAGAAGGGCTACTTCGTCGAGCCGACGATCTTTGGTGACGTGGTTCCCACAATGCGCATCGCTCAAGAGGAAGTCTTCGGCCCAGTGCTGGCCCTGATGGTCGCGAACGATTTCGAGGACGCTATGCGGCTCGCCAACAGCGCGCGCTTTGGCCTGTCGGCTTCCATCGTGACGCGCGACGTGACGCGCATTCATCAGTACATCAACCGCATCGACGCGGGACTGATCACCGTGAACTTGCCGACAGCGGGCGTAGAATATCAACTGCCCTTCGGCGGCACCAAGGAATCGAGCTTCGGCATGCGCGAGCAGGGCCCCCTGGCCCTCGATTTCTACACCGAATCGCGCACGGTTTATATGAAGTATACGCAGTAGAAGGGCAGAATCCGGGTTCAGGGGCGACCCGATGCGCTGCCCCTACAAGTTCGATTGAGGGTCAAACATGAAGAAAACCCAACAGTTTCTCAATAAGCTCGATTTGCCCGCCGAAGACAATCACGCGCTCAAGGCAAGCAACAAACGTTTTCCCGATGGCGGGTACTGGCGATTCGAAATTCCGAGCGTGGAAGGGCCGCGGGTCTTCCGCGAGGTGCTGGCGTCGGCGAAGGACCTCCAAGTTCCCGTGCACCGCGTCAGCGAGGGCAGCGGGATCATGCTGCTCACGCGAAAAGAAATCTCGGAGATGGCGCGTATTGGCGCCGACCAGCGCATCGAGGTCTGTCTCTTCGTCGGCCCGCGCGCGACTTTTGAGACCGGCGCGCAGACGGCCTCGACTGCCGGCAAGGTCATCGGGCTCCAGCATCGCGGCGCCGACCAGTTGGTGTATGCCATCGAAGATGTCAAGCGCGCCTGCGACCTGGGCATTCGCAGCGTGTTGCCCGCCGACCTGGGGCTGATCTGGGTCCTGAGCGAAATGAAGAAAAAGGGTGAGCTTCCGAAGAACCTGGTCATCAAGAGTTCCGTGACCCTGCCCGCCCCAACCCTGCCACCGCCAAGCTCTTCGAGCGCACCGGCGTCAACACCATGAACATTCCCACCGACCTGACCCCGGCGCAGGCGGGCGCGCTGCGCCAAGCCGTCGGGATTCCCATTTAAATCCCCGCCCGACTCAACTGACTGATGATTGATACAGCGAAGTCACATTTTTTTGCTTGACAAAGAAATTAGTGTATGCTCAAATCGCAGCGGTTTATCGTTAAACTGATCTTGGGGCTCGAGACTCGGATGTATTCGAAAGCATGAGCTGAGAACCACCTGGAAGCGATATTGGGCGCGGCGCAAAAGGCCCGAGGCTTAACGAAGTAGGGGCTTCCGGCAACTGCGGCTTTCGAGTGTTGGGTTGGGACGCACAGCCTCACGCCGGGCGTGGGGGGGGGTGCTGTTTCCATAGGGGGCTCATTGCAGGTGAGAACCGGGAAGGTCGACGACGAATCCGGACCTACCGTACCCGACGCTGTCGTCAAGGTCAGAAACGTCCAGAGCGGCGTGAAGGAATGAGGTTTCAAACAACAATAAGGGGTTGTACCGAACCCCAGCACTCAAGGTCGGCGAATACGTCGTGGGGGTCGTCAGGCCAGGACTTAACACGCTCGTCCGGCGGGGAGTGAGGGTGCATCTGGTGCTTGTCGTCCAGCTCGACTTGGAGCTTCAAGTGGGCCAGGTGGCTCAAGGGGTGGAGGTCGCGGCGGATGCTCCTTATAGCCAACCATCTCGAGCAGCACTGGGCTCCGCTAGCCGCCCTTAGGGAATACAACCCGGAAGAAGTGAGAGAGGAGTTCTCACAGAATTCACGGAGTCTTTCCGAATCAAATACCTCTTGAACTCGCAGGCATTTGAGGCCGACCGAGCTCCAGAGGACGATACAGAAGGGGTTTCCACGTTAGAGCGCAGGAGGCGTTTTCGCCGCTGGCAGGCGCGTGGAGTAGAAACGCGGACACACACCTGGCGGCGGGATTGGCGTATCGATTTATTGAGGCAGGGGAGGTAATCCATGCGAACCTTGTGGGGTATCACAAAGATGGCCGTGCTTGGGAGTTTGTGTTTCGCGTCCGCATCGGCCCAATTGTTCGGGCAGGCCAATGTGGGGTCGATTGTCGGCAATGTGAAAGACATGAGCGGGGGCGTGATCGTTGGCGCTACCGTAAATCTGATCGACCCGGCCACTAGGGAACAGCGCACGATGCAAACCAATCAGCTCGGGGACTACGTCTTCAACGGTGTGCGCCCACCATCCGCGAAAATGTGATCCTCGGCGTAGCCCAGACGCTCGCCGTGAATTTTACGATGGAACCGGGAGCGGTCACCAGTAGGATTGAGGTCACGGGTGCGGCCGTAGTCCTTGAACCCACGACTTCCTTCCTGGGCACCGTGATTAAGGACGACATGATCCGAAGCCTGCCTACAGCGGAACGCGACGTGTTCGAGCTGGTGAGATTGTCTCCGAGTGTGACCCCGAATCCCCAATTCGGTTCAGGCAAGAAGATTTCGATAGGTGAGATCGTTGGCTCCGGCCCCCCTGGCATGAAACTGAACCAGATTTCCATCAATGGCGGGCGCAACTTGACCAGTGAGTTCCTGCTTGACGATACCCCGAATACGGGCATGGGGTTCAATTGGGTCGCGGTGATCCCGCCGCTCGACGGGACCCAGGAATTCAACGTCCTGACTAATTCCTATCCCGCTAAATACGGACGGACGTCGGGCGGGGTCATCACCGTTGTCACTAAGACGGGTACGAATTCGTTTCACGGAACCGTCTCGGAATTTCTCCGCAACGATAAGTTGGACGCGAACGATTTCTTTACGAACCGTGAGGGACA
>JBEKUI010000381.1:0-2958 GCA_049515175.1 Terriglobia bacterium
GAGAGCGCGTTCATAACGAACGCCCACTCGAACCCCAGGCGAGCGGCGCTCAGCCCCGCCGCCATCGTGCCCACGGTGATCGTGGCCCATTGGGTAGTCTGCGTCAGCGAGTTGGCCGTGTGGAGTTCCTCTTTGCTCGTGATCGTCGGCAGGATGGAAGTCCGGCCGCTCGTGAAGAACGGCGAGGCGAACATCAGGAGCGCGCTCAGCAGATAGAGAAGCATGGACTGGTGGTGATAGATCGTCGCCACAAAGCCCAGCGCGACCACCGCCCGGATCAGGTCGCTTGCAATCATGATGCGCTTGCGGTCGAAGCGGTCGAGCACCACGCCGGCGAGCGGCCCCGCCATCACCGCCGGGATGGCGCGCGAAAGCATCACCCCACTTACTACCAGGCCCGACCGCGTCGTCTCCATCGCCAGGCTGAAGACGGCGATGTTGTTGAAGTGATCCCCAATCTCGCTCACCACCTGCCCCATCCAGGCGTAGCGGTAGTTGCGGTTCTGCCGCAGCAAGTTTCGGAAATCGTTCAGCATGTGGGTTCGCGCGGCCCAACAACACTTCATCCCCGCGCTGGGCAAGGAATAGAACATCTTAACTCGAATGGAGGAAATTCGGATGGGAGCGTATTGACTTGGCGCATCGATACGTTGGCAGAGGCGAGAACCGCCGCCCAAAGTGTACTTCCCGCGGCTCAGTTGTCTCAGGAAGCCCAATCAAGTACGATTAGGACCATGAGCGAACTGGTCTTCGAAGTAAGTCAGGAAGCCGACGGCGGGTTTGTGGCCGAGTGCCTGACGGAAAGTATCTTCACGCAAGCGGACGACTGGGAAGGACTGCGACGCAACGTCAAGGAAGCCGTGGCCGCCTACTTCTTCGACCGCAAAGCGAAACCTCCGTCCATACGACTCCATCTGGTGCGCGACGAGGTTCTGGCCAACGGATGAAGCTCCCACGCGACCCCCGCATACGTCGCACAGAACGCGATGTATGCGCCACCCGCGCACTAAATTTCTCGCGCAATCCTTTGAAGAACATCCGGGTCAATAAGTCTCTTTCGAGGCTGTGCAAGATATTTTGAAATTGCGGGGATCTTTGCAGAAGTATAAACATACTTGTCCGCGGCAAGCGCCATGAGTTCGTTGATCGTTCGCGCCAAACGCGCGCGCATGGGGCCCGTCCCTGCATGCCCATCCCAAGTTGCGACGAAGAGCAATTCTGGCGAGATAGGAAACGTGGCCTCGAGGGCCAAAGGTGTTGGCGGACCTGCTCCCTCAAGCATGGTAGGGTTGTTCAGGACTACCGGATTGTCAGATGTCACGAGAGGGTCAAGGGAGTCCGTCTCCCGAAATGACCACTGCATCGCCAAAATCATATCCGAGAGCAAGTGGAAATTCAGCAGCATGATTTGAAGACTAAACTCGGGACGTGCGATAACTTCGAGCTTCTTCTCTAGGATTGCCTCCCGTAATTTTTCCCAATCATCAATCTTGGTTCCGGTCTTCCCCTGAAACTTAGCGATACTCTTGGCAAATGATTCAGAGTCACGAGCAAGGTCCTGAGCGTATTGGTTCATGAGAACAGCGGCCGACTCCTCAACTTCCTCTCTGAACTTGGGGACGCGGCTCCATCCGAAGGCAAGGAACATTGAGAACGCCTCTCGATCGTCCGAACAGAGTTGTCTCTCTCCCTTTGCGAGCTTATCCAGGACGCTAGCCGCCTCACCTTCCAACACCGAAAACATCTTCTCGATGCCTTGGTCCTTATTTCCGCCTCCCAACTCCATTGTGTAATAGTTGTTCCGCGCTGCAATGTGATCCAAGGGGCGCAGTTCGGGTTCATCTTTACCGCGCTCGTATGTCCACACGAGTTCATGCTCGGACTGCTTCTCATCAATAAAGCGGCGAAGATAGAAACGCGGTACAAAATGATGAAGTTGTCTTGCCATATGTTGACGCCATACGCGAAGGCCGCCGCAAATCCCCGAATGAATGCTTACGATCCTAACGCGCGGCTTTGGCTGTGGTGCGCTCGAAGCGCATCTCGCCACGCTTCATGTCGGCGTCCACGGTAAGCGTGTCGCCGGGCAGCACATCGCCGTCCAGGAGTTTCATGGCCAGTGGGTCCTGGAGCAGACGCTGGATGGCGCGCTTGAGCGGCCGCGCTCCGAACTGCGGGTCGTAGCCTTCACGAAAGAGCAGCTCGCGCGCCTTCTCCGTCAGCTCGATCTGGATCTTCCGCTCGGCGAGCAGCTTGCGCAGATGTTCGAGCTGAATCGCGATGATCTTCTCGATCTGCTCCTTGCCGAGCGCGTTGAAGATCACAATCTCATCCACGCGGTTGAGGAACTCGGGGCGGAAGTGCTGGAGCAGCATCTCGTGGATGCGCTTCTTCAGGTCTTCAGAGAGAACCGTGGTGCCGCCTGCTGTAGCGGCGATGTCCTCATCGCTGCCGCGTAGCATCTTCGACCTCGGCGGTGAGGACACCGCCGCTACAGCCTTGCCATTCATCGCCTCGTGGATCAACGAGCTGGCGATGTTGGAGGTCATGATGATGACCGCGTTCTTGAAATCGACGGTGCGGCCCTTGCCGTCGGTCAGGCGGCCCTCATCGAGGATTTGCAGGAAGATGTTGAAGACGTCCGGGTGCGCCTTTTCGATTTCGTCAAAGAGCAGCACGGAATAGGGCCGGCGCCGCACCTGCTCGGTCAATTGTCCGCCCTCTTCATAGCCGACATAGCCGGGCGGCGCGCCGATCAGTCGCGCCACGGCGTGCTTCTCCATGTACTCCGACATGTCGATGCGCAGCATGGCGCGCTCGTCGTCAAAGAGAAATTCCGCGAGCGCCCGCGCTAGTTCCGTCTTGCCCACGCCTGTGGGCCCGAGGAAGATGAATGAACCGATGGGCTTCTTGGGATCGGAAAGACCGGCGCGGCTGCGACGCACGGCGTTGGCGACG
>JBEKUI010000382.1:0-2944 GCA_049515175.1 Terriglobia bacterium
CGATAGAACTCCAGCCACGCTGCGAGTTCCTCCTTGAGTCGATCATCCATGATCTTTGCGAATCAAGTGCCAGGTCTCAGACGTCGTTTCAGAAAGCGCCGGCTACCAGAGACGAGGAAGGATTGAGTGGCCCTCGCCCTCAGCCCTTCTTCTTCCGGAGTTCCACGACCTCATCCAGAATGCGGTTCGCAACGTCGAACTTCGGCATCTTCTCCAGCCGGATTGTGCTGCCGTCCGCACGCAAAAGGGTGACGATGTTCGTGTCCACGTCGAAGCCCGCGCCTTCGCGGGTCACTTCGTTGGCGACGATGAGGTCCAAGCGCTTGCGCCGGAGTTTCTGTGCGGCGTTCTCGAGGAGCCGTTCGGTCTCGGCGGCAAAGCCGAACACGATTTGATTCTCGCGACGGCGGCGCGAAATTTCTCTCAGAATGTCGCGCGTCGGCTTGAGGCTAATCGATGGCAAGCCCTGGCGTTTCTTGATCTTCTGCAAAGCCACCTCGACCGCCTGGAAGTCCGCGACCGCCGCGGCCATCACAACGGCGGTGGATTCAGGCAAACGAGCTATGACGGAATTCGCCATCTCCTCGGCCGTCTGCACGCGCTCGATCTCTACCCCCGCCGGCGGCTCGATGCTCGTGGGCCCACTGACCAAGATGACCCGGGCGCCACGCCGGCGGCCGGCCTCGGCAATCGCGTAACCCATCTTCCCGGAGGAGCGATTGCTGATATAGCGAACCGCATCGAGCGGCTCCTCAGTCGGGCCGGCAGTGACGAGCAGCGTTTCCCCCTGCAAATCGTCGCGCAATCCGAGCGTCGCAAAAACCACGCTGGCGATCGCCATCACAGACGCCAGGCGTCCCGCGCCGGTCATGCCGCAGGCCAGATAGCCCTCATCGGGATCGACAACCGTAACACCGCGCGCCCGCAGCGCCGCAACGTTCTGTTGCGTGGCGGCATGCTCCCACATATTGACATTCATGGCCGGCGCGACAATTACCGGAGCCTTCGTGGCGAGGGCGAGAGTTGTGAGGAAGTCGTCAGCAATTCCGTGGGCCAGCTTAGCCAGCACATTTGCCGTAGCCGGAGCGATCACGAGGGCTTCAATGGACTGTGCGACGGCAATGTGTTCGATGGCGCTCTCGACGTTGGCTTCGCCACCCCCCTCACCGAACATCTCGGTGATCACCTTGCGGCCCGAGAGCGCGGCGAAAGTCAGCGGCCGCACAAACTCCCCGGCGTGACGCGTCATCACGGCCTGCACTTCGACACCCTTGTCCTGAAGCACACGGAGAAGCTCCGCGGCCTTGTACGCCGCGATGCCGCCCGTGATGCCGAGTGCAACCTTCATGGCAGGTCCCAGGTGCTTGTCCCTGCTCCAACTCACAGTCTACTTCGCCGATTTGGACTTCTTTGCCTTCTCGCCGTTGGTTGTCGCCGCCTCAAGCAGTTCAAAGGGCACGAGGCCGGCCTCGACTTCCATCTGCGCGATCTTGGTCACTTTCTTGGTCTGAGTTTGGACCAGCGGTTTCGACCCCGCTTGCAATTGACGGGCCCGCCGGGCCGCAACGAGAATAAAGCGAAACTTGCTATCCATTCCCTGTGGAACATCCATTATGTTTCATCCTCCAAAAGTTTGGCTGATCTCCCGGGCGCGCCCCTCCCGGACATCCCGTCTGGCCCGCGCCGCTTCCACGATAGCGCGGAGTTCCTTCGTCGCCTGTGCCAGCCGGTCGTTGACCACCAGGTAGTCGTACTCCGGCCAGTGCCGCATTTCCTGGCGAGCCTCCTCCAACCGTCGTTCGATGACTTCCGGCGAATCGGAGTGCCGCTCGCGTAGCCGGCGCTCCAGTTCCGCGTACGAAGGCGGCAGGACGAAGATGCTGACAGCCTCCGGCAGCTTGTACCGCAATTGCGCGTGACCCTGCACATCAATATCCAGCAGGACGTCCTGGCCCGCTTCCTGAGCCGCCCGAAGCTGCTTCTCCGCCGTCCCGTAAAGCTGGCCGAAGACTTCCGCCCACTCGATGAACTCTCCGGCGGCGGCCATGCGGCGAAACGTCCGCCGGCTCACAAAGAAATACTCCCGGCCGTTCTTTTCGCCCTGGCGCGGCGGCCGCGTCGTGTAGGAAACGGAAAACCGCAGGCCGGGCTTCGCAGCCAGGAGACGCTCGACCAAGGTCGATTTTCCCGACCCGGAAGGGGCCGAAACCACGATGATGCTGCCGCGCGCCGGGTTCTGTTTCGCTTTGACCGCCACGGTTATTCGATGTTCTGCGCCTGCTCGCGCAACTTCTCAATCTCGGCTTTCATCTCGATGGCAAGCCGCGTGATATCGAGGCCGACCTCCGGCACGTCCGTGGTCTTGGAAAGCATGGTATTCGCCTCGCGGTTCATCTCCTGGAGCAGGAAATCGAGCTTCTTGCCTACTTCGGAACTCTCTTCCAGCAGCCGGCGGATTTGGTCGAGATGGCTGCGGAAGCGGGTCAATTCCTCAGCGATGTCCGAGCGCGACACGAGGAAGGCCACTTCCTGCGCCAGGCGGCCGCCGTCGACGTCCGGCGGGGTCGATCCTCCCAGGATTTCCTGCAAGCGTCGCTCCAGCCGCCTGCGGTACTGAGCCGGAACATCCTGTGCCAAACCATCCACTTTGGCGGCAAGGGACGTCAGCCGTTCCAACCGGCCCCTCACATCTCGTTCGAGGGCCTCGCCTTCCCGCGCCTTCATGCTGTTGAGCCGATCGAGAGCCTGCGTCGCAACCTGGTCCAGAACAGCTTGGAGACGCTGCAATTGGCCGGCCGGTATCTCACCGTTCGCAGAAGCGACCATCCCTGGGATGCGCAGCAACGCCACCCAGTCGGGCTCAGCGGAGGAGTTGAATTCCTTCCTCAACTCCTGCAGGGCCTTTACATAGGCGCCGAGGAGCTTTCGATCCAACTGCAGCGCC
>JBEKUI010000383.1:0-2929 GCA_049515175.1 Terriglobia bacterium
CGCGACCTCATCGACCGGTCGCTCATGGTGCAAAAAGCCAAAGACCTCGACATCAACGTCGAAACCGATGTCGTCAAGCGACTGGACGAGATCCGCCGCAGTGTGAACGCCGCATCGTTGGAAGACCTCCAGAAGGAAGCCGAGAAGAACGGCATGAACTGGGAGGACTTCAAGGAGGACATCAGGCGCAACTTGCTGATGCGCGAGGTCATCGGCCGCGAGGTCGGGCGCACGATCGTCGTGTCCCGTGAGGAAGCGCGCGCCTATTTCGCCCAGCACAAAGACCAGTTCGCCTCGCCCGCCGGTGTCGTCCTGTCGCAGATTCTGATCTCCAATGAGAAGCACAAGCCCGAGGAGACGGAGAAGCGGGGCAAAGACGCCTTGGCTGAGTTGAAAGCCGGCCAGCGCTGGGCGGAAGTCACGCGCAAGTACTCTGATGACCCCAACACCGCCAACGAAGGAGGCCAGATCGGCTTCATGAAGGAAGGTACTCTCGCCCCCGCCCTCAGCGAGGCGATTTCCAAGCTGGAAACCAATGAGTTTTCCGAGCTTATCCCCATCAAGTCGGGCTACCTTATTCTCAAGCTGGTCGACCGCCGCCACGAGGGCATTCCTAGCTTCGATGAAGTAGAACAGACCGTGATGGAAACCATGTACAACCAGCAAATGCAGCCCGCCCTGCGAAAGTACATGGTCAGCCTCCGTAAAGACAGCTACATCTACCTTGCACCCGGCTACGTTGATTCCGGTGCCGAGCGGCCCAGCGACGAGGTGCCGGCAAAGAAGGGGCAATGAAAGAAGCGCCTGGGGCCCGCCCCCAGAAGCAGCCTGTCAACTCAGTATTTCTCGTCCAGTCCAAAGATCGTAAGATGGCGCGCACTGGCAACGCCTATCTCGATCTGGAGTTGCTGAGTGCCAAAGGACTGGTGCGCGCCAAGCTCTGGGATTGCGACCAGTTCAAGCTGGAATTTGAGGCGGAGGACGCGGTCCGCGTGGTGGGCGAAGTGGAGGACTTCCAGGGCTCACCTCAAATCCGCATCCGCCAGATCAGCCGACTGCCGGAAGACGAGGTGAACCTGCTGGAGTTGTTTCCTCGTTCCAGCCGCGACCCGGAAGAGATGTTCGCAACACTCCTCCAGCGGATTCGTCAGATGGCCGAGGGGCCCCTGCAAAGCTTGATGCTGTCGATTCTTGAGGATCCGGCCATCGCCGAGAAGTACAAACTGGCTCCCGCCGCCATGACTTATCACCACGCCTATTTGGGCGGGCTCACCGAGCACGTTTTGTCTCTCATCGAACTCGCCGACCGCGTAGCCGACCATTACCCTGAGCTGCGCCGGGACCTTGTGGTCGCGGGACTGCTGCTGCATGACATCGGCAAGATCGAGGAGCTGAGCTACAAACGCGGCATCCGCTACACCACACGCGGCCAGTTGATCGGGCACATTACTCTGGGTATTGCCATCTTGAACGAGAAGATTCGTGCCCTGCCGGACTTCCCTGCCGCGCTGAAGGATCAGATCGAGCACATTATCCTGTCTCACCACGGCGAGCTGCAGTTTGGCTCGCCCAAGGAGCCGATGTTTCCGGAGGCGCTGGTCGTCCACTACCTCGACAACCTCGATTCCAAGCTCCAGAGCATGCGCGCGCAGTACGAAACGGACAAGAACCGTCCCGGCGATTTCACCGCCCGCAACCCGGCACTGAAGCGAGAGCTTTTGAAAAATGAGTGATCGGTGATTTAGTGATTTGGTGTTTGGGCGGTTAGAAAAGTGGAATTCAGATTTCGTCTAACACGCCCGCACGTCATTCGCTCGATCATCCATTAGAATATGGATCAATCCTTCATCCAGCGCATCATCCCTCACCGCTATCCCTTTCTCCTCATCGACCGTATAACTGAGCTGGTGCCCGGTCGGAAGATCGTGGGCATCAAGAACTTCACCGGCAATGAGGAGATGCCATTGGGTTATTCAGCGGACTCTCCGCTTGTGCCCATGGGAATCCTGCTGGAAGCCGTGACCCAACTCGGCGCCATCCTCGTCCTGGAGCGGCCGTCCATGGCGGGCAAGATCGCCATGATCCTCCAGATTCCCATGGCCACTTTGCACCAGATAGTTCGCCCTGGCGACTCACTTCGTATCGAAGCGGAGGTGGTAAAGATGGGCGAGCGCTTCGGAGAGATGCGCGGCGCCGCCTACCGCGACGGCGAACTCGTCGCCGAAGGCCAAATGCGCTTTGCCGTCGCTGACGCCGCCGAGGTTTTTCCCAAGTAGCGACACTCACCGGCCTATGCCGCCGTGGGCGAGTTGCCAAGCCGCCCGCTTTCCTGCCAGAATATGGATCAGATGCTCTTCCAGGAACTTCGCATACGCAATGTGTCAGTCCGCCCAGCGCACATACTGGCGCCGATGGCGGGAATCACCGACACCGTCTTTCGCCGCTTCATCAAACGCCTGGGCGGGTGCGGGCTGATCATGACGGAGTTTGTTTCAAGCGAAGGCCTGTTGCGCCAAAACCTCCGTTCAAAGCGCTATCTCTACTTTACAGAAGAGGAGCGGCCCATCACCGCGCAGATTTTCGGCGCCGACCCGGAGCGCCTGGCGGACGCCGCCCGCCACATTGAAGATATTGGCTTCGACCTCGTGGACCTGAACCTCGGCTGCCCAGCCAAGAAAGTCGTAAAGTGCGGCGGGTCGGGGCTTCTCCGCGATCTGCCCCTGCTCGGACGGATCCTGGAGCGAGTCCGCGCCGCCGTCAAGATTCCCTTTACCATCAAGATTCGCGCCGGATGGAGCGAGGAGGAGATCGTCGCCGTTGACGTGGCGCGCCTGGCGGAATCGGCTGGGGTTGAGGCGATTGCGGTTCATCCCCGCACGCGGTTGCAAGGCTTCAGTGGCCGCGCCGACTGGCGGATCATTGGCGAGGT
>JBEKUI010000384.1:0-2928 GCA_049515175.1 Terriglobia bacterium
CCACTCACGGCGCGGCGGTGCTTTTGGTTCAGCTCTTCCAGCAAGGCCGGCACCAAGTCGTCGAGATCGTCCATGCGGTCGCGCAGGGGCGGGATGGTGATGCGCACGACGTTCAGGCGGAAATAGAGGTCGTTGCGGAGTTCGCCTTTCGCGAGCGCGTCTTCGGGGACTTTGTTGGTGGAGGCGAGCACGCGTACGTCCACTGAGATTTCGCTCTTGCTCCCCAGGCGGCGCACCCGCGAGTCTTCCAGCACGCGCAGCAGCTTGGCTTGCGTCGCGAAGGGCATCTCGCCGATTTCGTCGAGGAGCAGCGTGCCGCCGTCGGCCAGCTCGAAGCACCCCAGACGGCGCTCAACGGCCCCGGTGAAGGCGCCTTTTTCGTGCCCGAAGATTTCGCTCTCCATCAGGCTCTCGGGGATGGCGGCGCAGTTGACGGCCACGAAAGGCTTTGCCGCGCGCGGGCTCAGTTCGTGGATCGTGCGGGCCACGATCTCCTTCCCGGTGCCGCTTTCCCCGGTAATCAACACCGAAGCGCGGGAGGGCGCGACTTGCTCGACCAGCGCCATCACTTCCAGCATCTTCTTTGACCGCCCCACGAGCTTGCCGAGCGCCCCCAAGTCACGCAGGCGCCGGTGGGCCACTTCCAGTTGCCGTTCCTTCTCCGAGCGCACCAGGCAGTTGCGCAGCTCCACTTGCAGGCGCTTGGGGTCGATGGGCTTCTCCAGGAAGTTGAAGGCGCCGAGCTTGGTGGCCTCGACCGCCTCTTCCATTGTTCCCTGGCCCGTCAGGATGATAAAGGAGGCTTCCGCGTGGGATTCTTTCAGTTCCCGGAGTAGTTCCATGCCGGTCATTGCCGGCATGCGCAGATCGGAAAGGATGACATTGGGATTGAAAGTGGAGACCTTCTCCAGGCCCTCTGCGCCGCTTGCCGCGGTCTCGGTCTCGTAGCCCCAGGCCTGCAGCAATTCCGCCAGGCCGGTCCGTTCGTTGGCTTCGTCTTCAACCACTAGGATTCTTGCAGTCTTTCCCACGGTGCGTGATCCTCCGCGACTCCTGACTATAGTACACCGACCGCCGCCCTGGCAGCACACCGTTGAATGGCTCGTCGGTTTCGCCAGGGCACTCAAAACGCAAATCCCTCCGGGCGGGCCAGGGGAGTGGCGATTTTACTGCCCTTACATCTTGCCCAGAGAGTAGACTCGTACTAAGCTGAGTGCAGCATCGGAGGACGTTGGCATTGAAAACCTCAGTGCTCGTCGTGGATGATGACGCGTCCGCGCGAGGCTTTTGTACCGAAGCGCTGACGAGTCTCGGCTACGACGTCCAGCCTGTCGATACCGCAGCAGGCGCGTTGGCTCGCCTGGCGACAGGGCAAATCGACATTGTCCTGACCGACATTCGCATGCCCGGCATGGGCGGCCTGGAGCTCCTCAAGATCATTCGTCAGGACTTTCCCGGCGTCGATGTAGTGATGATTACAGGCTTTGGGACGGTGGCCTCCGCCGTGCAAGCGATGAAGCAGGGCGCCTACGATTACCTGACCAAGCCCCTCAAGCTGGACGATCTCGCCCGGATCTTCCGCCGCCTGGTGGAAAAACAGGACCTGGAAGCGGAAAACCGCATGATGCGGGAGCAACTCAGAACTCACCAGGGATTCGCCAACCTGATCGGAACTTCGCCCAAGATGCAGAAGGTTTACCGGCTGATCCTGAAGGTGGCGCCCAAGCGTCACGCGGTGCTCATCCTGGGAGAGAGCGGGACGGGAAAAGAACTCGCCGCGCGTGCCATCCACACCTACAGCCCGTGGAATAAGAAGCCCTTCATGCCCGTGGATTGCGGCGCGCTAACCCCGGCGCTCATCGAGAGCGAGCTTTTTGGCCACGTGCGCGGTGCGTTCACGGGGGCGGTGCAGAGCCGCCAGGGACTGCTGGCCGCCGCCGAGGGTGGAACCGTCTTCCTCGACGAGATTGCCGAGTTGCCGGTGGAGGTCCAGGCCAAGCTGCTCCGCGTCCTCCAAGAGCGGGAAATCAAGCCCATCGGTTCCAACCTGCGCACCCCGCTTGATGCGCGCATCATTGCGGCCACCAATCAGGATGTGCAGGTGGCCATTCGCCGCGGCGGATTCCGCAAGGAGCTCTTTTTCCGCCTGGACGTGGTTTCGATCAAGCTTCCTCCCTTGCGCGAGCGCAAGAGCGACATCCCCCTGCTCGTCCATTACTTCATCGAGCGCCACAGCGGGGGCGAGGGGAACATCACGGGGATCTCCGCTGATGCCATGACGCGCCTGATGAGCTACGACTGGCCGGGTAACGTGCGCGAACTCGAGAATTGCGTGCAGCGCTCGCTGGCTCTGGGGTCCGGATCGACCATTCAGGTGAGGGACCTACCCTCCAACCTGTTGCATCACCAAGTCCGGCGTGATGGCGAGTCGGACATCCTCCCGCTCCGCGACCAGGAGCGGCGCGCCATCCTGGAGGCGCTGGAATCCACGCACGGCGACCGCCTCCGCGCCGCCCAGTTGCTCGGCATCGGCAAGACCACCATCTACCGCAAGATTAAAGAGTACGGGCTCGAGGATTCGGCCGCGCCTGCCCCTGCCGCTTGAGACCCATGGGAAACACGGACGAGTGTACTGGATTAGTACACTTTGGGGGGCGGCCTCGCTGAGTTGGACAAGTTGTCGGTTTTTCCCGCACTGTAGCGGCGATGTCCTTATCGCCGTTCACGCGGCTGGCGCAGCCCCGTCAGTTGACGGGTCTGAGATAATTGCCGCGCTTGCGCCCGTGGCGCGCAGACCTGAACTGCAAGAGGCTGTCTCAGAACTTCGCGCTAGGTGTCCTGAGACGGCTCGCCGTGGGGCCAATTGGCGCAGGAGCGAAAGTGGGCCGGGGGCTGAGGCTCAGGCCAGGACCAGTTCCCCCGCCGCCC
>JBEKUI010000385.1:0-2924 GCA_049515175.1 Terriglobia bacterium
GCTGCGGCTTGCGGCGTGGATGAACTGTGGTCCGCTGGGGTGGCACGACGGGCATCACCAGTGTGATGTCCGGCAGATGAGTGCCACCAGCGTAGGGGTCGTTGAGCATGGCGATGTCGCCCGGCCCGAGTTCGAGGGCATCGAGGGCTGCCGCCACTGACATCGGCATGGACCCCAGATGAACAGGCATGTGGTCGCCCATGGCCACCACACGTCCCGCGCCGTCGAACACTGCACAGGAATAATCCCGGCGCTCTTTGATATTGGGCGAGAAGGCGGAGCGGCGCAGCGCCGCCCCCATCTCCTCCGCCACCGAGTGGAAGAGGTTCTTGAAGATCTCGAGTTCTGCTGCGTCGGCTCGCATAGGTATCAGGTGCCAGATTTCAGGTGTCAGGGCCAAAAACAGGTGTCAGATGCCAGGTGTTAGGGGAGAACGCGCCACAGACGCGCAGCGACTGACAAAGCGCCACTTATGACGGACTCCTGATTTTCGATTGCTAGCTTTTCCTCCCCTCCAGCACCAGATTCAAATACTCATCCACGTGACATTCGAAGTCCGGGGGAATCACAGTGGTCGAGCTGTACTCGAAAACTACCGCCGGCCCTACAAAACGGGTGCCTGCTTGGAGCCGCTCGCGGTCATAAAGACGTGTTGAATGAAAGCGCCCGGCAAACCAGACCGGTTTTGTTTTCACCTTGACGCGAGCGTGATCAGGATTCCCCGGCCTGCGGGTGCGTAATTTCGGCTTGGGCGTTCGAATCACCAAGCGGAGGCGGAGGTTGACGATTTCGAGCGACCGCCCCGGATGGGCGTAGCCATAAGCCTTTTCATGCTGCTGGTGGAACAACCGGCGAAAATCTCTCCTAAGAGGCACCGAAAGTTCGTAGGACTGGCCGGTGTACCGGAGATCCAGTCGTCGCTCCGCGCGCGCCTGCTCGGCGGAAAAGCCTTCATGCTGAAGTTCCGCGCGCGACACGCGCTCGAGAATTGCAAAGCGGCTCTTGAGATCGTGCCAGAACTCCCGGGCTCGCTGGGAAGAATCGCTTCCTTCCCCGGGTACGGACAAGAGAACGGACTGCACCGAATCTCTGACGACATCAGACAGCAGGATTCCAAGAGCTGAGAATGCGCCGGGGTTTGTGGGCACGACCACTTTGGGAAGTCGCAGCGAGCGCGCCAGGTCGGCGGCGTGCAGTCCCCCACCGCCACCAAAGCAGATGAGAGCGAACTCCCTTGGGTCGTGCCCGCGTTCGACGGAGATTACCCGCAGGGCTTTTTCCATGGTGGCATTGGAAACAGCCACGATGTCGGCGGCCAGTTCCGGCGCAGTCTTGAAGCCAAGTTTCTGTGAATGCCGCCGGAGGAACTCTGCGAAGCCTTGCTCCGCGGCGCGCAGGTCGAGCCGAAACTCACCTCCCAGGAAGTGGTCCGGGTCAAGGCGGCCAAGCAACAAGTTGGCATCCGTCACGGTGGGGTGGGCGCCGCCTTTGTGGTAGCACATGGGACCAGGATTGGCGCCGGCGCTCTCCGGGCCGACGCGCAAGGCTCCGCCCGCGTCCAGGCGCGCCAGCGATCCGCCACCTGCGCCCACGGAATGAACGTCCAGCACGGGGACGGCCACCGGCAAGCCACCTAGCGTGGTTTCATTGGTGGTGCGAGGCCGACCGTCGATCAGGCATACGTCAGTGGAGGTGCCGCCCATGTCGAAGCTTATGGCGCGCGAAATCCCAAGCTGCCGGGCAAGCCAAGCAGACGCCACCACGCCCCCGGCAGGTCCGGAGAGAATGGTCCTCACGGGCTCGCGGGCGGCTCGCGCTGCCGTCGTGATGCCCCCGCTCGATTGCATCACGTAGACCCGGCCAGGTGCGTTCCCGCCAGGTAGGGGCGCGCGGCGCTCGACCCAGGGCCGAACGCCGTTCGGCCCTACGACCCTCACGCCGCGTTCAAGCCGCTTGAGGTAGACCCCCATTCTTGGGGCCAGGAAGGCGTTTATTACAACGGTGGCCAGTCGCTCATATTCGCGGAACTCGGGGAGAATCTCGTGAGAGACGGAGATGGGCAATTGCAGCCCCTTTAGTGCTCGCGCCACCGCTCTTTCATTGGCGGGATTGAGATACGAAAAGAGGAAACAAACAGCAATAGACTCGGCATGCACCCGCTTAAGTTTGCTTGTTAGCCTTGCGATGCCGGAAGGTGAAGGGCGCTGGAGAATCGTGCCGTCCGCCGCAGTCCTTTCTCTGACGCCGAACCGCAGTCTGCGGGAGACGAGGGGCGGGGCCTGACGGGCCTCGAGGTTGTAAAGTTGTGGGCGCGCCTGCCGGCCGATCTCGAAGAGGTCCTCGAAGCCTTCGGTAGTGACCAGCGCCACACGCGCTCCGCGCCGCTCGAGCAGGCTGTTGGTGCCCACCGTGGTGCCATGAATGATCTCGAGTGGACTCGCCGGTTGAAACGAGCCGGTCAGCCTGCGGACACCCTCCAGAATGCCGCGCGAAGCGTCCTCCGGCGTGGAGAAGACCTTGAGGATTTTGACCTCGCCGCGCTCGAGGATTACGCAGTCCGTGAACGTCCCGCCAGTGTCGACGCCGACGCGCATAGTGGTGCAGGATTCAGGAGTCAGGATTCAGGAGTCCTTTGTCCGTTGCTTGTTGTCCGTAGTCAGTGGCCAGCGTACGCTGGCGTCTTTCGCGGAGAAGGACCGAGCAGAAAATTGCCCCGATCCCAAGCCCGTATCCCTCAACCCTCGTTTTTTTGACACCTGAATCCCGAATCCTGAATCCTCCTCCTACGTCCCGAGGGGAAGCGAGGCATGCGCGGCAAGGGTGGCACCCGCGAGTTGTCCGGCTTTCAGCTTGTAGTATCCCGCCGCAGCGATCATCGCGGCGTTGTCTGTACATAAAGCCGGGGAAGGGAGGAAGACTCGAAA
>JBEKUI010000386.1:0-2915 GCA_049515175.1 Terriglobia bacterium
GAAGCGTTCAAGAAGAAGCGCATGATGGCCTACGGCGCCCACGGGGAATAACTTGGGAGCGCCTGCATCCTGCCCGCTGTAGCGGCGGTGTCTCGCCGCCGGCCCGAATCTGTCATTCTGAGCGCCAGCGAAGAATCTGCAGTTCCGTCACGGGGCAGGGCAACTGCAGGCCCTTCGCCCCGATCCGATCGGGACTCAGGGTGACACGCCCCGCCGCTCCTAGGGCGCCGCTACCGCGTTACGAATTTCAAGCTTCCAATTTCCAGTTTCTAATTCCCAATTCCCCCTTGCCCCTTGCCAAAACCTCCGCAATAGAGTATTTATACATTGTCTGCATAAACTTACATGGACAATCTGTACCGGCGCAATCAAATCCTGGAAATCCTCCAGAATGAGGTAGTGAGAACGCAGGAGGCGCTGCGCAAGCGTCTGGCGCGGCGCGGCATCCGCGTGACGCAGGCCACCGTCTCCCGTGACATCGAGGAGCTGGGCCTGGTCAAGAGCCGTTCCGGCTACCGCCGGCCGGATGACGCGCCGCCGGCCGCGATCGTGGCGGCTCCTCCCCACCCTGCGATCGAGGTCGTCCTCAAGGAGTTCGTGCGCGACGTGCGGCAGGCGGCGAACCTGGTGGTGGTGACGACCCATCCCGGCAACGCCCACTCCGTGGCGGTCTCGCTCGACGCCGCGAAGTGGCCGGAATTGGTCGGCACGGTGGCCGGCGACGACACCATCCTCATCGCTACGTCCGGCGCGCGCCAGGCCGCCAGCCTTCGCAAGAAGATCCTGGCGCTGCTCGCGGCGTGAGCCGGGGAGCGCGGGATTCTTTGGCGCCGCGAAAATCTCCAGGCATTTTCGGAAAGGGAACCTTCCTATGGCATCGATTCAGAACGCCCCAACCATCAAGAAAGTGGTGCTCGCCTATTCGGGCGGGCTCGATACTTCCATCATCATTCCCTGGCTGCGCGAGAATTACGACTGCGAAGTCATCGCCATGGTCGGCGACGTCGGCCAGGGCGACGACTACCAGGCGGTGCGCAAGAAGGCGCTCACGACCGGCGCCTCCAAGGTTTTCGTCGAAGACCTGCGCGAAGAATTTATCACCGGATATCTCTGGAAGGCTTTGCAGGCCGGCGCCGTGTACGAAGGCAAGTACCTGCTCGGCACGTCGCTGGCGCGGCCGGTGCTCGCCAAGGCGCAGGTGGAGGTCGCACTGCGCGTCGGCGCCGACGCCGTAGCCCACGGCTGCACCGGCAAGGGCAACGACCAGGTGCGCTTCGAGATGGCCTACAAGGCGCTCGCGCCGCACCTCAAGGTGATTGCTCCCTGGCGCGAGTGGACGATCAAATCCCGCGAGGAATCGATCGACTACGCGCGCGCCCACAACGTGTCCGTGCCGGTGACGAAGAAAGAACCTTACAGCCGCGACCAGAACATCTGGCACTTGAGCCACGAGGGCGGGCCGCTGGAGTCGAGGCTCGGTGAGCCGCCCCAGGACGCCTGGAAACTGACTCGCCAGCCGGCGAAAGCGCCCAACCGCGAGACGGAAGTGACCCTCGGCTTCGAGGGCGGAATTCCGGTTTCCGTCAACGGACGAAAGCTCCAGCCCGTCACGCTGATCGACAAGCTCAACACCCTCGGCGGCGAAAATGGCGTGGGCCGCACCGACCTGGTGGAGAACCGCGTCGTGGGCATGAAATCTCACGGCGCCTACGAAACTCCCGCCGGAACATTGCTGCACGCCGCGCATCACGAGCTCGAGGCGCTCTGCCTCGACCGCGATACGTTCCATTACAAGCAGCATGTGGCGCTGCGCTACGCGGAGCTCGTCTATTACGGCCTGTGGTTCACGGCGCTGCGCGAGGCCCTCGACGGCTTCGTCGAGAAGACCCAACGCTACGTGACCGGCGAAGTGACGCTGGGACTATACAAAGGCAACGTGCGCATCATCGACCGCCGCTCGCCTTATTCGCTCTACGATTTCAGCATTGGCGGCTTCACCATGGGCGCGGACTACAACCAGAAGGACGCGGAAGGCTTTATCAACATCATCGGCCTGCCGGTGCGCATTGCCGCCGCCAAGCGCGCGGCGAGAGGGAGAAAGAAATGAAGCTCTGGGGCGGGCGCTTCGACGCCGGCCAGCGCGATCGGGATTTCGAGCGTTTCTCCGAATCGTTCTCCGTCGATCAGCGCCTCGTCCTCTTCGATCTGCAGGTGAATCGCGCCTACGTCCGTGAGCTCGGCCGGGCGAAGGTCCTGAAGCCGGCGGAAGTCCGCGAACTCTCGCGCGGGCTGGACAAGATTCGCGCTTACATCGAAGGCCATCCCAAGTGGGCCAGCGGCCAGAAGGCGGAAGACGTTCACACCTGGGTGGAAGCGCGCCTGGAGCGCGAGATCGGTCCGCTGGCGGGGAAGCTGCGCACCGGGCGCAGCCGCAATGATCTGGTGGCGACGGGCACGAGGCTCTATCTCAAATCTGAAATCTCAAATCTCAAATCTCAAATCGTTGGCCTGCTCGAGAGCCTGGTCGCGCAGGCGCAGCGGCGCTCCCAGGTCGTCCTGCCCGGCTACACGCACTTGCAGCCCGCGCAGCCGATTCTGTTTGCGCACTATCTGCTCGCCTATTTCGAGATGTTTCTGCGCGACGCCTCGCGCCTGGAAGATTGCCGCGCGCGCGCCGACGAATTGCCGATGGGCGCGGGGGCGCTCGCCGGCACAACCTTTGCCATCCATCGCGAGCGCCTGGCGCGCGAGCTGGGATTCGCGCGCGTGGCTCGGAACAGTCTCGATGTGACTTGCGACCGCGACTTCGTCTGCGAGATGCTCTTCGTCGGCGCGATGGTGATGACCCACCTCAGCCGGCTCGCGGAAGACCTGATCATTTATTCTTCTCCCAGCTTCGGTTTCGTGGAACTTGC
>JBEKUI010000387.1:0-2897 GCA_049515175.1 Terriglobia bacterium
CCCACGATATTATCCAGGTCCTTCCCATATTGCCCAGTATCGAAAAGGTGGAGCCCCTTCCAACAGAGCACTTCCCTCACATTGAGCGAAGTGCTAGCCTGGATTTCCACGGAACACCATTCGCCTAAGAAATGGGCCTCCAGGTGGCCGCAGTTGCCCCCCGTGTGAGTGCAGCGGAGGCCGATGTTCTCCCCTTCTTGTGTTGATGCGCTGAGCTCGGGCGCAGGGGATCATCTTAGTATATTGGTGCGCCGAAGGCTCTATGTGTGGACTGTTAAGTTAACACCGCCCCCCGCTGAGCTAGGCGCCGTCCCATCGGTAGATTCGGTTTTGATGGCTTCATTAGAGGCCATAAATGCTACGATGCGTGGGGTTGTCGGAAATGATTGACGCGATATGTTGTGGTATGGTACTATCATGCCATGGCTATCAGCGCACCCATTGATATAAGCAAATGCTGCCGCTTCTTTCAGGAGCCCCACCACCCGAGGCACCGGATCTACGAAGCCCTCCGCGCCTACTTCGTCGAGAGCCGCCCCGCCAAAGAAGTCGCCCGTGCCTTCGGCTATTCGGTCGGATACTTTCACCTTCTCTGCCATCATTTCCGCCGCGACCCGAACCCGGTCTTCTTTGTTTCTCCGCGCCCCGGCCCGCGATCGCAGCCAAAGAAGTCCGCCGCTCGCGACCTCATCGTCAGTTTGCGGAAACAGAACTATTCGGTCTACGAGATCAGCGAGACGCTGAAGGAGCGAAATTGTCCTCTCAGCCCGACGGCCGTGCGGGAGGTGCTGAAAGAGGAAGGCTTCGCGCCGCTGCCTCGGCGCCTCGATGAGGAACGCCCCCATTACCCGCGCCCCACGATCGAACCGGTCGCCGACGTGGGGGAGTTTTCTCTGGCCTCCCGTACCTTGACGACCCGTTGCGGCGGACTCTTTCTGTTCGTTCCTGATCTTGTGCGTCTCCGTTCCGGTCGGCTGGCGGCCGCTGCACGCCTCCCCGGCTCGCGGATGATTCCCGCAGAACATGCCCTGCGGGCCTGCTTGGCTCTGAAGCTCTGGTCCCTGGAGCGCAAGAGCCACGTCATGGCGCTGGTCGCCGACGAGGGCCTGGCGCTCTTCGCCGGGCTTAACGCCATCCCGAAGAAGAGCTATTTCTCGGAATACTCCTCGCGCATCGACCAGAGAAAAACGACGCGGCTGCTCGCCACTTGGCACGAGCAGCTGGAGGGCAGTCGGCTCTTTCCTGGCGAGTCTTTCAACCTCGATTTCCACTCCGTCCCTTACTACGGCGAGGACCCGGTCGTGGAGCGCCATTACCTGTCGGCTCGCAGCCGGCGCCAGCCGAGCATCCTGGTGTTTCTGGCTCAAGATGCGGACGGACGCGCTTTCTGCTATTCCCATGCCGACATCCGCAAAGGGGAGGAAGCCGAGGAGATCTTCCGCTTCCTCGAATTCTGGAAACACGTCCGGGGCGACTACCCCCGCCATCTGGTGTTCGATTCGCGTCTGACGACCTACGCCAATCTGGCGCGCCTGGACCGCATGAACATCGCCTTCATTACACTTCGACGACGGTCGCCCCGGCTGCTGAAGGAGATCGTCCTTCTGCCCCGCTCGGCTTGGAAGGTCATCGAGCTGGATGTCCCCACCCGGAAATACCGCACGCCGCGCGTCTACGAGCAAACGGTCCGGCTGGCGGGGCGGGACTTCCGTCAGTTCTTTGTCCAGGATCTCGGCCACGACGAGCCCACCATCCTCCTCGCCAACCAGCACCGAGTGTCCGCCAAACAGCTCATCACCCGGTACGCCCAACGCATGCTGATTGAAAACGCCCTTTGCGACGCCGTTCGGTTCTTCCACATGGACGCGCTCTCTTCGGCGGTGGGGTTGAAGGTGGACTTCGATATGGCCTTGCTGGTGATGGCCAGCGGCCTCTACCGACTGCTGGCCCAGAGGATGCGGGGCTACATCGATGCGCAGGCCCGGCAAATCTTCCGCGACCTGATCGACATGCCCGCTGACATCCAGATCACCGACACCACGGTGCAGGTCAGCTTCCATCGGCGCGCCCACCTGCCCATCATTCTCGCTTCCGGGCTCATGGAACAGCCCATCAATGTGCCATGGTGGAATGGGCTATCATTGCGTTTGACCACGTACCATGGTCCGGAAAACCGGCCTTCTACTTAGGCGAATTGTTTTCCGTGGAAATCCAGGCTAGCGCAAAGACGTCCGCCACACTGGCGTCAGAGTTAATCTGCATTTCAATTCCAACAGAAGCGGTCCATTCTCGAACCTCGTCAAGGGACTCAATTTGGGCCAGGATTATCTGGATCACGCCTTTCAGTTCATTTTCAGCATTGGGATTCTCATCGAAGCTTTGGACGAGCACTTGATTCCAGACGTTCTGTGAGTCGGTGAGAACCCCTGCGAGATCCGGCCATTCTCCCAAGCAGCCGAGCACTTTGGCCAGGCGCTCCTTGGAGAGCGACTGCCAGTTGGCAACTTCGATCTTTGGCACATTCTTCAGTTCTTTGCGCAACTGAATCAAACCGGCTAGTGCCTCACGTTTGGCAACTTGGATGGATGGATGAGCGATTGCCCGACCGAACCGCACGCGTTCGTTTAGGGTCTTCCGCGTTTCGCGCAGTTCACTGATTGGATAAACGTGCGCATTGTGGGCCGCTGGAAATTTGCCTGTCGCTTGTCTTAAGAATTCGCGCTTGTCCAAATCTTCGTCGTGTAGATTCAGGAGGGCCGGTTTGAGTCCGCAGTTGCAGAGACGTTCTTCGACCTGAACAATTGCCGCCCTCTTGTCGCACACCAGCAATGCGTTGCGCCCGTTGTACAAGGCATTGCTGATGATGTTCGCAATGGTCTGGGATTTGCCAGTGCCGG
>JBEKUI010000388.1:0-2892 GCA_049515175.1 Terriglobia bacterium
GTTTCGCTGCCCGAGGACCGCGAGCTGATCGATGTGATCCGCCAGGAGTATTTGCTCGACTCGCAGAACGACATTCGCGATCCGCTGGGTATGATGGGCCGGACGCTGGAAGTGAACGTCCACCTTATTTCCGTTTCAACGACGGCCTGGCAGAACATCGTCACGGCTGCCAACCGCTCCGGGATCAAGGTGCCCGATAGCGGCACGGTCTTTGAGCCGCTGGCCTCGGCCTGGGCGTGTCTGGGGGAGGACGAGCGCGAGCTGGGCGTGGCGCTGATGGATATCGGCGGCGGCTCGTCGGAGCTCGTGGTCTATTTCGAAGGTGCGGTACGGCACACGGCGGTGATTCCCGTTGGCGGCGAGCACTTCACCAACGACATTGCCGTCGGGCTGCGCACCCCCATTCCGGAAGCGGAGAAGATGAAGCGCCTGTGGGGGGAGGGCGATCCCTCCCAGCGCGGCGACGCGGTGATCGAGGTGCCGAGCGTCGGCGAGCGCCCGGCACGGATCACCACTTACTCCACGCTGAGTGAGATTATCGTGCCCCGCGCCTGCGAACTGCTCGAGTTGCTGCAAGAGGAGCTGGCGCGCGCCGGCTTCCTGAAGCAATTGCGCGCCGGGCTGGTCCTGACCGGCGGCGGCGCCAAGCTCGGCGGGATGACGGCGATGGCCGAGCAGATTCTCGCGATGCCGGTGCGGCTGGGGAAGCCGTCAGGGCTCGAGAAGATGAGTGAACCGCTTCTCGATCCGGCTTTCGCCACCGTGGTGGGGCTGGTCACCTACGGCCACCGGCTGCAAATGATGCGCGACTCGAGCGACAAGGGTCTGATGAACAAGATCTTGGGCGCCCTGCGGGGAAAGAATTAGGTGTCAGGTTTCGGGTGTCGGGTGTCAGGAATAGCCCTTGCCGTTGACTCTGACACCTGGCACCTGAAACCCGGAACCTGGATCTAAGGAGCGACGATGCCAGAAGCCGGAGCGAACGACAACCTGCGCGTGGATTTTTCCGACGAATTGCGTCAGGGCGCGAAGATCAAGGTGATTGGCGTGGGCGGCGGGGGCGGAAACGCCATCAACCGCATGATCGCCGCCAAGCTCGAGGGCGTGGAGTTTCTGGTGGCGAACACCGACCTGCAGGCGCTCAAGGCTTCCAGCGCACCAGTCAAGATTCAACTCGGCCAGAAGCTCACCAAGGGACTGGGCGCGGGCGCCAATCCTGAAATCGGGCGCAAGGCGGCGCTGGAAGACACGGAGAAGATCATCGACGCCTTGCAGGGCGCGGACATGGTGTTTGTGACCGCGGGCCTGGGCGGAGGCACGGGCACGGGCGGCGCGCCCATCGTCGCCGACCTCGCCCGGCAGTTGAACGCCCTGACGGTGGCGGTGGTCACCAAGCCCTTCGCGTTTGAAGGCCGGCGACGGATGCTCCAGGCCGAGCAGGGGCTCGCCGATCTGAGCGGCGTAGTCGATACGGTGATCTGCATTCCCAACGAGCGCCTGATGCAGTACGTGGACAAGGGGACGAGCTTCTTCGAGGCGTTTCGCATCGCCGACGACATTCTCCGCCAGGGCGTGCAGGGCATCTCCGACATCATCACCATCACCGGCATGATCAACCGCGACTTCGCCGACATCAAAGCCATCATGGAGGGCATGGGTTACGCGGTGATGGGTACGGCCGAGGCCACGGGCGAGAACCGCGCCGTCGAGGCCGTCAACCGCGCCATCGCCAGCCCCCTCCTCGAAGACGCTTCCATCAACGGCGCGCAGGGCATCCTGCTGAACATCACCGGTTCCCACAAGCTGACCCTGTACGAAGTCCACGAGGCCTCGACGATCGTCCAGAAGGCCGCCGCCGAAAACGCCAACATCATCTTCGGCGCCGTCCACAATGAGGCGATGGGCGACGCGGTGCGCGTCACCGTGATCGCCACCGGCATCAAATCGGACAAGTCCGGCTTCAAGATGCGCCCGGCGGTCTCGCCCGCCTTCCGCACCGCCCAGCAGAGCCTCAAGAGCGTCATGCTCAAGAAGGAACAGATTCCCGCCGAGTCCGTCGCGTCGCCGCTCCCCCTGCCGGCGCCCCTGCGCGGCGACCCGGCCGAGGACGACCTCGACGTTCCCGCCTTCATGCGCCGCAAGAAGCCGGACCTCAAATAGGGGCATATCGCGGCGAAAAGATGGCGACGTAAAGTCGCCGCCACACTCGAGCGCCAGACTCTAACGGCCTCCCCGTCGCCGGATTATTGCAGCGCACCCGGCATTGAGGACATCGCCGCTACAACCTTCCGCGTTCCGGCCCTATAATGGCGGGGCAACTCTGCGTCGGGAATGGACCAATCATCCGCCACAATTCGCGCCGCCTATGTCGAGTGTCGGAAACTGGCGCGGCGGCATTACGAGAATTTTCCAACGGCGTCGCTGCTCGTCCCGCGCGACAAGCGCGACGCGTTGGCGGCAATCTACGCCTTCGCGCGCTACGCCGACGATGTGGCCGATGAGCCGGGGGTGGAAGGGCGTCTGGAAAGCCTCGCCGAGTGGCGCGTAAAGCTCGAAGAATGCTTTGTAGGGGCGCATCGTGATGCGCCCTTGCTGGGCGGTTCACGAACCGCCCCTACGAGCACCGTAAATCATCCAGTCTTCATCGCCCTCCGCGACTCTGCCGCGCGCTTCCAGCTTTCGCAGGTCCATTTCGAGAATCTGCTGCGCGCCTTTGAGCAGGATGTGACGGTCAATCGGCACAAGGATTTCGCCTCGCTGCTTGCCTACTGCACCTGCTCGGCGAATCCCGTGGGGCGGCTGGTACTCGAACTCTTCGGCCACCGCGATGAAGAACTCTTCGCGCTTTCGGATTTAATTTGCACGGCGCTGCAACTGGCGAATTTCTGGCAG
>JBEKUI010000389.1:0-2872 GCA_049515175.1 Terriglobia bacterium
AAATTCTGCCGAAGTTGCTACACGGCCGATGTGAGGCTTGCAAAGTGTTGGTGCGAAAGGGGGGATTCGAACCCCCACCCCTTGCGGGACCAGATCCTAAGTCTGGCGCGTCTGCCAATTCCGCCACTTTCGCGCTGAGGTCATTATAAGGCATGGTGCCAGTGCGAGTGCGGCCTCCGGTCCGCGACCCCTAACTTTTCAGAAAGCCCGCACCCATCTTCTGCTAGATTCAGCTTAGATGCGTACCGGTGTTCGGACTCTAACAGTCATCGTCGGGGGATCCTTTGCGCTTGTCGCCTCCCATTCCCCCTTGCTCCGACTTCCGTACTTCTGGGACGAGGCGGGGTATTACATCCCGGCGGCGTGGGATATCTATCGGGCCTGGGAACTGGTGCCGACGAGCACGCTGCCTACTGGGCACCCACCGCTGGTGATGGTGTATCTCGCCTTCGCGTGGCACCTCTTTGGGTTCTCGCCCATCGTCACGCGCGGGGCGATGGTCTTGATCGCGTCGGCGACGGTGGCCGCAACCTACGCGGTCGCGCAGCGGGTTGCGGGGCGCGAGGCGGCGATCTGGAGCGCGGTCCTGCTGGCCATCTCGCCCATGTTTTTCGCGCAGAGTACCCTGGTTTATCTGGACCTGCCGACGGCGCTCTTCACCACGCTGGCGGTGCTGGCGCTCCTGGAAGAACGAGTGCTGCTCTTTGCTGTCGCGTCGTCCCTAGCGGTGGTAACCAAAGAGACGGCAGTGCTGATGCTCCCCGTGGCGTGGGCATACACGTACTTCTGGGCAAGGGCACGGCGCGCTGTGCCCCAACAAGAAGCGCCGGGAAAAGCGAAGGTGCGACATTCCCTACCCTGGCAAAAGTGGATTGCGCTTCTCGTCCCGCTTCTACCGCTCGTCGCCTGGGCCCTTTACTACCACCACCGGACCGGCTTTTGGACGGGCAACGCGGAGTATCTCCAGTACAACCTCTACTCGACGCTCAATCCCGGGCGAGTTTTCTGGAGCCTGCTGCGAAGGATGTACGAGATGTTCGTGGGCGGGTTCAATTGGCTGCTGGTGGCCGGTGCGGCGGTGGGATATTGGTGGGGGCTGAAGAAGCGCGACAATGGCACAGAAACACAGAGTAAGGTAAGGAGTCCGATTTGGCTGGCAGGGGGACTGATTGCCGCCTACCTGGTTTTGCTGAGCATCGTGGGCGGAGCGGTGTTGCCGCGCTACCTGCTGCCGGTCTTCCCAGTGTTTTTCGTGGTCACGGTCACAGCGATCGGGCAACTGCCCAGGAGCCTGGCACGAGGACTCAGCGGGGTTGTCGCGACGTGCTTCGTCGTCGCATGGTTTATCAATCCTCCTTATCCCTTCGCATACGAGAACAATCTCGCCTATGCCGACTTCATCCGCCTTCACCAGGACGCGGCGCGCTATCTCGAATCGCGCCCGGCGGGCGAACGCATTCTGACCGCCTGGCCCGCGACCGACGAGCTTTCCCGGCCGTTTCTCGGTTACGTCAGCAAGCCCTTGCCCGCAACGCCCCTCGAAGGCTTCACCGCGCGGGACTTCCAGAGAGTAGCCCCGGAGTCCTTTGACATGCTCTACATCTACTCGCGCAAATGGGAGCCGGGAAACAACTGGCTGGCGCTATCCTCGACCTTTCGACAGGCTCAGGAGCGCCATTTCGGCTACGCGCCGCAAGTCCGTGAGGAGGCGCTTATCTTCCGCTACCATCTCACGCTCCTCAGGGCGTTCGAGCGGCGCGGGCAGTGGGTTCGCATTTACGGGAGGCAGCCGACCGCCGACAACTGAAGGCTACCAGCTTCTTGCGCCATTGACAGCCGCGTGGCGTGTGCTATACTGGAAGTCCTGGGGTTACAGGGAACGTCATTCCTACCACTCATCCGAGGTCATAATCCCCGGGTCGCTCGCTCGGTCTGTAGGAGAACGAGTTAACTCGCCCCAAAACGCGTAATCCCACCATCGAGGCACCGTGGAGTCGGAAAGCTGCAAAAGGGAACTTGTAATTGAAATCCCCGTGGATGTTGTCGCCAAGGAAGCGGAGAACGTCGTGACCCAGTTCCAGCGAGTGGCGCGAATCCCGGGTTTTCGCAAAGGGCACGCGCCCGCGACCCTGGTGCGCCGACATTTCCGCGACGACATTCGCAGCGAGGTGGTCCAGACACTTCTGCCCAAGTTTTTTGAGACGGTCGCCAAGGAGCAGAATTTCTCCGTGATCGGCCGGCCGCGCTTCGAAGAGCTCAAGTTCGAGGACGATCAGCCGCTGACCTGCAAAGCAACCTTCGAGATTGTGCCGCCCTTCGAGCTGGGCGAATACAAGGGCCTGGAAGTCGAGGAAGATTCGCGCGTCGTCACGGAGGAGGATATCAACAAGGCGGTGGAGGAACTCCGCCAGCGCGCCGCCACCTACGAGGATGTTCAGGACCGCGCTGCCCAGGACGATGATTACGTGATGGTCTCCTATCGCGGTCGGGACGCCCAGGATGCCGGCATCGCCCCGGTCGAGTCCAAAGATGCCGTGGTCCATCTCGGGGCCAAGGGGACGGTTGAGGCTTTCACAGAGAACCTGCGCGGCGTCAAGCCGGGCGAAAAGCGAGAGTTTGACGTCACTTACCCCGACGACTACCCGCAGAAGTCTCTGGCCGGGAAAGATCTGCGCTACCAGGTGGACGTACAAAGCATCAAAAGAAAGGTGCTGCCGGCGGTGGACGACGAACTGGCGAAGTCGGTCAGCGAGTCCGAGACCTTGGCCGATTTGCGCATCAAACTGCGCGCAGGCCTGGAGAAGCGCCGGGCGCGACAGGTCGAGAACGCCGCCATGAATAAGCTGCTCGAGCAATTGGAAAGCCGGCACAG
>JBEKUI010000390.1:0-2861 GCA_049515175.1 Terriglobia bacterium
GCAGCATGTCACGACTGAGATCGCGGACCTTGGCGTCGAGCTCAGCGCCGGAAAGCTGCTGTGACATCTGCTGCCGTATCTTCTCGCGCTCGCGGTCGAATTGGCGCTGGGTGATGATCTCATTGTTGACGCGGGCGATGATGCGTTCGACGACTTTGCGTGCCGCGAAAGCGGGTGACGCACAGGCGAGCAGCATCGCCGCGCACGCCAGCCTCGCCATGGAACGGCCCCTCATCCTGCCCAACCTCGTTCGGACTGCCCCTTCTTCCATTTAGCCATCTTAATGCTGGGGCGCAAGTTCCCGCAAGACGTTTTGGAGGGGCTCAAAGATCTCTCCCTCCGGCACAGCTAGGCGGAAGCGCAGCGTCCCGTCCGGCCGCAGGCTGGCGCCCCGGTGCCGCCGCACAAAGCCGGCGATCTTCGCGGGGTCCACGGGGGCTTCCCCGTGGAACTTGAGCTTGACCTCCTCGGCTTTCTTCTCAATCGACTGAACGAGCAGCTGTTCCGCCGCCGACTTGAGCAGCGCGTATTTCAGCAGACGGGCTACCGGGGGTGGCACGGGCCCATAACGGTCCAGGAGCTCCGCCTGCATCTCTGCGAGTTGCTCCACCGTCGACAGCGCGGAGATGCGCTTGTACATGCGCAGGCGCTGGCTCTCGTCGGCGATGTAGCTCTCGGGGATTTTGATATCGAGTCCCAGGCTGAGGGTTGTCCGGATTTCCACCCGCGGCGGCGCACCGCGCAGTTCATCGACGGTCTGCTCGAGCATCTTCAGGTAGAGGTCGATGCCGATGGCATTGAGATGGCCGGATTGCTCTGCACCGAGCACATTTCCGGCGCCGCGCAGCTCCAGATCGAGCGCGGCGAGGCGAAAACCCGCACCGAGGTCGGAAAATTCCTTGAGCGCCGCGAGCCGCCGCTTGGCGATTGGAGAGAGCGTGTCTTCCGCCGGAATCAGGAAATAGGCGTAAGCGCGACGGTTGGAGCGGCCCACGCGGCCCCGCAGTTGGTAGAGCTCCGAGAGCCCAAAGCGGTCGGCACGATTCACGATGATGGTGTTGGCGCGCGGAATATCCAGGCCGTTTTCGATCAGCGCCGTGGAGACGAGGACGTCGTACCCACCCTCCATGAACTTGAGCATGACGCGTTCCAGGTCTTTTTCTCCCATCTGGCCGTGCGAAACGCCCAGGCGCGCCAAAGGCACCAGGCGTCCGACCAGCGCGGCGATGGTCCAGATGGTTTCGACGCGGTTGTGGACGAAGAAGACCTGCCCCTGGCGGGCCATTTCCTGAAGAATTGCTGACTGGATCAGTGAATCACCGAACGGCGCCACGACGGTTTGGATGGCGAGCCGCCCGCGGGGGGGTGTCTCAATTATCGAAAGGTCTCTTAGCCCGCCGAGTGACATGTGCAAAGTCCGCGGAATCGGTGTCGCCGAAAGCGTCAACACATCGACGCTCGCGCGCAGCTTTTTCAGCTTCTCCTTGGCGGCGACGCCGAAGCGCTGCTCTTCGTCAACGACGAGCAGGCCGAGATCGCGCAACCGGACGTCCTTGGAAAGCAGCCGGTGTGTTCCGATCAGGATGTCCACGCGGCCGGCTTCGGTTTCCGCTACGATCCTTTTCTGTTCGGCGGGGGAGCGGAAGCGGCTGAGCATTTCGATACGCACCGGGAAAGGCGCAAAGCGCTGGCGGAAGGTCGCGTAATGTTGAAACGCCAGGACGGTCGTGGGCGCGAGGAGCACGACCTGACGGCCATCCTGCACCACTTTGAATGCGGCGCGCATTGCCAGTTCGGTTTTTCCGTAGCCGACATCGCCGCAAAGCAGGCGGTCCATGGGTTGGGGAGATTCCAGGTCGCGCTTGATGTCCGTCATGGCGCTGATCTGGTCGGGTGTTTCCTCGAATGGAAACGAGTCCTCGAGTTCCCTTTGCCACGGCGTGTCGGCACTGTAGGCCGTTCCGGGATGCATTTTGCGCTCGGCGTACAAGCGGAGAAGCTCCTGGGCGATGTCGCGCAGGCTACGCTTGACGCGCGACTTCGTGCGCGCCCAGGTGGTCCCGCCCAGCCGGTCGAGCGCGGGCTTCGCGCCATCGCCGGCGGCGCGGAATTTCTCGACCAAGTCCAGCCGCTCAAGCGGAACATAGAGCTTGGCCTCTTCCTGGAATGTCAGCAGCATGAAGTCGCGCGACGCGCCTTCGACCACAAGGGGGCGCAATCCCTGGTAGAGGGCCACGCCGTGGTCAATGTGCACGACGTAGTCGCCGACCTTGAGGTCACTCAAGTCGGAGATGAAAGTGGTTGCAACCGACCTCTCGCGCCGGCCGCGCGTTCCCCAGGCGGATTCTCCGAATAGATCGCTGTCGGAAAGCAGCGCCAGTTTCAGGTCAGGGAAGATGATCCCTTCGTCGAGTTCACCGCGCGCAATCAGTACGGCGGGAGCGGCAGGCCCCGGGAGATCCTCAGGGCTCCTGCCGGGTCCTACATCAGGGGCTGCTTCACGCGCTGATTGGTGCGCAGAAGCTTCCTCTTCGCTGGTGAAAGGGATTTCGTATTCCGCCAGAATTTCCCGCAGGCGGTCGGCCTTGCCGGCGGTGGGCAGAACAACCACGGTGGTCTCCGCGCGCGCCCGCCGGGCATTCAGATCTTCAACGAGAGATTTCACTGCGCCGTGGAATTTCGGCGGCGGCTGGCTGGCAAGAAGAAATGCGTCGGCCGCGGATTCGGCGGCTGTCCCGCCGTCCTCGATTGCCAACTCCTCCAGCGCGAGTCCCGGGACGCCTTCGAGCATCTTGTCGAATTCGCCCTCAGTCAGGAAATTTTCCTCTGGCCGCGGCCGCGGCGGGACGACGTCTCGGACC
>JBEKUI010000391.1:0-2740 GCA_049515175.1 Terriglobia bacterium
AATACAATTTCCAAGTCTGCACGAACATCTCCTGCATGCTGCGCGGCGGAGAGGAAATCCTCCATCACTGCTCGAAGAAGCTGGGCATCGGACACAAACAGACGACGCCCGACGGAATATTCTCGCTGGAGGAAGTCGAATGCCTGGGCGCCTGCTGCGGCGCCCCGGCCTTGCAGGTGAATTACGACTATTACGAGAACTTGACGCCGGAGAAGATCGACGCGCTGATCGATAAGTTGAAGAACGGTGACAAGTGACGAGTGACCGGAAAGTCGACAGTCAACAGTCGAGAGTTGACAGTGAAGGATAGCAGGACTGAAGCCTCCACGGTCAATGGTCGTACGTGGTTTTCCCACTGTTGACTGTCGACTCTCGACTCTCGACTGAATTCATGGCCGACTACTCCAACCCGATGAAGGGCAGCCCGCTGGAAGTGAAGGTGCTCACCCAGCGTTTCGGGATTTCCAATTCCCATCGCCTCGACGTGTATTTGCAGCATCAGGGCTACGAAGGCCTCAGGAAGGCACTCGGGGTGAAGCCTGATGAAGTCATCAATGAGGTTAAGAAGTCCGCGTTGCGCGGGCGGGGCGGAGCCGGATTCAACGCCGGCATGAAGTGGAGCTTCGTTCCGAAGCAGACCAGTAAGCCCAAATACGTGGTCTGCAACGCCGACGAAAGCGAGCCGGGGACGTGCAAGGACCGGGTGCTCATTGAATACGACCCCCATCAGCTCATCGAAGGGATTCTAATTGCGGGCTACGCCATCCAGTCCCACCAGGGCTACATCTACATTCGCGGCGAGTACCGCTACTTGATGGATATTCTCGACGGCGCTATCGCGGAGGCCTACGCGGGCGGTTTTCTGGGCAAGAATATCCTGGGCTCGGGTTTCGATTTCGACCTCGCCACCCACACCGGCGCGGGAGCGTATGAATGCGGCGAGGAAACAGCTTTGCTGAATTCGCTGGAAGGCTTTCGCGGATACCCTCGCGTCAAGCCTCCCTTCCCTGCGGTGGTGGGCCTGTACGGCTGCCCGACGATCATCAACAACGTCGAGACGCTGAGCAATGTGCCCCACATCATGCTGAACGGCGGCGAGTGGTACGCCAAGCTGGGAACTCCCAACAACGGCGGCACTCGATTGTTTGCGCTGAGCGGGCACATCGAGCGTCCCGGAATCTACGAACTGCCCATCGGCTTCCCCTTGCGGAGGATGATCGAGGAAGTCGGCGGAGGGGTCTGGAAAGGCAAGAAGCTGAAGTGCGTGATCCCGGGCGGCTCATCGTGCCCCGTGCTGACCGCCGACGAGATTGACGTCCCCATGGATTTCGATTCGCTGGCCAAGATTGGCTCCATGCTCGGATCGGGCGGCGTCGTGATCCTGGACGAAGATACCTGCATGGTCAAGACAGCCTGGCGTATCATGAAGTTTTACGCGCACGAATCCTGCGGCTGGTGCATTCCCTGCCGGGAAGGCACGGCATGGCTGAAAGCGCTGCTGGAACGCTTCCACGGGAACGGCGGGGTGGCGGAAGACGTGGATACGGCGCTCGATGTGTCCTACAACATCCTGGGCAAGACGCTCTGCCCGCTCGGCGACGCCGCCGCCATGCCGACGATCAGCATTCTGAAGAAATTCCGGCATGAATTTGAGGAACACTTGAAACTCGGCGCGTGCCCGTTTGAGAAGAGGACCGTGAGCGTCGCCTGATACGAGGGCGGGGTTCGGGGCTCGGAACTCGGGGCTCGGGAACGACTGACTAGGCAAGCAAAGGTGGAACCCAACACCAAGCCTCTGGCACCTATTTGAAAATGGCAGATCCGATCAAACTGACGATCGACGGCAACCCGGCCAGCGTACCGCCCGGCACGCTGCTGATTGATGCCGCCAAGCTGGTGGGCGTCGAGATCCCGTCCTTCTGTTATTACCCCGGCCTGACGCTGCAGGGCGCCTGCCGTATGTGCCTGGTGTCCATCGAAAAAATGCCTAAGCTGCAGACGGCCTGCACGACCGTGGTGACCAACGGCATGGTGGTCTACACCGAGACGCCGGAGGTCTCGAACGCCCGCAAGTCCATGCTGGAATTCCTGCTCACCAACCATCCGCTCGATTGCCCCGTCTGCGACAAGGGCGGCTAGTGCGAGCTTCAGGATGCCGTCTTCCGTTACGGCGCCGCCGAGACGCGCTTCCTCGAAACCAAATTGCACGAGGAAGAGAAGAAATTCTCCAATCTCGTGTACTACGACCGGCCGCGCTGCATTCTCTGCTACCGCTGCATTCGCGTCTGCGATGAAGGGATGGACGTGAACGCGTACGGGATCGGCTTCCGCGGCGCCCACAGCGAGATCATTCCTAATCGCGGCGACCATCTCGAGTGCGAAGAGTGCGGCATGTGCATTGACATCTGCCCGGTCGGCGCGCTCACCAGCGGCACTTATCGATACAAGACCCGCCCCTGGGAATTGACCTATACCGGCACGGTCTGCAATCACTGTGGCGACGGGTGCAAAACGACGCTCTCCGTCCGCAACAACGAGATCATTCGCGCCAACAATCGCGACCACTCGGGGATCAACGGCGAGTTTCTCTGCGCCAAGGGCCGGTTCGGCTGGGATTTCGTCAACAGCCCGCAGCGCCTCACCGCGCCGCGCGTGCGGCACAACGGGAAACAGGAAGCAAGCTCCTGGGAAGAGGCGTTGGCACTCACCGCCGAGCGATTGAAGGCTATCGTGGCACAAC
>JBEKUI010000392.1:0-2696 GCA_049515175.1 Terriglobia bacterium
TATTGCAGCAGATCCTCGCGGGCGGGATTGAAGGGTACGGTTTCGAATTCTTTGTCCTCTCCGCCGCGCCCTCGGAGGTGATCCGTTCGGCCCTGGAGGGCGTGGTGCCGGAAGACCACATCTTCGGCACCGACTTTCTCTACAACAGCGCTGGTGAGATCGAAAGGATTGTCAGGGCCACGGCGGGTTACGGCAAGGTCGCGGTACTCGACCGGCTGCAGGGCAAGCTCGAGATCGGCCCCGACCACATCGTTTACGCCGGCGACGGCAGCTCGGACATTCACGTCATGCTGCACGTCAACGCGCGCGACGGATTCACTATCGCTGTGTCGGAGAGCAAGCACGTCGCGCACATCGCCAAGCGCACCGTGCTGAGCAAGAGCGCGCTCGCCATGCTGGTCCCGATTCTGGAGAAGATCGTCGGCTGGCCGCGCCCGCGCATCCGTGAGTTCTTTGAGTCTTTCGGTTTCTTGGTCCCCGAGTGGAAGCGCACGGAAACCGACTGGGTCACCTTGCGTTCGAACGTAGGGAATCCGGTCCGGGGAGAAGCCGTGGGGACCGCCAAGCCGGCCAGCTTGGGGGAAAGGGAGACTTCCGTCGGCTCATGAAGGTCCGCGCGCGCTGCAACCGGGGCACTCGGCGTGGAAGGTGTTGCCCTGGTAGTCGAGCTCGTCGAGCCCGGCACGCGAGGTGTAGAAACCGCGCAGCGCTTCGGCTTTGAGCGCCTGGAACAGTCGCACGCCGGCATTGTTGGCGTCCCGATTGGCGCGCTCATCGCAAATGAGGCTCATCATTTGAAGCTGTTCGGGGGCGGAGAGATCCAGGAAGGCTTTGTGAAAACGCGAGGGCGATTCTCGCGCCAGCCAGGCGAGGCCCTCGCGCCAGGCCCGCTGCGGGTCGTCGGCCTCGATGCGGCCAACCTCGTCTTCGCCGTGGAAGTGGAGCGCGACGAGGCGGTATTCCGGCGCCAGTTGCCGCGCCGTCTGGCGGACCCGGGCGGAACTGAAAACTGCCAGGTCGAGCCATTCGGTGACTTCTTCCACGACGGCGGGCGGCGCCTCGCCGAGCAGCAACTCGACCAGACGGCGCGCCACGGGATATTCCTCGGCCGAAAAGAATAGCGGTTGGTAGGGCCCGGTGCGAGGCTGCGCGTATTCCGTTTCGCTGCCCGGCACGATGGCGTGGAAACGATCGTCGCTGACCAGGGCGTGGGAAAGATGGTCGGGCGAAGGCAGATAGAGACCCGGGGGCAGGGCAGCTGGGGAAGAATCCGCAGGGTTGGCTTGGGAGGCCGTCTGAGCGGCGAGATCGCTGACCGTCCCGCTGAAGCCGGTGAGGGCCACGCTCTGACCCAGCCGCAGCAGCCACTGGCGGCGGGTGAGGTCGTGCTGACGGTTGTGGTCCTGTTCCTTCATCGTTCCTCCTTCGCCGGATGCGGGGTCGAAGCTTCCCTCACTCGGCCCTTAGGGCCACCCTCTCCCTGAGGGAGAGGGCTGGGATCATTGCTGGGCGGCGATCAACCCAACAGCTTCAAACCCCCTACAATTCCCCGCGGCGCGAGCTTTCCGCGATGTAATGCGCGGCCCGCGCCGAAATAGCCATAATCGTCAAGGTTGGTTCGTACGGCCCCTCCGCCGTGAAACACGCGCCGTCGGTGACAAAGACGTTCTTCACGTCGTGCATCTGGTTGAAGGCGTTCAGGACGCTGGTCTTCGGATTGCTGCCCATGCGCGCCGTGCCGCACTCGTGGATGTTCTTGCCAAAGAGGCTCAGGCCTTCGCGGGGCGGGCGCGGGCTTTCGACCTTCATGGCGTCGAGGATTTCCTTCAAATCCTGCCGCATGGCCTTGGCCATGGCGTGGTCGTTCTCGCCGTAGCTGGCGTGGATGCGCAGCGCCGGGATTCCCCAGGCGTCCTTCTTCGCCGGATCCAACTCGACGTAATTGTCGAAGCGCGGCAGGCAATCACCCTGCACCATCATGCCGAAGTAGACCGGAATCTCCTGCTTCACTTTGCGTCGGATCTCCGCGCCGAAGCCGGGGATGGAAAAGGCGTGTTCGTACAACGATTGGCTGCCGTCGCCGTCCATGCGGTAGCCGCGCAGGAAATTCTTGTTGACGTTCTTTCCCACGTTGACGAATTTGGGGATGAGGAAGCCGCAGGGCCGGCCTTCCGGTTCGCGCTGCGAGGACTTGAGGGCCGGCAGGAACCCTCCTCCGCCTTCCAGCGTGAAGTGGTCCATGAGGTAGTGGCCGAGGGCACCGCTGGAATTTCCCAAGCCGTTGGGATGGCGCGGGGCACGGGAATTGAGCAGGATGCGCGTCGATTCGAGCGCCGACGCGGCCAGCACGACGATGCGGGCGCGGGCTTCGTGCGCCGCATGGCTGCTACGGTCGATATAGGCGACGCCGGTGGCTTGGCCCTCGGCGTTGGTCGTCACGTGGCTCACCACCGCGTCGCTTACCAACGTAAAGCGGCCGGTGCGCGCCGCGGCGGGGAGCGTCACTGAGGGGCTGTTGAAATACGACGCCGTGTGGCAGCCGCGCTCGCAGGTGCCGCAGTAGTGGCATGCCGGGCGCCCATTGTGTTCGACGGTCAGGTTGGCCACGCGGTCGGGCATTACGCGCCAGCCGAATTTCTTCTCGATCACTTCCTTCGCCAGGCGGCCGCCGCAGGAGAGGTTCATGGGCGGGAGGA
>JBEKUI010000393.1:0-2679 GCA_049515175.1 Terriglobia bacterium
GTGCGAAAGGGTTGGTGGGCAATGATCTCCCAGGCGGTGTCCTTATCGACCTTGCGCAGCTCCAGCCCTTCGAAGGGGAGGCCGTCGAGCCCGCCGATCCGCCCCATCACGCGGACGGACTCTTTCCCGAGCTCCAGGACCGTGGCCACGGTGCAGCAATGGTCGCCGCCGGAGTATTGCGCGACCAGGGCATCCAGAGTGCCTCCCCCCGTCAGGTCGAGCGCGTAATTGGTCTTGCGGTTGCCCGCGGGCGTCAGGCCGTTGCGCCCGGCGAAATCGTAGACGGCGGTCCAAGGATCGCGCGAACCTTCCAGCGTGTCCAGCTTGAAGACCGGCTTGTTGCCGTAGTCATAGACGACAAAGCGCCCGGGAGCGAACACCAGAGGCGCGGGGCTGGCGCGGTAGAGCGCGGCGCGATAATTTCCCAGACGGTAAGTCTTCACTCTTTCAAAACCGGAGAGCTCGGGGATTTGGCCGCGCAAGCCGGTGGTCGAGAGAACGTACTCCTCGGCGGAGCTGGCGAGGTCTTGCAGCGTCGCAATTTGCCAGCGCTGCTGGACAGCGATGAAGACCAGCAGGATCACCGCCGCCACCGCCGCCGAAATGGCACTCTCGCCCTTCTGCATGAGCATCTGACACGGCGGCCGAGAGGGACCCGCCCCGCCTGCCGCCTTTCGTTCTGATAAAACGCCGGGACCGAGCGGCGGAGTGAAAGCACTTCTCCGCGCAATCCCTTGGCCCTTGGGCCCATGCATTTAATCACTTCCCGGCGGGTTTGTCATTGAACCAGAGAGTTAACAGGGGGGACCGGCGGGAGGATCAACGATCGCCGCGCCGGAAGGATTCGAGCGTCCAGACATCGTCCTTTTCGTGGTGTTTCAGGACATAGAGGTTGCCGTCATCGGCGCGGACCTTGAAAGATTGATAGCCCACGCCGTACCACTGGTCCAACACTTCCTTTACTTCATAGGTTCGCGCGTTGGGCGCGCGCGCCGTGAAGCGCCGCGGCCGCTCATCCGCCTTGTGGCCGGAGTAACACTCGACCTTGAGCTTCAGACTCATGGCACGTGTTGATTTTAGATTTTGGATTTTGGATTCCTGATTGTCCAGCCGGATTGTCTCAGTTCGGAACCCTGAGTCGTCAGAAATACAATCCCTCCCTCCGTTGAAGTGATGCTAGGCCAGGAGTTCGCGGCGGATCGACTGCGCGTATTCGTCGAGCCCGGCGAGGGGTTGGAGGGCGACCTGCGCGTCTTCGAGGATGCGCTGCGAGTGCAGGGCGGTCTCATCTCCGGCCTGCGGCAAGCCTTCGATGACCGCGGTGAGCGAAGCGGGCTCCTTCTCGCGCACGTAGCGCAGGGTGTTGGCGAGCACGTGGGCGAGGTCGTTATCGCGCTTGAGTGACAGAGCGTGGATGAACTTGACGTGGCCATTCGGCCGGCCTTCGACTTGGACGGGGCGATAGCCGAAGTCGAACCGGAAGGGGTCACCCGAGCCGGTCCACTGCGCGGCGGGAATGCGCTTCTCGAACGCCGGATGATCGAGCACGCCGTGCCGCGCCAGGGCGTCGGTGAGGCGCTGCCGGATCCGCATGCGCGTATCCGGTTCGAGCGCCGCGGCGCGGCGAACACCCACATAGCGCGCGAACAGGTTCTGCATCTCGGCTTGCGGGTCGGCGGTCAGGCAGGCGCGCGGCGAGGTCACCTGCACGGCGTTGGCATAGCTTTCCTGCATCTCGCGCACGAAATCCGCCAGGCCGCTTTCTCGCTCCTTGATTTCCTGCTCGAAGTGCTCCGGCAGGGCGCGCAGCAGCTCCAGATCCGCCTGCGGATGAAAGGCGCGCACACGGCGGAAGTCGTCGGTGAAGAGGCAGTCGAGATAGTCCTCCTGCGGGCTGTAGAGGAACAGACCGATGTTCAGCCCCTCGTCGCGGACGATGTCCGGGACATAGCGCACCAGGAAGAACGAACACGGCTTGAGTTGTGATTCTTCCGCCATGTGCCTCGCTGGCTGTAGTGGCGGTGTCTCACCGCCGATGCCTTCAATGCCTCTCCGGCGGCGATGGGGACATCGCCGCTACAGAAATCACTTCCAATTCGGGAACGGTGCGAGCGAGCTGTTCTTCGCGTCGACGAGCGCCTGACGAACCCGCCGGCGGCGCTCGTACAGCCGCTCGACCAGGCGTGTCAACTGTTCAGGATGCTCGCCACACCATTCCGCGGGAATATCGCGCACGCAATTCTCAAGTTCTGCCGCGTCCAGGTTCTCGACGCGCGAGAGAAAGGGTTCAAACGAGTGCAATCCTTTGATGCTTTCATAGACAATCCGCCGGGGATAGAGGCTGCGGATGGGGCTGTCGGGAAAACTCCAGTCGCCGTCGTTAAAGCAGAAGCCGTGATCGATCAGCGCGGCGGAGTAGGCGGAGCCTTCCTGATCCGTCGAACGATAGAAGATCGCCTGGCGGCCGTCGCAGTTGCACGTCCACTTATCGAGCACCAGGGCTCCTCCAAAAACTCGAACGACGTTCGAGACACTGCGCAAGAGCCGGTCAGGGAGGAAGTCCACCACCAGGGTTTCACGGGGCGAGCCGGGAAAGCGCGAGCCGAACTGCACGCCCGGCTGGCAAGGTTCGCGCCGCGTGCCGAGCTCAAACTCCAGCAGCGGATTGCATGCGATCAG
>JBEKUI010000394.1:0-5100 GCA_049515175.1 Terriglobia bacterium
GCTCCTTCCATGTCGGGGAAAATCCCGGCACTATCTTCCTTATGGAGGAGGCGAGAAACGTTCTCAATGAGTACCCAACGAGGTCGTAGTTCTTGAATGATGCGCAAGTACTCAAACCAGAGGCCGCTGCGCTTTGTGTGGCATTCTGCCGTCCCGATCCCTTCCCCCTTCCCTACGCAAGAAATTTGCTGGCATTTTGAGCTTCTGGAGCAGTTCCCGAAGTCGGAATCGCGGGGGCTGCGAGCGGCACCGCCTTGGCGGTCTGAATGTCCAACGCATTGCGGAGCAGGGATGCGTGTTCCTGTGAAATCTTAGGGGGTTCCTCAGGCATTTTCTCCTCCGCGTGCCTAGAGCACAACCCAATGTACGCGCGGCTGAGTGGGTTGTCAAGAGAATTATATCCTACATAAGTCATATATCATGTGTATCCACGTATATCCCCGTGTAGCCTGTGTATCCTGTGTAACTTGTCATGCCCTATCCGAACGGGACGCGCATAGGTGGCAGAAGACGAGGAATCCGACCGTGCGCTCGGTCGGGTTGTCTGCTTTGCGGGGGACCATGCCATGGGGGGAGCATGGCCAAGGGAAGCATCGCCGGTCCAGTTCCTGCATTTTGACTTCTCCGGATCTCCTCAAAAACTTGCGGGTCTCTAAAAATTCCTAACTGGAGCCGCGAAAATCGAGTATTCAGGTACTTGGGGGAGTTTGTCTCCGAACATCTATCGCGCCAGGGGACGCCGTGGGGCTCGGGAACCGGCCACATTACCTTTGGTCTCATCAGAGCCCATCAATGCCCAGCTGCCGCCCCACTGATCTTTGCTCAGTCCCGGTGAGATGAGGAATCTCGACCGGTGAGGTTTTGCGTTTATTTGGGTATTAGTGGTTTGGCAAAATAACCGAGGAGTTCACTCGTTGTTATCCTGTCAAACCTTCTGACCAGGTGCGCTGGTCCAGAGGCAAACCGAGTGATGTCGGAGCAAGCCAATTCGTCTGAACTTTGCCCGAGGCACCGCCGTCCTGACGCCTTGTCCATTTCGGAGGTTGCTTCCCTGTTTGGACTCTCAGAGGATGCGGTCTTGGATTTGGTGGATCGTCGCCGTCCGCCTGTCCGCCAAGACTTCTTTTCGGTCGGAGAACTGGCCAGGCGATGGCGGTGCTCGCGAGGAAGCGTGTACAATCGGCTCCGGGCTGCGGGTGCAAAGGTGCTGGATTTCGCGCCCCCTGGCAAGAGAGGCAAAAAAGCCGTGTCCGCCAGCACCGTGTTGCAAATAGAAAGTCGGCACACGAGGCGTCTATGTTGATTCCTCTTAGTAGAAAGTCGATCGCCTATCTTTCCTGACCGCGGTCCACAACCCAAGACGGCGGCTCAAGACTGAGTCATCTTCGCTGCATCGTGAAACACTTGCGCTGACTGAGGCTTGCGATGTGTATGTCGGTATGAAAGACTTGGCAGAAACGGACGATCGTGGCTGAATACCCGGCAACGAATGACGCGGACGAACCTCTCAACACCCGCAAGGCTCAGGGTGATCGAACGCATCCGGCGCTTCATCGACGAAGGGTTAAGGAAAGGGGGAGTTTGACATGCTCACGACCCGTAAGCGCGGCAAGAGTTTTCATGTTGATTTCTTCTCTGGGCCTACTCGACTTCGGGGGCCGTTGGGAACACGCAACCAAGACGCAGCCCTTCGCCTTTCCCACCGGCTTGAGACTGCGCTTTCCGAGGGTGCCGACTCGAAGTTGTGGCCGGAACTCAAGGCGGCCCTTCCCGAGTTAACGTTTTCACGATTCGCGGATTTTACCGGCGTGAAGGAACAGAAGTTGCCCACGTGGGAACGTTTGTGCGAAGCGTTCGAAGCCCACCTGGTCCAGCGGGTGAGCTTGGGCAAGCTGCGGGAATCCACGGCGTCCCGGTATCGGGTGACTGTCCGGGACTTCGGCGTATTTCTCGAAGAACGGAAAATCACCCTGTTGCGGGACATAGACAGGCCCCTGGTAGAGAGTTTCAAAGCATGGCGAGTCCAGCGCATCAAGCAAAAGAAATTCTCACGCGGAGCGACCGGTCTTATTTTGGATGCGGCCATCTTGCATCGGCTTTTCTCGTTTGCCGTGGAAAACGAATGGACTCTCAAAAATCCCGTCCGAATGGAAGGCAGACCCGGTGAGAATCCCCAAGGTGGGGCCGAACCTTTCACGGGGGATGACTTGACCCGATTGCGAGGTCACGCGGGAGATGACTTGCTCGCGTTCCTCCTACTGCGGTGGACGGGGCTACGCGGTGGCGATGCTGTCACACTGACTTGGAGGGAAGTCCACCTGGACACAAAAGAAGTCGAGCGAGTGACGCAGAAGAGGGGAAAGAAAGTCATCCTGCCCATTCACACGGAATTGCTGTTCGCGCTGGAAGCGGAGCGGGAGCGGCAGAACCCCCAGACCACCGACCGCGTTTTGATGAATCCTTCGACCGGCACCCCGCTGACCCGGCCACGATTGTACGAACGCATGTTGGCTCTTGGCCATCGCGCCGGAGTATTACACCCCCTTCGTTCGGGAACTCCGGGAGCGGGTCCGCGCAATCTTGGAGTCCGACGCTGGATTAGAAAGCGCGTTGCCGACCGACCGTGTAAAATTTTCCGTCACACCTGTGTCACAATCGAGGGGCACAATTCAGTGATGTGACAGAAAACAAAGAAGAAAAGCGCGAACAAGCCTGTAAGCCGAATTCTGTTCCCCGGCTTGCGCCGGGGCGACGATCATTCCTCTAGTCCCGCCATTGCTGGCGGGCTCCAGCGACCTACCCGAGAGTTGCCTGTCGTCACTCACCGCTGTTCGCGGCGGAGCGGCGGCATTGCGGAGCGGGCCACTCCTCCTCTCCTATTTGGTCTTGCTCCGTGTGGGGTTTGCCCTGCCCCGGGCCTCACGGTCCGCGCGGTGCGCTCTTACATTAAGGCCACCGAAGCGGCCCGCACCTTTTCACCCTTATTCGTCGACAGACGAACGGTATATTTTCTGTGGCACTTTCCGTGCCGGCGGCGTACGTCCCTTGCGGGAATCCCCCGCCAACCCTCGCCGTTAGCGAGCACACTGCCCTGCGGAGTTCGGACTTTCCTCTCCCCCTTCCATGCCAACCCGCCGAAGCGGGCGCTCGGACGGGGCAGCGATCGCCCGGCTTGCTCGCGCAACTTTCATGATAGTCTCGTAGAGGGTCAGGGTCAAACCGCGAGTCGCGGATGAAAGGGCGCCATGCATCGCGCCCGCTGGCTCGGAGCTGCCTCGTCGCGAGCAGAACCATGCGCAGTCGGAATCAAGATTCCACATTCAATCTTCGAGCTTCCATGTTCCAGTTTCCGGTTCCCGGCTTTGTCGCGGCACTTCTGGTGCTCGCTCTGGCAGCGCCCGCCGTCTCAGCCCAAAACTCTTCGCCGCAGGCGGCCGCGCCACCCGCCCCGCCCAAGGCGGAGTCGCTTCTCGCTACCGCCGACGAAGTCTTGCAGGAGATGAGCAAAATCACCGGCCTGCCCATCAAAGGTCCGCTCAAGAAACTCATCCTCTCCCGCACCGAGATCCGCAAGTTCCTGGAAGAGAATCTGGACGAAGAATACACGCCGCCACAAATCCACAAGGAGGAGGCGCAGCTCAAGGCCTTCGGTGTGGTCTCGAAGGAATTCGATCTGCGGAAATTCCTCCTCTCCTTTTACACCGAGCAGGCGGCGGGCGCCTACGACCCGCACCGTAAGACAATGTTCATCGCCGACTGGCCCGCCGAGGAGATGCAGCGTCTGGTGCTCGCCCACGAACTGACCCACGCGCTCCAGGACCAGAACTTCGATCTCCTCCAGTTCATGGGCGCCCAGCGCGCCAACGACGACGCCTCGGGCGCGCGGCAGGCGATTATGGAAGGCCACGCCACCGCCGCCATGATGCAGAAGATGATTGGCAACGTTCCGCTCACCGCGCTGCCTTCGCTCCAGCCCATGATGGAGTCGGTCGTCCATCAGCAGTACGCGGAGTTTCCCGCCTTCACCGCCGCTCCCTACTTCCTGCGCATCGAGGCGCTTTTCCCCTACGTTCAGGGAATGGGATTCGTGCAGGCGGCGCTCGGCCAAGGCGGATGGGAAAAACTCAACGCCGTGTTTGCCCACCCTCCCTCCACCACCAAAGAGATCTTTGAGCCGAGTTTCTACCTTGAGAAGCGATCCCTTCCGGCGATGACGCTGGCTCGCCCGCCGATGCTGGAAGGGGCCGCTGGTCTGCACGTGCTCACCGAAAACACTCTCGGCGAGCTCGGCTATTACGCGCTCCTCGGCCAGTTCCTCTCCGAGGCGGAAGCGAAGTCCGTGGCCCCGAACTGGCTCGCCGACCGCTACATCATCTATGAGAGCCAGCGCGACGGCCGGCTGGCGCTCGTGGCGCGCACGCGCTGGAGCGATCCGGAACAGGCTCTTACCTTCTTCCGCGATTACCACACCCTGCTTACCAAGAAATATCCCGAACTCGCGCCCGATCCGCGCTCTTCCACGGATCTGTTCGTGGGCGCAGCCGCCAGCGGCCAGATCATTCTGCTGCGCAAAGGCGATGAATGCCTCTGGGCCGAGGGCGTGCCCGCCGCACAAACCGATGCCGTTTTGAATTGGCTGCGCTCGCTCTAGCGCTGGTCCCCGTGAGCGGGACTGGCCCACAGGGATTGCCCTTGTGCTGTCGTCGTGCTATTGTTTAACAAGTTTAACGATCCGGAGGCTCGTGGCTATGTTGGGAATTCGCCTGGAAGCAACGCTGGAAAGGCGGCTGGAAAGGCTCGCCAAAAGGACAGGGCGCAGCAAGAGCTTTTATGCGCGCGAGGCCATCCGCCAGTACCTGGAAGAAAGGGAAGACTACCTCCTGGGGATCTCAGTCCTGGAGCGCAATGAGCCCACCATCAGCCTCAAACAACTGGAGCGCCGCCTTGGCCTGGCGCGTTGAGATTTCCCGCACGGCAGAAACGCAAATCACTAAACTGGATCGCCTAGCTCAAACTGCGATTGTCCATTACCTGCGCGAACGTGTCCGGGAAGCTGAGAATCCGCGCCAATTCGGCAGGCCCTTGCGCGGCGAAAAGAAG
>JBEKUI010000395.1:0-2611 GCA_049515175.1 Terriglobia bacterium
ACGCTGCAAGTCGCGGTATCGTGGCCGTCTAACGCACATCATGTTCCACAGATCAGAAAGAAGAGTCCCTTTATTTTCAAGGAGTTCCGAGAGAGCAACGCCGGGGCTGCGAGGATCGAAGGTGAAAAGTTCATTGCTTCGGAAAAAACTTCTTGCTCGCACCTCCATGCTCCACCCCCGGAAGACGAGGAATGAATGGAACCCAAATCCGGAAAGGTGCGCCTGCAGGCGGTGGCTGGCGACCCTCCAACCCCCGGGGCCCCGCGGCATCCCTCGTCCGGCAAATTCAATTGCCTCTTGCAACAAGCGCCAAGGCTGGTTAGTCTTTGGGGCACGGCGGGAACCCTTGGGGGCGCCCCGAGCAGCATCCAAATCCCGGGGAGAGCAAACTGTGGCCAGAGCAAAGGGCGTAGTGATTAATGGCGTCAAATTCCGTCCAGGCGAAGTGGACTGGGAAGACGCCTTTAGCGCCTCGCGCGAGAAGCTGCCCGACTTCAATGAAATGCGCCAGCGCGGCCAGTGGATCGGCAAGAAGGTCACCACCGCCGGCCTCGTCGCCCGCATCGGCAACTACATGCTGGTCATCCAGGAACGCGACGAGGAACAGAAAGAATTCGACTATACCCTCATCCCCCTGCGCGCCAGGACCGAGGTCCGCTACACCTGATTTCAGTTCGCAAAAGTCCAGAGCGGATGTCCGCCCGCATCGGCCCTATCTGTTTCCTCGAAATCCACTCCGCTATCTGCCGGTTGGACCCTCTGTTATGATGGTGACCCTCTAGGGGATTTGATCGGAGAGGTGTCGTGATGGACTTGCAGAATCGCGTCGCGATCGTTACCGGCGGAACGGGCGCGCTGGGCGGAAGTGTCGTCGCAGAGTTGCTCAACCAAGGCGCGCGCGTGGCCGTCACCTACGTCGTCGATGAGGAGTGGAACAGGCTCGTCACAGGCGCTGGAGATGCGGGCGGACGGCTCTGGGGCGCGAAAGTGGATCTGACTCAGCCGGCGGAGGTTGCGGCTTTTGTCGGAGACGTTGTGGCCCGTTGGAGCCGCGCCGACTTTCTGGTGGCGATTGCCGGAGGCTTTGCGGCGGGCAAAAGCTACGAGACCGACGACCGGACCTGGGACCGCATGTTCGCCCTCAACTTTCGCTCCCTGGTCAATTGCCTTCGTGTTGTCGTCCCGGTGATGATTGAGCGGAATTTCGGGCGCATCGTGACGATCTCCAGCGGCGCGATCCGGCGCGGCGGTGGCGCGGGGATTGCGGCCTACGCGGTCTCGAAAGGCGCGGTGCAGCAGCTCAGCGAGATTCTCGCCGACGAACTCAAAGACTTCGACATCCACGTGCATTGCTTGATGCCCGGCACCATGGACACTCCCGCCAACCGCCGCTCCATGCCCACCGCCGACTTCTCCAAGTGGGTCAAGACGGAAGACGTCGCGCGCGTGATTCGCTTCCTGCTCAGCGACGAAGCACGCGCCGTGCGTTCCCTTGTCGTGCCGGTTATGGGATAATGCCTTCCACCCTAGGCCCGCGGCACAGTCAGCGACCCCGTGCCGTGGTTCTGTTCCCCTCGCCAGGTCACTTCGGGAGGACTCTTTTATGAGGAAAATCAGCCGTCGTGGACTATTGAAAACATCCCTGGGGATCTCGCTCGCAGGACTTCCTTACGAACATCGGGCGTTGCTGGCGCAACTGGTGGATCGCTCGGATTACGGGAAGGTCAAGGAACCCGTCAAAGGATTGCAGCGCGGCAAGCTGGGGCAGCATGACATCTCCCGGCTCATCATTGGCGGCAATCTGATTTCCGGCTCCGCGCACGCCGGCGAGCTACTCTATCAATCCGCCTTGATGACCCACTACTTCACGACCGAGAAGATTCTCGAGACCTGGACGCTCGCCGAGCAGAACGGCATCAACACCACGCTGATGCGCGCCGATCCCCACATCTTCGAGCACTATGAGAAGTTCAAGCGCGAGCGCGGCGGCAAGCTGCAATGGATCGCCTGTTCCGCGCCCGAGCAGGGCGACCCGGTCGAGAACGCCAAGCGCGCCCGCGATCACGGCGCCATCGCGATCTATCTGCACGGGAACGTCAGCGATAACTTCGCGAAGCAGGGCAAGGCAGAGGAGATCGGCCGCATCCTGGAAGGCTTCCGCAAGGCGGGCCTGGCGGCCGGCGTCGGCGCGCACCTCCTGGCCACGGTCCAAGGCAGCGAGAAGGCTCAACTCGATCCGGACTTCTACATGTTCACGATCAACCGGGTGAATTACTACTCCAGCGCGCCGTCGGAAATCGCCGCGTTTATGAAGAACATCAAGAAGCCCTGGATTGGCTTCAAAGTCCTGGGCGCGGGCCGCGATAAGCCGCTGGAAGGATTTCAGCACGCCTTCGAGAAGGGCGCCGACTTCATCGCCGTCGGGATGTTCGATTGGCAGGTGCGCGACGATGCTGCGCACGTCCAGGAGATGCTCGCCAAGGGGATCACCCGCGACCGCACTTGGGCCTAGTGGGCGTCGTTTTTTGACGGCAGACATCACAGGATCGATGTCTGCGCCACCCGCCCACATTCCGCGGTGTGGTCTGATCGTTGAGGAGATGCAGCTCAT
>JBEKUI010000396.1:0-2580 GCA_049515175.1 Terriglobia bacterium
CATCCTGCTTATAACTCCCGTCGTGTTCTTCATCGACAACCACGAGACCCAGGTTCTCGACGGGCGCAAAAACCGCCGAGCGTGTGCCGAGGACAACGCGCGCCTCACCGCGTCGTACCCGCCACCAGGCCTGGTGCCGCTCGTTCTCGCTGAGGGCGGAGTGCAACACCGCCACCAGCGTGCCGAAGCGCGCCAGGAATTGCCCCTGCACGGCCGGGGTCAGGGCGATCTCCGGCACCAGCATCAGCGCCGTCCGGCCCTGCTCCAGGCAGCGCGCCATCAGGCGCAAATAGATTTCTGTCTTCCCACTCGCCGTCACTCCGTGCAGGAGCGCGGGATGAAACTGGCGACAGTCGAGCCAGCCCTGCAGTTGCTCAAGAATGCTCGCCTGGGCAGGAGTGAGATTGATCTCCGCCGCCCGTTCACCGGCGGGCGGCTCCAGCGAGGCAAGGGACGCCTCGCCCAGTTCGATGAGACCGTCGCGCTTGAGCTTGCGGAGATGTTCCAGGCTCGCCCGTGAAGACTTGAGCAGTTCGCGATGATCGTCCGCGGCACCCTCCCGCGCCAGCGCATCGAGAATTCGTCGCGCCACGGGAGAGAGCCGTACCGGCGGCTCCGGCAGGGCGGGCCCGGCCAGGCGCACGCTCCAGATTTCTCGCCGGCCGCGATCCCGCTCGACTTCCGACGCGACCGCGAAGCCCGCCGCGCAGCTCTGCTGAATGAGCTCCGCCGCCGTCTTCGGAAATTTGCGGCGCAGACTGTCGAGCGTCGCGCCGGCTCGCGCCGCGACAGCACCGTCGAGATGCGCAAGGAACCGCGCTACTTCGCTGGCGCGAATCTCGGGCAGCAGGCTCGATTGCAGCTCGCGCAGCCGCTCGCGGCCTTTCTCCGTCAGCGCCAGCAGCTTCTGCCGCCGCGTTTCGGCGCGCAGGGGCAGCATGGCGCGGAAGACTTCGCCCACCGGCGCCAGATAGTATTCGGCGATCCAGAGGCCCAGGGTGACGAGTTCCGGTGAGAGGACGGGCTCGACGTCCAGGACGCGCAGCACTTCCCGCACCTTGACGCCAGGCGCAACCTGCGCGACCGGCTCAATGACCACCCCGATAGCGCGCCGCGTCGCGAGCGGAATCAGGACACGCTGCCCCACGCGCACGTCGAGCGACGGCGGAACACGATACGTGAGCGGCTCGCGCAGCGCCGCCAGCACGGCGACGTTCACCAGCGGCCCGGGTGGCGCGGTCTTCTTTCGCGACATGCAGGGATTCTATTCCGGGTGAGGCAGAATGGCCAGCCGCGGCGTTCGCCGGCGGAGGGAGTAAAGAGGGAGAGCATCGGGGCCCAAGACAAAGTTTACGCAGAGCGCGGCCGCGAATCAGCTTCCCTGCCTGGAGATTTTGTTCGCGAGGTTCATGAAGACGGTATTAATCTGGCTGGCGACGGTCCCCATGGCGGCCGTTGCCGCCAGGCCAATGATCACCATCACCATGGCGTATTCCACCAGGTCCTGGCCGGACTCCTCGCAATGGAGGACCTGCAGGACCGCCTGAGCCTGCATCCACGACGCCTTCATGCTTTCGTCCTCCCTTTTTGTGCGCAACGTCTCAATGTCCGGCTCCTCCACTCACCTATGGAGGTCGACAAATTCTCAACTCTTCTTTAACAGAGTTTTCTTGAATCGTGAATAGGAAAAATGGGCTATATACTAACCACAAAACAACCCACTGATCATCGCGGGCCGTTTCCAGCCGAGAATGATTCTTGTCACTCCCGGCTGCTGCGCGCAGCAATCAGGTTGGAGTAGAGGTCGCCCAGGCGCTCGACCATCTTCACCGCGGACGAGAAATTGCGGCGATTGACGTGCTCCACATTGATGCCCAGCAGGGGCGGATCAGGAGGCAGGTTGTCGAACACATCCATCAAGACACGTTGCGCCATGTCCAGCGAGCGCTCGAAACAAGTCTCCTTCGCCGCGCCGCCCTCCTCGCCCAGGAGGAAGCGGTCCAGGCTGGGCGGGATGTCGGCCCCCAGCCACCGCAAGAACTTCAAGTCTCCGGGATGGCAGACGGGCGCAAAGCTGAGGAGCACCCGCGCCTCCAGGCCGTTCAAGCGCTGAATCAGCCAGACGATGTCGTTGGAGTCAAACAGAATCTGGGTGGTAAAGAAAGTCAGACCCGCCGCCACCTTGGCGCGAACCCGTTCCGCCTCGTTGGGGCGGCTGGAGATGATGATCCCGCCGAGGGAAAGCGCCAGCCCCGCCTCGCGAATCAATTGCGCCGCCGCGAGTGGCCCCGGCCCCGGATAGCGAATCGCCGCCGACTCGCCGCCCACCAGAATCACGTGCTCGATGCCGTGCTTGGCGCGCGTTTCTTCGCACCAGCGCGCGGGATCGGCGTCGTGGACCACCACGCGGTTGAGCACCACTTCCGTCCCCGCCTCGCGCTGGATGCGCTCCCCGAGCCGGCGCGGCTCGACGCGCGGGACGAAGCGGAAGGTACGCTCCGCACCGCGCGCTTCGTCCTGGATTTCCGGCAGGTTGATGGCGTCCACCAGGTGACGTACGCTCGCAATCTCGCCCAGCGT
>JBEKUI010000397.1:0-2550 GCA_049515175.1 Terriglobia bacterium
GAGGAGGCCGCACAGGCCGTGCAGCCAAAACTGGAAATGTAGTGCCGACCTTTATGACCGCTTCGTTAAAAATAAACCACTTGCGGTTCCTCTACCCCCTCAACTGCGAAAGTTTGGCTAGGTAAACACTGGGGCGGGCAAGCCCAAGGCAGACGGTTGGCCGATCCGGCCGGATTTTCCACAGGATTTCAACAATCCCAACATCTTGGGCTCTATGGCCAACTAACTCTAAGTATTGTGGTTTTTCCCTTTACAGGCCCTTTTTTTCGTGCTAGTTTGGCCTCGAGGTTGAGGGGAATCTCACGTCTGTCATACCTTCGCGCCAATTGGTATGACCGGGCCGATCAATAGGGGATTCGAGCGCTTACGTCGATCGCTTCCGTGGCGATACCCACCGGAGAATTTCCCGGAGGGTGCTCTAGTCCCAAGCGCAGCCCGATCAGAGCTTTGGTGTTGTTCTCTAACAACCAAGTCCGGACAAGTTCAGTGGAACTGCAGGGGAGGGCTGTAACTTGTACAAGCTTAAACGGGTTGAACTGCTCGGATTCAAATCCTTTGCCGACCGCACGCGGCTGGATTTCGCGGACGGCATCGCGGCGGTAGTCGGTCCGAACGGTTGCGGCAAGTCCAACCTTTCCGACGCGATCAGCTGGGTCCTCGGCGAACAGAGCGCGAAGTCCTTGCGCGGCGAGCGCATGGCGGACGTGATTTTCAACGGCACGAGCGCGCGTCCCGCCACCAGCATGGCGGAAGTCAGCCTGACGCTGATCGATCCCGAATACGCCCAGGCCGGACCGGAACTCCCCGAGAATAACGACACCACTCTGGCGGCCGAATCCCAGACCGCAGCACTTGAGGCCGACGCGTTGCCCGGCAACGGAAACGGCAACAACGGGAACGGAAGCGGCCATGAATCTGCATCCCCGCCTCGCGCCCACGCGCTGAAGCATCGCGCGGGAGAAATCGTTGTGACGCGGCGCCTGTTCCGCTCCGGCGAGAGCGAGTACCTGATTAACGGCGACCTCTGCCGCCTGCGTGACATTCAGGATTTGTTCATGGGCACGGGCCTGGGGCCGGAATCGTACGCCATTATTGAACAGGGCCGCATCGGGCAGATCCTAAGCTCCAAGCCCTCCGATCGTCGCGCCATCATTGAAGAAGCAGCGGGAGTATCCAAATTCAAGACGCGCAAGCGTCTGGCGGAAGCTAAACTCGAAACTTCGCGGCAGAACCTCTCGCGCATCACCGACATCCTGGAAGAGGTCACCAAGCAGGTCAATTCACTCAAGCGCCAGGCTTCCAAGGCGCGGCGCTTCCGCGAAATGCAAGAGGAACTGCGCGGGCGGCTGAAGGTCGTCCTCCTGTCGCGCCTGCTCACGCTGGAAGCCGACTGCCAGCGCCTCGGCGACGAGATGCAGGCGCTCCAAGCCGCCTGTGCCGAGTCTGCTCAGCAACTCGAACAGCTGGACCGCGAGCAGAAGTCCGCCGGTGCGCGCTACGACGAGTTGGAAGGCCAACTCACGACGCTGCGGCACGCCATCTCCCAAAGTGATCTGGAACGCGAGCGGCTGACCGCGCGCATCGAGCAAGTGCGCCAGCAGACGGCGGGGCTTGCCTCGCGCAGTGCCGATGCGCAGGCGGAGAGTCAACAACTCGCCGTGCAGCTTTCCGCCGCCGAAGCGGAGGCCGCCGAGAAGACTCTCCAGTCAGCGCAAATGCAGGGGGATTGGAGCGACGCGCAGCAGGCTGTCCAGCAACTGGCAAATCGCCAGGAAGAACTTTCTGCCAGGGTGACGGACGGTGAAGCAACGCTGGAGAGCGCGCGGCAGGAATTGCTCGCCGCGGTGAGCCAGCTTGCCGATTTCCGGAACCAGCTCGTCCAGGCGGAGGAGAACGGCCTGGCGCTCGACCGACAGGCGGCGCGAATGAAGAAGGACGTCGAGGCGGTCGATCAGGAGCATCACCGCCTGGCGGCGGAGTTCGAGAGCTCGCTATCACGGCAGGATCGTGAGCAGAGCACGCTCGCGGGCCTCGCCGAGTCAGTCCGCGAGACGACGACAGCGCTGGACGCGGCGCGGGCAGAAGAAGCCCTGCGGCGCTCCGGGCTCGACGCGCTGCGCCAGGAATTCTCCAACGCGCAGGCGCGTAGGCAGGCGCTGGAAGAATCCCTGGCGCGTCACTCCTATTCCACCGAAAGCGTCCGGCGGCTGCTCGCACATAACGACACCGGCAACGGAAACGGCTTCCATCCGCTCGGCGTGCTGGCAGACTTCGTCGAAGTCTCTCCCGAATACGAAGAGGTGGTGGAAGAGTTCCTGCAGAACGAGCTGGATTGCGTCGTGGTTGAACAGCATGCCGAGGCGCGCTCCGGCATCTCGCTGCTGCGCAGTGAGGGGACGGGCCGCTCGACGTTCTTCGTGACCCGCGTCCCATCCAACGCTCACGGTAACGAGGAGACCGACGCCCAGGTTCGCAGCGCGGGCGGTGTGCTGGCTTCGGTCAAGGAACTGGTGCGCTTCGAGGCGCGTCTGGGTCTGAACGGCGACCTTG
>JBEKUI010000398.1:0-2531 GCA_049515175.1 Terriglobia bacterium
GTCTGATCAGGAACCTACGGTTGTAGCGAGGCGGGTCGGCGCCCATGAGGCCGCGCCAGTGCTCTCGAAGGTCGCGCATCGGCAGGGCGTCGAGTTCGGCGATCTGGGCGGATGTGTCAGTGCTCATGTGTCTCTCTCTTTCGGACCTGAGATGTGACACATGAATGGCTCTCTTCCGCCGAAACATCCAGTCCTTTCTTCTCCGGTCCGCGCTGCTGAAGTGGCGCCACGCGCACCAGTCAGCCCAGCCCGGATGCCGCACTGGACGCCCCACTTCCGCGGTTATTGACAGCGCGTCGGCGGCCGGCTATCTCTTCAATCAGCCCCAGTACTCCTGCAACCCTTCCGCCGCCTCCGGGCGCACGATCCGGAACACCGGGGTATTGCACACCCGGCACCGCGCCCGGATCGCGGTCCGGTCGATCTCGATTCCCTTCGCCACATCCAGCGCGCAGAGCAGCTCCGCACGGCGCGGGTAGCGATAGGGTCTGGCCGCCCGGCAGCGACAGCAGTAGGCCTCACCCGGCTGCAGCTTCGCCCGCCGGGAATCGTCGTGCTGGTACGGGCGCTTGTCTCGGGGACGCCCCGGGCGCCCGTTGTGCCGGACATGGCGGAGCCGGCGTTGCCGTGCCTGCTCCCGCATCTCCTCCTCCAGCCGGCGCTGGATCTCTTGCCGCTGCTGCTCCCAGTCTGGCTCGGGCTTCGCTCCCCTCGCCTCCTCCAGCCTCTGGCGAAACCTTTCTCGTCTGGCTGCGGCCACCTCCTGCCGCGTCCGGCGTAGCCATTTGGGACGGCTCTCTTGCTGGGAGACATAGGCCAGCCCGTGGCACAGCCGGCACCAGAAGTGGGAGTCATGCAGGTAGAGGTCTCGCACGCGGCGCTGGCAGTGGGGGCAACGGAAGTACACCACGGAGCCTGGCCCCAGTTCGATCCCGGCCGTGTCCTGCACTCCCTCCGGGGCGACCGGGCCTGGCGGAAGACTCAGCATCGCCCGACCGGCGACCACCAGGAAATCAGCCAGTTCCGACTTCAGGCCACCTGCGTCCTGGCACCGCCACGCTCCTTCCTCGGCATCGCCAGGCGAGCGCACTGCCGCCCGCATTGTTTCGTCTCCAACCAGCTCCGAAGCGTTCGCTCGAAGACACGCCTGCACGGTCGATCTTGCCATCTAGGCTTTCCAATCGTCGCTCGGCGCCGCTGTGAAGTCGGCGGGCGTGCACTCAACGTGAGAAAATCACGGATGAAACCTCATAGCGAGGGCGTGTCGCCTCTATCCTCTGGCCCGCGCCGGAAACGCAGACATGCCATCTAGTGGCATCCAGATGGATTATGCGCCGTTTTCGCTCGATCGGTCAACTTCCCAAGACCGCGAAAATACGGCCGAAATCTCCTACGTTGTTGCTACCTCTTGGCGCATCGGGTTGGGTGAGTTTCCCTCAGGGGGGTCCTTTGCGAGCACGGCCCGAGATTCTCTGTTGGCCGCGTAGAGAGGCCGAACTTGGCTGAAAACAGAGAGAAATCGGACCCCAAAGGCGGTTCCGGGGCCGGAATGGAGGCCAGCACACGGGAAGCCGTCCACAGGTATCAGGGCGGCCAGGTGCACCCAGTGCCCACACGGACGGGACTGCGGCCATAGCGAGGAGGATTGAAAGCAGCAAAAGATGGTCCCCAACGGGACCATGGTGGTGGAAACAGACCCAGGATCCGATACTCTCAACAGCATCGGACGAGTTGCGCGGTTCCGCTACCGCGCGAGTGGTGACTGACCTGGGATCAAACCTTCTCTGGACGAGACTTGGTTTCTGATTCGCAAGAGGTGGAGGATTCGTTCTTGAAAACGAAACTCTCTCCGTTTCGGACGAGACCGGAGAAAGAGCGGATTTCGAAGTTGGGAACGAATGGTGAGGACTCGTCCGTCGCGAACTCCTGCCGCTCGGGCGGAAACTGTAGAGAGGGCAACGTCGTCAGCACTCCCCGATGATGACTCGGCGATGGCGATTCTGCGCCACGGTGAGCAGTGGAACGAGCGCGGGAACTCGGCGGGAGGATCCCCGGGGGGGGCTTCGAACGCTCGTAATAATCGAGACCCTAGCCCGAGAGTACAGACTCGAAGGCCGCTGGTACCGGCCTGGCAGTGCAGCGGATGAGCAGCGTCAAGCGGCCTACGGCGCTTAGAGGCCGTACCCGGAAGAATCAGCCCGTTCACGGCGGTCCCACAGGCCTTCCACACCCACACGCGGTTTTGGCCGGGCTGGCCGCTGCCGCCTGACCTACAGGGGAGTGGACCACTCGAAGCCTGGGTGAGGAAAGAAGGACACGCCGACGTTTCCGAGGTGATGGTGAACCCAGGAGCCGAAATCCTTGACCGAATCGAGCGTGGCCAGCACGCGGGGCATCCCGTGGCTGGTCACCTCCTTGAGTTGATCGTCGGAGAATGACGTCATTGCGGTGGTATGGCCTGCCAGGATCGCCTTCCGCAGGGACTGCAGGTCGGGGCTGGACGGCACCAGGGTGTAGCACGCCCCCAGCGC
>JBEKUI010000399.1:0-3393 GCA_049515175.1 Terriglobia bacterium
TTCGGCGACTCTGTCGGATCGCAAGAATTGGGAGCGGGTGTCAAACATTCACAGCCCAAACATTTACCGGCCCAAGCGACGGTTCAGATTGCTATACTTTAACCATGGAGAGTCCCAGATTCGAGCCGCTGGTTTTGAAATGGGCTCGCGAGAGCAGATTTGGGCCAAAGACCGACACACTCACCGCTCAGTGGGCCGGCTCATGGACGGATCTGTCGCCGACGCTTATAGCGGAGTGGGAACGTGGTATTGGGCAGCCAACCTTTGCTCAGATAAAGAAGCTCGCCGAAATCTATAAACGACCGCCTGCAGTCTTTTTCCTCGATAGCCCTCCACAGGAAAAACAGAATCCTCCAGACCTCAGGACCATCGGTTCGCGGGACAACAAGACGCTCTCTCCGGAAGCACTCCTAGCCATTAGAAAGGCACGACGAATCCAGGAGATCGCTGCAAGCCTCTCCGACGACCTTGGCGAGAAACTGTCTTTCAAGTATCAACGCCTTACTTTGCGCGAGAACGCATCCGAATTGGGCGAGCGCATAAGGGCCGACTTGTCGATATCCGCAAAAGATCAGTTTGAATGCAGGAAGTTCGACGACTTCTTTGAGTACCTACGGGAGAAGATCGAAAGCACCGGAGTCCTAACCCTAAAGAGTGGTCTCCAGGACAGTTTCCCGACCGCGGATTGTCGCGCGTTTTCCTTTGCTGACCAGCTACCGTATTTGATTCTGGTAAATAACAAGGATTTTGAAGGTGCCAAGAATTTCTCACTCGCCCACGAACTTGCTCATATTTTGTTGCGCGAGCCGGGTATTTGTAACAACTACAAGTCATTCGGTCAGTTGAAAAGCGTCAGTAAGGTGGAAGTATTCTGCAATCAATTTGCGGCAAGCTTTTTGGTCCCCAGTAGGGAATTGGCCGCACACAGGCTTCTCCGGGGCAGAGCCACAATGCCCTCGGAAGAAATTGATCAGGTCGCAGAACGGATAGCGCTCGACTTCAAGGTCAGTCGGGTTGTCATTATAAGAAGGTTGTTAACACTGGGATTGATTCCCTTGTCCCTGTATAACGCTAAGACGAAGGCATGGAAAGAAGAGGTGGCCCCACCCCGCAAGGGAGGTGGAGGGTTTTCATTGACGACCGCACTGAAGAAAAATGGAACAGCCTTTAGCGCTCTGGTCATGCAGGCATACCAGAAAAGGAAGCTTTCTTACGCTGGCGCTTCTGATTACCTAGGCTTGAAAACCAAACATCTGAGGGGGCTGGAGAAGCTTATCGACTTGCATGCAACAGGATAATCTCTTCTCCAAGCCCGCAGAATATACCATCGACAGTTGTGCCCTGATGGCGATGTTCAATGATGAACCGTGGACATCCAAGAGGACCACTCCGGGACTCTGGGAGCGGATCTCCGGATTGATTGCCGACGGAGTAGTCATTTCTCATGCCGAGGTGCTGGCCGAGATAAAGAAGGACGGCCAGAAAGGTGAGGAGCTCTTCAGTTGGGCGAACGCCAATGTGCATGTTTTCAAGGCGCACGAGATAGATGCTGAAGGGGCGATCATACGGAGCATGTCGGCGAAATATAAGGCTTTCGTCGCAAACTACGGGAAGGCCACGGATGCGTACGCAGATCCTTGGCTTATCGCACAAGCCAAAAATAGAGGCCTAAAAATCATTACTCAGGAAACGCGCAGCGGTAACCCCAAGACGCCTAGGCTGCCTAATGTGTGTGATGACCGCGCTTTCGGTGTCAGATGCGTCACCTTGCTGGAACTGACGACTGAGCGAAAGTGGGCGTTTAGGTAGGCGCGTTTGATCCCCGGCAATCCCGGACATTCCAACATAAAAAGACTACCTCAAGCCTTCGAGAAATCGGGGGCTTTTGTTGTCCGGCTCAGTCTAATTTGATCGATTACAATCCCCAGGCATCTTTTAGAAGACGATATATATCGTCTAGGCCATTTTCGAGTAAGTACTCTAGGAACACTTCTCTGGGCGGCCAGTTGTTGCGGTAAGGTTCTGAACAAGGTCCAGCGCATAATCCGCCCCCTGGCCCCATATATAGTCCGCCCCCTGGGCCAGTTGTAGAGGCCCCCGCCAGGGCCAGTGTATAATCCTCCGCCTGGTCCAGTGTAACTATCTCGTGGCCATCCCGTGTCTAGATCTGCCATCTTTCCATCCTAATGCCGGGTCCTGCGACGACGCAAAGTTTGTTAGGGACGAGCAAAGCCACTCCCGGGGCCTCACTGTACCGGCATCGATCCGTTTTGGTAATAGCGGCTAGAGTCCACCGGACTTGATTCGACTGTAGATGAATTTGTGGCGGTCAGAGCACTCCTAATCATTCCGATTCAATACGCGGCTCCAAGGCTTTTAGTTCCAATCAGTTATGGACTACACAAATCAATAGCTTTCAATAACTGCTGTAATCTGATTTGCAACCAGGTTCTCTACCCACATTTTCTCCCTTTAACTCCCGTGTTTTCAACAAAGATTTTCCCGCTGGTATTGGAACCTGGTGAATTCGGAGGTTGTCACAGCCACAAGATTAACCACAGGCAGGGTTAGTCGGCCCCATAGTCTCGACCACATGAATGCAAATAAAGGTGTTGCTGGTGGAAACGCAGGTGCTGACCACATGGTCTTGCCCCAGGGGTTCAGGTGTTCAAGCCCCCTCAGGTCCGCGATCCTTTGAAGGACGCCGGACCTGAAACGGGTGAGTATGGGCTTGAGGACGAATAGTCCGCCGACCCGCCCTTTCCGGGGGCGGGTCCTCTTCCTCTTCCCTTGAACCTCGTTTACTCCTTCCATCGGTAACATTCCTTTCGGTTCCTCTTCGGAACCACCGCTTCGGACTGTTACCCATTTTCCTCAAGAAGTTTCGCTGATGAGCTGGTCCTTGGTCGACAACATGATGAGCTTGAATGCATCATCACCACGAAGACCCCAAACGTTGGGCTTCGCCTCGATTGCGCCTCAGCGCGATGGCGCGATCGTCGTCACAGCCACGCCTCTCAATACTACTCTCGGCCATAATGTGCCTCGGTACTCCCGTCGCAGTTGCCTCTTGACATATTACCTTGGAGCCATCACAATCTGGGTAACCAGCCTAGCTCGGAAGCAAGGGTGAGAGGGAGGCGTGATGATATCCCCCGTCTTCTCCCGTCTTGCGTTGCGCACGCTCGTCAAGTCACGAACCTGCGCTGCAGAGTGGGTTGCCCGCGAATGCAACCGGTGGAAGTCCCGTCGCCTGCCCCATGCGCCTGCTTCAAATAGACCTCCAACGATCTGGAGGACACCCCGCGACAGTACATCAGAGGGATCCCAATCAAAATCGGGATTCCAAAATCATAGCACCGGAGGTTCCGATGAAGAACCCAACGCGTCATC